>ONBN01000009.1 GCA_900316115.1 uncultured Eubacteriales bacterium
GGTCTCCCGGATTCCTTTGCTGATTTTGGCGGCGGAACACTTTTCGGGATTATCCCTAACGTATTGCTCCTGGCACTGGCAGTAATGCTGATCAGCCATATTATCTGCAGCCGCACACTTTACGGACGCAGGTTATATTCTGTAGGAACAAACCCAAAGGCAGCTCTGATCTCCGGTATTCCGGTAAAGAAAACCATCTTCTGGATCTTTATCCTCAGCGGTCTTTGCTCCGCAGTAGCCGGAATCATCATGATGGGCCAGATGCAGTCTGGTGCATCCAGTTATGGAGCCACACTTTTTAATGACATCATGGGAAGTATCATCGTAGGTGGTACAAGCCCGGCAGGTGGTTCAGGAAAGATTCCGAACACGGTACTTGGTGCTGTATTGATTATTCTGATCAATATTGCTCTGAACCTTTTAAATACACCTTATTTTATCATTACAATGATCAAAGGTCTGATCATCCTGTTTGCTGCAGCAATCGAAGTATTCAGGAAGAGAAAAGAGAGAGCATAATTTACTGGGTTCAGTAATGCAAGATCAGAGAGAGGAAGTGAAGAAGTTGACTGAAAAACGGGATATTATTTTACAGATGGAACATGTTACCAAGTCTTTTGCTTCGGTACAGGTTCTGAAGGATATTACGATCGCACTGAAAAAAGGTGAGATCCTGGGTCTGGTAGGTGAAAATGGTGCCGGAAAATCAACTCTTATGAATGTACTTGGAGGTATTCATCAGAGGGATGGCGGTAAGATCTATCTGGAAGGAAAAGAATTTGAGCCTACAAATCCAAAGGTGTCAAAAGCGGCAGGTATCGCATTTGTACATCAGGAACTGAACCTTTTTACCAACCTTACAGTATATGAGAATCTTTTCATCACAGAGATGAAAAAGACAAAAGCAAAAACCATTGATAAGAAAACAATGAAAAAAATCGCCAATGAGCAGCTGAAAGAGCTGGGCATTGAGGGCTTTGATGCAAATACTATCGTAGGTACTCTTCCTATGGGACAGAGACAACTGATTGAGATTATCAAGGCTATCATGCAGGATGCAAAGATCATTGTACTGGATGAGCCTACCACTTCTCTTTCCAACAAAGAGAAAGAAAAGCTGTTCGGAATCATGCATATGCTTCAGGAAAGAGGCAAATCCATGATCTTCATCTCCCATATCCTGGAGGATGTATTTGAGCACTGTGAAGAGATCGCTGTATTACGTGACGGCGAGATTATTTCCCAGAAGAAATCTTCCGAGACAACCAATGCAGAGGTTATTAAGCAGATGGTTGGTCGTGAGTTGAATAACATTTATCCTACCGTTGAAAAAGGGATTGGTGATGTTGCCTTTGTGGCAAAGGAAATCTGCCAGGAAGGAAGATTTGAGAACCTGGGGCTTGAGATCCGTGAAGGTGAGATCCTGGGATTATTCGGACTGATGGGCGCAGGACGTACCGAGTTCCTCCGCTGCCTGTTCGGTGTAGATCCTATTTCTGAAGGACATATTTCCTACAAAGGACAGGAGATTGCTCCGATCACACCGATCAACTGTATTAAAAACGGCATGGCATTTATCACAGAGAACCGTCGTGAGGAAGGTCTGATGATGCCGAAGACCATCAAGGAAAATGTGGTTATGGCCAGCCTTGATGACATTTGCGATAAGTCATTTATCAACCGTCAGAAGGAAGCGCAGAACACAGATAAGATCGTTAAAGAACTGCGGGTTAAAACATTTGATGCATCCAAACAGGCTGTTATCAATCTTTCCGGTGGAAACCAGCAGAAGGTTGTATTCGGTAAGTGGGTACTCAGGGAGCCTAAGATTTTCTTCCTGGATGAGCCTACAAGAGGTGTGGATGTAGGAGCAAAATACGAGATTTACAGTATTATCAACGATCTGGCAAAGAACAAATCTTCCATCCTGATCGTGTCTTCTGAAATGGAAGAACTGATGGGTATGTGTGACCGGATCCTGGTAATGAGCCATAACAAGATCACCGGTGAGCTTGAAAAAGGGGAGTACAGCCAGGAAGGTATTATGAAAGCAGCAATAGCAACAGGAGGTGGAAAGTAATGGAAACATCCCAGGCAAGAAAAGATGCGATTTTTAGAAAAAAACTGGTGGATACCTTCTGTAATTACGGAATTTATATCATATTCCTGATTATGATCATTTATTTCTCCGTACAGTCCACAGGTTTCCTTTCCCTGAGCAATGCGATCACAGTACTTCAGCTTTCCTCTACACTGGGAATCTCTGTAGTAGGTATGTTCTTCGTACTGATCACCGGAGGTATTGATATTTCCGTAGCATCCAACATGTATTTTTCAGCAGTTGTGGGAACCACACTTCTGAACAACCTTGGATGCCCGCTGATCCTTTGCTTTGTAGGATCCTGTTTAAGTGGTCTGTTGATTGGATGCATCAATGGTTTCTGTGTATCCAGACTGAAGATCGTACCATTTATCACTACACTTGCAACCTACAGTGTTGCGAAGGGACTTGGACTTATGTTTACCAACCAGCAGATGCTTTTCCTGGATGCAAAGGTAAGGGTTTTCTCTTCTACCAGGATCTTTGGTATTCCGCTGATGGTTTACATCTTCCTTGCGGTTGTTATCCTTGGACATTTTGTCCTTACAAAAACCCAGTATGGCCGTCAGCTGTTTGCCTGTGGCAACAACCTGACCGGCGCTAACAAAATGGGTATTAACGGACCCAGAGTTGTATATATCGCTTATGCAGTATGCGGTGCACTTGCAGGACTTGCAGGTATGGTAAATGCGGCAAGACTTAGTGTTATTAATCCTAACTTTGCACAGAATGATGAGTTTACCGTTATTTCTTCAGCAGTTATCGGCGGTGCCAGCCTTTTCGGCGGCAAAGGAAAGGTAATCCCGGGTGCGATCATCGGTATCGTTATGGTACAGGTAATCAGCAATGGACTTACCATTATCGGAGCTTCTGCATATATCCAGAATATTTTCAAGGGTCTGATCATTTTCGTAGCAGTAATGGTAGACAGTATCAAGAATAATGGAGATATTCATTAATCAAAAGTAAAAATGTCAGGAATTTCCTGAAAAACGATAGTTCCGGTATGGATTTCGTGATATAATCATACCATTAATGCTAATATATCAAATTGATACCGGAGGTAATCTGTAATGAACGACAACAGGAAAAAAAATAAAGAAAGACAGGCGCACATTGCCCGGCTTCTGGAAAAAAATGAACGTATCAACGTGAACCAGCTGTTTGAGATACTCCAGGTATCAAAGGAAACCATCCGCCGTGACCTGAAAGAAATGGAAGAGGCGGGGATCATCCAGAGAGTGCATGGAGGGGCGGTTTTATCCGAGGCTTCCAAAGGGGTGAAGGAGTACCCACTCCTTACCAGGGAGATCCGTAATTACTCAGAGAAGATTCGGCTTTGCCAGAAGGCAGCAGAGTATATTGCGGACGGGGATACCATCTTTATTGACAACAGTTCCACTACCCTGAATCTGGTATCCTATATACCGGAAAGCTATCGGGTGACGATCATTACCAATTCCATCAGGCTTCTGGTGGAGGCATCCATTGAGAACCGGCCTAACCTTACATTTATATGTCTGGGAGGTTTGCTGAAGTCCAAGAATTATTCCCTTACCGGAGTAATGGCTGTGGAACAGATTCATAATTTCCGCCCCAATAAGGCTTTTGTATCCTGCCATGGGATCAGCATGACAGACGGGATCACAGACGGAAGCATTTATGAGGTGGATGCAAAGCGTGAAATGCTGAAGCAGGCAAAGAAAACATTTCTGCTTGCAGATTCCAGCAAGATTGGCAAAACAGGTGTGGTAGTTCTTTCTCAGTTTGATTTCATTGATTGTCTGATTACGGACGAGACGGTTTCCGAAGAATACAGGCATTTCATTGAGTCTCAGGGAACTGAGATTGTGACTCTTTAAAAATGAAACGGCGGCCATCTAAGGGTGGCTGCCGGTAAAGTGTCTTACAGGAAACGTCTCCGGCCATGAGACTGGAGGAGTTTACATGAAATATATCGCATTCGATTTAGGAGCGAGCAGCGGAAAGATGATGCTGGGAAGCTTTGATGGAAACAAGCTGGATACCAAGGTGATCCACAGATTCCCTAACTGTCAGATTTCTGCAAATGGAAGTTTATACTGGAATTTTCTTGGAATATATCAAAATCTAACAGAAGGTCTTAGGACAGGCTTCCGGGAAGCAGGCGGCGAGATCGCAGGACTGGGAATGGATTCCTACTGCAATGATTTTGGCCTTATTGGAAAAAACGGGGACATTATCACTCAGATGCACTGCTACAGGGATGCACGTACAAAAAGGAACAGGGATAAGATTTATGACCTGATTTCCGAAAAAGAACTTCATCAGCTTACAGGCAACCAGAATGCCCTGTTTAATACTGCTATTCAGCTGGCAGCCATGATACAGCAGGGAGATGGTTATCTTCTGGAAGGGTGTGAAACTCTTCTTCATTTGCCAGATCTATTGGCATATATGCTCACAGGTGAAAGAAAATCAGAATATACGATTGCTTCTGTAACGCAGATGTTTGATTACCGGACAAATCTATGGCATAAGGAAGTGCTGAAAAGATTTAAGATCCCGGAAAAGATCCTTGCGCCTATTGTGGAGCCGGGAACTGTGATCGGACATGTGACTGAGGATGTGAAAAGCCTGCTTGGGGTAGGTGATTTTGATGTGATCGCAGTAGGGGAACATGATACGGCTTCCGCAGTGGCAGCTTTGCCTGCACTGTCTGGAAATCCTGCTTATATCAGCAGTGGTACCTGGTCACTGATGGGGATCGAAACATCCGATTTCTTTACAAACGAAGCAACTTTTAAATATAACATTGCATTTGAAGGCGGTGTGGAACACAGATACAGAATGCTGAAAAACGTAATGGGTCTGTGGATCATCCAGGAGTGCCGCAGGGAATATCAGACTATGGGTCAGGATTATTCCTTTGGGGAGCTGGCAGCCCTGGCAGCAAAAGAAGCACCATTTGGATCACTGATCGATCCGGACTGGGAAGAATTTTACGAACCTGGAAAAATGCTTGAAAAAATCCGGAAATTCTGCAGCATGACAGGACAGAAAGCACCTGAAACACCAGGGCAGTTTGTGCGTGCGGTAGAAGAAAGCCTTGCATTTAAATATCGCTGGGTAACGGATGCGTTGGAAGAGATTAACGGAAAGAAAATAGATTGTATCCATATTCTTGGAGGCGGCGGTCAGGACAGACTGCTGGATCAGTTTACAGCAAATGCCTGCAGACGTCCGGTATATGTAGGGCCTACAGAAGCAGCACTGGCTGGCAATTTCCTGATGCAGATGAAAGCAAAGGGAGAGATCAAGGATGTATTACAGGGCAGGGAGATCATCAGGAAATCCTTTGATATTGAAGAATTTTTACCTGTAGATCAGGCTGTCTGGGAAGAAAAGTATCAGTATTTTAAAACTCTTTTAAAAAGTGTGTGAAAAGGAGGTATTCAGGCGAATGAGGGAGACAGAAGAAAAGATCGGCAGAGTGAGAAAGCTGATGGAAGAAAAAGGCTATGATGCAGTGGTATTGAATACAAATGAGAACTTTTTCTGGATCACAGGAGGAAAAAGTGCTTTTGTAGACAAGTCAGGACCTGCAGCATCCAAGATCCTGATTACAAAGGATAAAAGCTATGCAGTGTGCAATTCCAGTGAGAGATACCGTGTTATGGAGGAAGAACTGGCTGGGCTTGGTTTTGAACTGATCGGTTATCTGTGGCATGAGGATGAAGGCGAGATCCTGAAACCATATCTTCAGGGAATGAAGGTAGTCAGCGACAATGGCTGCTATGGTGAGAATAAAGGTGGTGAGATCCAGCCACTCAGGTATATCCTTACAGATGAGGAGATCGCACGGTTCCGTGAGATCGGACCGGAAAGTACAAAGATCCTGGAAGAGTGCTGCCGGCAGATCCAAAAAGGAGAAACAGAATTTGAGATCGCAGGCAGGATCACAGGGGCATTAATGGCAAAAGGTTATCAGGTGCCGGTATGCCTAGTAGCAGCGGACGACAGACTGAAAAAGTTCCGTCATCCGATTCCTACCGCTAATAAAGTGGAGAAATATGCAATGGCAGCGATCTGTGCACAGAAGTACGGACTGACCATTTCCATTTCAAGGATTGTTTCCTTTGGCGAAGTAGACGAAGACAAGATGAAGCGTCTGAAGGCAGTAGTAAAAGTAGACGCAGCATATATTTTATCTACAGTTCCGGGAGCAACTGCATTAAGCGTTCTGAAAGCAGGAAAAGCGGTTTACGAAGCAGAAGGCTATGGTCCTGATTTTGACCTGCATCACCAGGGAGGTGGTCTTGGATATCCTACCAGAGACTATTGTACCAATTTTGCCTGCACAGAGGTTGTACATGACAGACAGGGATTTTCCTGGAATCCGACCATTGCAGGTGTGAAGGCAGAGGATACCTTTATTGTAATTGACGGCAAACAGGAAATTGTTTCCCATACAGGGGAATGGGTTTATGAAGAAGTAGAATATAAGGGACAGAAGATCCTTCGTCCCGGAATCCTGGTTCTTTAATATATAGTAGTCATATAGTAGTCCATAAAAAACGCAAATGAATTATTATATGGTATACTTGATGATAAACAATATATATTTTTATACTTAAAAAGTGCCCGTATAGTATTCATAATATAAGGCGCCGGGAGCGAAAGAACTGCGAAGCCGTACAATGATCCGTGGCATCGAAAAAACGAAAAGAAGAGGAGAAAAGAAAAAATGGCAGAGTTATCTTACATGAAAGACAGAGAAGATATGAGCAAGGTCGCACATTACATGTGGGACAGAAGACTTACAAATGCTGCAGGCGGAAACTTTGCAGTAAGAGTAGATGATAACAGGATCCTGATCTCTCCATCCCTTATGTCTGAGAGACATTTTTGCGAGATGAAACCGGAAGATTTCCTCCTGATCGATTATGATATGAACATCCTGGAAGGTACAGGAAAGCTCTCCCGTGAAGCTTACATGCATGTACTTCTTCTGAAAAACTTCAAAAATATCGGCGCAACCATCCATGCTCATCCAATGTACTGCATGGTATTCGTAGCACAGACAAAACCGATCCCGAATATCACAGAGGCAACCATGAAGAGAGGTCCTGTAGAGTGCATTCCGTATACACAGGCTTATACAAAGAACCTTCATGAAGAGGTTTACAAATACTTTGATGCAAGAAGAGAACTGGCTGAGAAATATCCGATCGGTGCTATTATGCCGCTGCACGGAGTTGTTGTTTCCGGTTCTGACCTTTTCATGGCATACAGCATGCTTGAGAGAATTGAAGCAGATGCTATCTGCAACATTTTCAAAAATAACATCAAAGATATCTGATGTGGTATCTGATATGACAGGAGAAGCCGTACATGTTTGCTTGTGATCTGCATACACATACTGTCCGTTCAGACGGACACATGACACCAACTGAATCTATTGACCGGGCTGCATCCCTGGGGCTGAAGGTAATGGCCATTACAGACCATGATATGACGCTGCCGGCTGTATGGGAGGGAATCGACCTTGTTTCCTATGGAGCTGCAAAAGGAATCCAGCTGCTACGGGGCATTGAAGTGTCCTGCGACACCTGGAATGATGATGTCCATATTATTGGACTGTACTGTAACTGGGACGATCCTGCATTTGCTGACCTGGAGCACAGTGTTCAGACAAGCAGGATGGAAAGCTATCAGGAAATGATAAGGCAGATGGCAAAGGCCGGTTATCAGGTATCTTGGCAGGAGGTTCTGGAAAATGCAGGGAAAGTGGACTGCCCGGAAACCATCCAGAAAAAATCAGTGTATGAGCTTTTTGCTGTAAAGGGGTATGCTCCGGACTGGGCGCAGGCCAAACGGCTGGTACAGTCTGTACCGGAATTTCAGACAAACCGGGAAAAGCCGGATCCTGTAAAGATTATCCGGCTGCTTCACAGAACAGGTGGCATTGCGATCATGGCACATCCTTTCTTAGTAAAAGAACATCCTCCCTACCAAGGTAAGACCATGACCCGCTTCCAGTATATGGACATGCTGGTGGATGCCGGACTGGATGGCATAGAGGCAAGCTATACCTATGACAAGTCAAGCTATTCAGGGAAAAATTCCAAGGCAGAATTGGAACAGCAGATCCGAAGCCGGTATCAGAGCAAAGGAATCTTCTTTTCTGGAGGCTCAGATTTCCATGGTGATCAGAAAACAGGCATACCAAACCCCAGGGAACTGGGGGAATGCGGCGTAACCTACGAATATTATACGCAGCATATAGAAATACTGAAAAAGTAAAAGCAGTAAGCGAAAATATAAAACACCGGAGAGCAGGATTGCCCTCCGGTGTTTTGGCAATAATTTCTAATGGTAGAAGACTCTTCCATAATCAGATAGATGTGAAAGGGTCTTTTTTACATAAAATAGATGATAAAAAAGATATAATTTTGTTGACTTTAAAATAAGGAAAAGATAAAATGCATAGTATCAAATGATACCTGATGGAGGGCGGATTGACTGATGAAATAAGGACTCGAATAGAGAGCGAGCTGGAAGTTAAAACTTATTTGCAGAATTTAAAATTTGCACTTAATAATGGAGCAAAGATAAACTTTCAGGTCAAAAGATATGTGGACACGAACAGAGATGAAAGATATACAAACCAGTATACAGTAAATATGTTATTTCCAGATGAAAATCCGTTAGATGCATTAAGAAGAGAATTATTAAAACTTTCTGTGGAAGATTATATGCGGACTGTAAAAGATATCCGTTTTCCTAAGAGAAGTGAGAAGCGGGAATTTGGAAAGATTTACAATGATACAGAGGATGTATATATAAAAATACGGGTTGAGCTTTTGGGAATGTATGGGAGTATGACAACATTTATAATGTCTTTTCATTTTGCAGAAAAAGCATTTATTCCAGCGATGTTTCCATATAAAAAGCAATAGGAGGTTTTCATGAATATGAAAATTATTAAAAGTGAAAAATGTCTGTGTGTATGCTGTATGGAAATTCATGAAGTAAAGACAGTCCTTGTCAGAGAAAAGGTTACCTTTAAGCGGAGAAAAGTTGATTATGACGCACTTTATCAGTATTGTGATAATTCAGATGAATTATATATGGATGAACGACAGATACAGGAAAATGATATACGTCTTAAGAACGCATACAGAAAAAAAGAAGGACTTTTGACGTCGGATGAGATTTGTGCGATCAGAGCAAAATATAACATAAGCCAAAAAGATCTATGTACTTTGTTGGGCTGGGGTGGGAAGACCATTACACGTTATGAAAGCCATCAGGTTCAAGACAAAGCCCATGACACAATTTTAAAAAAGATAGATGAGGACCCGGAATGGTTTCTCATTTTGTTAAATGATGCAAGGGAATATTTATCAACAGAAGCATATCAAAAGTATCTGGGTGTTGCAACTGCATTATATGAAGAAAATAGAGATGCATATTTAAGAAAGGCTATTGAAGCCAGTTATGCAAAATATCAGGGAAATCAGCTTTTACATGGCAATACGGAACTATCTTTGGACAAAGTAGTTGATATGATAAGATATTTTTCTGCATCAGAGGATGTTACAAATTTGTATAAAGTGAAATTAATGAAGCTTATGTGGTATGCAGATGCGTTGGCTTACAAAATACGGGGGAGTGCAATTACAGGGTTAGTATATCAGGCATTGCCAATGGGGGCAGTACCGGTAGGGCATAATTCCATCATCGACCTGAAAAACGTGCCATGTGAAGAAGTAGATATGGGAGAAACCAATGCATATCATTTTGTATTAAAAGGAAACCAGAGGTTTTTAGCGTTATCAGATGAAGAGAAGAATATTTTAGACATTGTTATACAAAAGTTAGGAAAGATGACAAAAAATGAAATTGTTGCATTTATGCATAAGGAACAGGCATATATTATGACAGCATCCAGAGATGTGATTGAATTTAAGTATGCTGAATTTTTGCAAATATGAGAAATATGCTCAGTATAAAATAAAATCATAAAAACCTATTGACAAAGTAGAGAATACTCGCTATAATCAGAAACATCAAATACGTAATTCATATATGATAACTAGGAAAAGAAAGGCCGGACGCAGCACCGGGCAAAGCCTAAAGGCAATTTCGGTGCCAGGCAGCAGGCGGAAAAGGAGAATGATTATGGCGAAAATTAATAAGAGCATTTTAGATCTGATTGGAAACACACCTCTTCTTGAGGCTGAGAACATTGAGCGTGCAGAAGGCCTTGAGGCAACTGTCCTGCTGAAACTTGAATATTTTAACCCGGCAGGAAGTGTGAAGGATCGTATTGCAAGAGCAATGATCGAAGATGCAGAGAAAACAGGCACACTGAAGAAAGGTTCTACTATTATTGAGCCGACTTCCGGAAATACAGGTATCGGTCTTGCAGCTATTGCAGCATCCAAAGGATACAGGATCATCCTGACCATGCCTGAGACTATGAGTGTTGAGAGACGTAATATTCTGAAAGCATATGGAGCAGAGATCGTACTTACAGATGGTACTAAGGGTATGACAGGTGCCATTGCGAAAGCTAATGAACTTGCAAAAGAGATTCCGGACAGCTTTATTCCCGGACAGTTTGTGAATCCTGTAAACCCGAAAGCTCATATTGCAACAACAGGTCCTGAGATCTGGAATGATACAGACGGACAGGTAGATATCTTTGTAGCTGGTGTTGGTACAGGCGGTACACTGACAGGTGTTGGTGAATACCTGAAGAGCAAAAAGCCAGAGGTTAAGATTGTAGCAGTTGAGCCTGCAACTTCCCCGGTTCTTTCAGAGGGAAAGGCTGGCCCGCATAAGATTCAGGGTATTGGAGCTGGATTTGTTCCGGAGATCCTTAATACCAAGATTTATGACGAAGTGATCAAAGTTGAAAATGACGATGCATTTGAAACATCCAGAAAGCTGACTAAGAATGAGGGAATCCTTACCGGTATTTCTTCTGGTGCAGCTCTGTATGCAGCTCTTCAGCTGGCAAAACGCCCGGAGAATAAAGGAAAAACTATCGTAGCCCTTCTTCCGGACAGTGGTGACAGATATTATTCTACACCTTTATTTACGAAATAATCACGGAGGCATAGAATGAAGATATCGACCAAAGGCAGGTATGCCATTCGTCTGATGCTGGATCTGGCCAGCAATGATACGGGGTCACCTATCCGTTTGAAGGATGTGGCAAAGAGACAGGCTATTTCTGAAAAATATCTGGAACAGATTATTTCTATATTGAATAAAGCCGGCTTTGTCAGAAGTGTGCGAGGTCCCCAGGGAGGTTATTCTTTGTCCAGGGCACCGGAGGAGTATACGGTCGGTATGATACTCAGGCTTACAGAAGGAAGTCTTTGTCCGGTTGACTGTGCTGCCGAAGAAAATGGCAGCTGTGACAGGGAGGATACCTGTGTGACACGTATGTTGTGGAAGAAGCTGGATGATGCGATCAGCAGTGTAGTAGATCATGTAAGTCTGGAAGATCTCCTTTCCTGGCAGAATGCCAGAGCAGATGATTATGTAATTTAAAGATTTTATATGATATTTAATGCTCCCCTGTACAGGTATGCACCTGGCAGGGGAGTTTTTCGTGATTATACTCAGATGGCAAGCCTTCTGCAATTACACAAACACAGAATTTTACTTTCTCACGATTTCTTTTACATGATTTTAACAAAACTACGCTTTTTTCTTTTACAAAGGGACTCTACAATAGCACCTGTAAATGAGGCAACAGGAAAAATTAAATAAAGCGAATCAAGAAAGAGGAGAAAGATTATCATGAAGAAAAAAATCGCAGCAGTTTTAACAGCAGCAGTATTAGGAGCTACAGCATTTGCAGGTACAGTAAACGCAGCAAGCGGAGATATCACCGTTGTATCCCGTGAGGATGGTTCCGGTACAAGAGGTGCATTTATCGAACTGTTCGGAATAGAAGAAAAACAGGGTGATGAGAAAGTAGATATGACTACTGAAGAAGCAAGCATCACAAACAGCACATCCGTTATGATGACAACAGTTGCTGGTGATGAGAATGCAATCGGATACATTTCCCTTGGATCCCTGGATGACACAGTAAAGGCAGTAAAGATCGATGGTGCAGAAGCCAGTGTAGAAAATGTATCTGACGGTTCTTACAAAGTATCCCGTCCATTCAACATTGTAACAGGTGATTCCGTAAGCGATGCAGCACAGGATTTCATTAACTACATTATGAGCGCTGACGGACAGCAGATCATTGAGGACAACGGATACATCAAAGTAGACGCAGAAGCAGCTGCTTATGAGAGCACATCTCCATCCGGAAAGGTTGTTGTAGCAGGATCTTCTTCTGTAACACCTGTAATGGAGAAACTGGCAGAGGCTTATCAGGAAGCTAACAAAGACGTAACTGTAGAGGTACAGCAGAGCGATTCCACAACAGGTATTACATCTGCAAAAGAAGGTATCTGTGACATTGGTATGGCATCCCGTGATCTGAAAGATGAGGAAAAAGATGGTCTTACAGCACAGGAAATCGCAAGAGATGGTATCGCAGTAATCGTAAACAAAGACAATGATGTAGATGAGCTTACCAGCGATCAGGTAAAATCCATTTTCACAGGTGAGACAACTACCTGGGATGATCTGGCAAAATAAATTTCCCTGATATCACGAAAAAGAACAGCGTCGGTGCTTTGGAAAAACAGGGCATCGGCGTTGTAACATGTAACCATATCTATCAAAAAAGACAGGTGTATTTATGAATCGAATAAAAGAAAAAGGCATGAAGATCGTGTTTCTGATCGCAGCATGCACCTCTGTTCTGGCAGTACTTCTGATCTGTATTTTTCTGTTTGCAAATGGACTTCCAACCATTGCACAGATCGGACCTTTAAAGTTTCTGTTTGGACAGGAATGGAAACCTTCTAACAATAAATTCGGGATCCTTCCAATGATTGTTGCCAGCATTTATGTTACTGGTGGAGCAATTCTGGTAGGTGTTCCCATTGCAGTTTTTACCTCTGTATTTATGGCAAGATATTGCCCGAAATAAATCTATTGTGTTCTGAAATCAGGAATTGAACTGATGGCCGGGATCCCATCTATTGTATATGGATTCTTTGGCCTGGTGTTGATCGTGCCACTGATCAGGGATGTATTTGGTGGACCTGGAGCCAGCATGCTGGCAGCTATCCTGCTTCTTGGAATCATGATACTTCCGACCATTGTAGGAGTGACAGAGGCAGCCATCCGGGGAGTACCGGAAAGCTATTATGAAGGTTCCCTTGCACTGGGAGCTACAAAAGAAAGAAGTATTTTTGCAGTTATGCTTCCGGCAGCAAAATCCGGAATCCTGGCAGGTATTGTACTGGGGATCGGCCGTGCTATCGGAGAGACTATGGCAGTGGTTATGATCGCAGGAAACCAGCCCAGAATGCCAAAAGGACTGCTGAAAGGTGTCCGTACACTGACCATGAATATTGTAACAGATATGGGATACGCAACCGGATTGCACAGGCAGGCATTGATCGCAACGGCTGTGGTATTGTTTGTATTTATTCTGATCATAAATCTGAGTCTTTCTCTGCTGAACAGGAGGAGTGAAAATGAAGGGTGATGCAGCAATGACGATGGAAGGTTCTGTCGCTTATACAGGGACAAAGACGGCAAAACCCAAATATATTGGATCAAAAATCCTGAAATTTCTGACGATCCTGGCAGCAGGTATAACCTTTGCAGTGTTACTGTTTCTGATCGCATATATACTGGTAAAAGGGGTTCCATATCTGAATAAAGATCTGTTTTCCCTTACCTATACATCGGATAATGTTTCACTTGTTCCGGCCCTGATCAATACCTTTATCATGACGATCGTATCACTGGCAATTGCTGCTCCTCTGGGTATTTTTGCGGCAATCTATCTGGTGGAATATGCAAAAAAAGGAAGCCGTCTTGTGAATGTGATCCGTATTACGGCAGAGACACTTTCCGGTATTCCTTCTATTGTATTTGGTCTGTTTGGGATGCTGTTTTTTGTAACTGCCCTGAAGTGGAAAATGTCCCTTCTTGCAGGTGCATTTACGATGGTGATCATGATTCTCCCGCTGATCATGCGTACTTCAGAGGAAGCCTTAAAATCAGTTCCGGACTCCTACCGGGAAGCCAGTTTTGGCCTTGGTGCAGGAAAGCTACGGACGATTTTTACCATTGTGCTTCCTTCAGCAGTTCCAGGAATCCTGGCAGGAGTGATCCTGGCAGTAGGAAGAGTAGTGGGTGAAACAGCAGCGCTGATCTATACCTCCGGTACACTTCCGAAAGTTCCTGACAGTCTGATGGGCTCCGGACGTACCCTGGCTCTTCATATGTATGTTCTTTCCTGCGAAGGTCTGCATATGAACCAGGCAGCGGCAACGGCTGTGATCATTCTGTTATTTGTAATGCTTATTAACTGGCTGTCCGGCCGTGTGGCAAAAAGGATAGCGAAAGGATAATTTTATGAGTGAAAAAACAAAAATCCGGATCAGTAATATGGATCTGCATTATGGTAATTTCCATGCATTAAAGAACATTAATATGGAGATACCGGAGAAAAAAATAACTGCATTTATCGGCCCCAGTGGCTGTGGAAAATCTACATTATTAAAGTCTTTAAACAGGATGAATGACCTGGTAGAAGGGTGTAAGATCACCGGAAAAGTAGAACTGGATGGACAGGATATTTACGGGGATATGGATGTAAATATGCTGCGTAAAAGAGTAGGTATGGTTTTCCAGAAACCCAATCCTTTTCCTATGAGTATTTACGATAATATTGCCTATGGACCAAGAACCCATGGGATCCGTTCAAAGGCAAAGCTGGATGAAATCGTGGAGAAATCCCTGCGTGATGCAGCAATCTGGGAAGAGGTTAAGGACAGACTGAAAAAGAGCGCACTGGGTATGTCCGGTGGTCAGCAGCAGCGTCTTTGCATTGCAAGAGCACTGGCAGTACAGCCGGAGGTGCTTCTTATGGATGAGCCTACTTCTGCACTGGATCCGATCTCTACCTCAAGGATCGAAGAACTGGCAATGGAATTTAAGAAGGATTATACCATTGTGATCGTTACACATAATATGCAGCAGGCAACCAGAATTTCCGATAAAACCGGATTCTTCTTACTGGGCGAAGTGGTAGAGTTTGCAGATACGCAGAAATTGTTCTCCATGCCTCAGGATAAGAGAACAGAGGACTATATTACAGGAAGGTTTGGTTAAAGATTATGGGAACGCATTTTGAAAGAAAGCTGGAAGAATTGCATGCACAGATGATCGCAATAGGAAATCTGTGCGAACAGGCGATTACTCTTTCCGCAGAAGCTGTTCGTGGAGGCGGGGATCAGGTCGTCCGTCAGGTATTTGAAACGGATCGGGATATTGATGCAAAAGAGCGTGAGATTGAAGGACAATGCATGAAACTGCTGCTTCTTCAGCAACCGGTTGCCGGAGATCTTCGGCGAATCTCAGCTGCACTTCGTATGGTGGCAGATATGGAAAGAATCGGAGATCAGGCTGCAGATATTGCAGATCTGGCGCTTCATATGGATACTGCAGCAGTAAAGGTGTCCGCAGATATTGCAGGAATCGCAGATGCTACGGTACATATGGTTCAGGGAAGCATTGAAGCTTTTGTGGACATGGATCTTAAAAAGAGCAGATATGTGATCGACAGTGATGACATTGTGGACAATGCCTTTAATGAGATCAAGGAAAACCTGGCAGACCAGATTTATGGTAAAAAGCTGGATGCACGAACAGGCCTGGATATCCTTATGACTGCAAAATATTTTGAAAGAATTGGTGATCATGCCGTGAATATTGCTGAATGGGTGGAGTTTGCCATTACAGGAGAGCACAGGAATAACGAGCATGAGTATGATTTTGAAAAAGAGATGGCTGCTTTTATGAAATAACTTTTATGAAGTAATACATAACACAGCGATCTGTCTATAATTTGTTAAGGGTTTTGACCCTATCCCCTATAAGGAGCTGCTGCATGAAAATGCGGTGGCTCTTTTTGAAATGTGGAAGGATTTTCCGTTTCTGGCAATGACAAAACCGGAAATATCATAATTTATAAGAAAATATATTGTAAAATAGAAAAAAGATTTATGGACAACACAGCGATTATTGCTATGTTGCATTATGCAAAAAAGATCTATGAAAGCCTCGCATGATATATAATCAAAATCTTTTTTGCGATGCAACATGACAATAATTGCTGTGTTGAGAGTGTTTGGAAAAGGAGGGCATGATTATTGAGAAAGGAAAAAGGAAGATGGCTGCACAGGCTGGCAGTGGCTTTTGGTACGGCTGCAGCGGCAGTGATGCTGACGCAGGTTCCGGCAGCTGCAAGAGAAATCATATGTAAGGAAGACACTACATACCAGATTAACGCAACAGAAACAAGGACAGTGGACTTTATAAGCGGACCGATTATGCCGGGGGATACCTTGAAGGTGGAGGGAAAACAGGAGATTTATCCGGCAGATAATGGCGAGCCTGAAAGTGTAGTGCAGAGAGTGGCCATGGATGTTGCAGCATACTGGTACTACCCAAAGGAAAGTGCGGCCACAGGGCCATTTACCAATCATTATGTTACAGAGTATCCCAGCGACGGATATAAAGCGGGCATTTCCAATGAACAATTGAAGGAAGCATTGAAAGGCCTGGAATTTGTAACAACTAAGATTTACAATCGACAGGGAAATTATGTAGAGGTGATTTCCGGCTTTGTGAATAATACAGGAAAAATTCTTCGGGTAGCTGAGAACGGAGAAGGACCAGGCTGTGATAATATGGCGGCACTGTATGAATATGATGGCGAGGGGAACTGTATACGCACTTATAATCTCAGAGCCAAGGGCATGATCGTGAGGATATATGAGCCGGAGTGTGATCTCACTTATGATCTGGACGGTGGAAGCATGCAGGGCAAGACAAATCCATCTACTTATACAGTAGCTACCCTGGAGCCATATTCTGTGAAAATCTGGGGGCCTGTAAAGGAAGGATACCATTGTACAGGTATGGGAACCTCTGATGGACGTTCGTCTCTGTTTGGAAATGATTTTACAGAAAGTATAGAGGATGGACAGAGATACTTTATCCATGAATACTGGCCGGGATATTTCGGAAGATTTGGAGGAACAGGACAAAACAGGGAGTTCCGGTTTTACTTTGATCGCGGGTATACCGCTGTATTCCATGGGAACGGAGGCACGGTGAACGGACAGGATACCTGGATCAGTGAAGTGGATCGGGATAAAGGCTCGACCTGGCCTTATAAGTATACGGATGTGATCTTTACGCCTGTGCGTGAGGGATATCAGTTCGAGGGCTGGTACCTGGACGAGAATTTCAGTCAGAGGTTCTACCGCTTCCAGGATGACCGGACTTATGATAAGACCGGACACGATGACTGGAAGATTCCGTTTTGGACCACGCGCACTGATTATATCACAGATCTGTACGCCAAATGGTCAGGCGGTGATGAACCGTTGCCGAGCACAGGACCATCTCCTTCAGAAGCACCGAAGCCAAGTGAAGCACCACAGCCAACCCAGGCACCACAGCCAAGTCAGGCACCGGAGCAGAATGTGACTCCTGGAAATACACAGACACCAACACCTGCACCATTTGCTGCTCTTCCAAAGAAGGGAAGCCAGCACAAGGTAAAAGGTCTGGTTTATAAAGTGACAGCTTCTACAGCTTCCAAGAAAACTGTGACAGTTATGAGGCCTGTGAAGAAAACCGAGAAAAAGATCACCATTCCTGCATCCATAAAGCTTGGCAAATATACGTATCAGGTTACGGAGATCAATGCCAAAGCATTCAGGAATAATACAAGGCTGACTCAGGTAACTATAGGGACAAAGATCACAAAGATCGGAAAACAGGCGTTTGAGGGCTGCAAGAACCTGAAGAAGATCACCATCAAGTCTAAAGTCCTGAAGAAGATCCAGGCAAATGCTTTCCGTAAGGTGAAGAAAGGCGCCAGGATTTATGTGCCAAGGGCAAAATATAAGGCTTACAGTAAATACTTAAAGGCTGCAAAGATAACAAAGGATATTAAGGTTATCCGTAAATAATCATATCATATCATATAATATAATCTCAAATGTTGTATATTGATGTTGGGGGCAAAAATCCCAACTGTGACAGGGCTGTTTCCAGGGATGCGGAAGCAGCCCTGTTTGTGTATTGTGAAATGTGCATAAAAAATGAGATTCAAAATAAGCGAAACCGACGAAATGATAAAAGGTATATTGACAAATCGGGGCATGGGGATTATCATTACAGCATAAGTTACGTAAAGGTTTACGCAACAGAAACAAGGTGGTAGACACTATGGCTGAAAAGAAGATATCAATCATTGATGTAGCACAAAAAGCCGGCGTTTCTACAGCAACCGTCTCGAGGGTTATTAATAAAAATGGGGGATATTCCAAGAAAACGGAAGAAAAGGTCATGCAGACCATCCGGGAATGTGGTTTTACCCCAAATGGCAACGCAATCAGCCTGAGAACGAACAGAAGTCACTCTATCGGGGTGATTGTACCGGACATTACCAATGAGTTCTTTGCCAAGATCGTCCATGAATTGGATATATTCTTTCTGAAGCATCGTTACTCACTGCTGATCTGTGATTCCAATGAGGATTACCAATTGGAAGACATGCACATCCGCAATCTGCTCCAGAAGAATGTTGACGGAATCGTTTACATATCCGGACAGGACGAGATCAAGAACATTGGGAATATCCAGAGCGTTCCGGTGGTTTACATTGACAGATGTCCTCAGAATGCAGATGTTCTGATTCACTCAGACAATAAGGCAGGCGGATATCTGGCAACAAAGGAATTACTTAAGAAAGGATGCCGAAAGATACTTCTGATGCGGGATTTAAGATATGCATCAACCATCCGCAACAGAAAGGCAGGATATCTGGAAGCCCTGGAAGAATTTGGAGTTCCTTATGATGAGTCCCTGGAAATCAGCATTTTTCCTGAATATGATCAGGCAAAGGAAGTGCTGGAGCGTTTGCTGAAGCTGTCGGGATGTTATTTTGACGGAATAGTAACAACATGCGATATGATGGCACTTGCCTGCGTCCATGTTTTGACAAAAGCAGGATACCGGATACCTGAGGATGTTAAGGTGGCTGGATTTGATAATATTTCACTTTCAGAATTCTGTAATCCGCCGCTGACTACCATCACCCAGGACACCAAAGGAATGGCACAATGTGCCGGCAAGGCCCTTCTGGAGCTGATCCGGCATGGTGAGGTAAAACAAAAGCGTACAGTGCTCCCTGTTTCGCTGGAGGTCAGAAAGTCCACCTGAGTTTTACCTGATAAGTACA
This sequence comes from uncultured Eubacteriales bacterium, assembly GCA_900316115.1. Lineage (GTDB taxonomy): Bacteria > Bacillota > Clostridia > Lachnospirales > Lachnospiraceae > Blautia_A. Next base: position 19,506 of record ONBN01000009.1, read on the forward strand.
AGGCGTACAGAAGCGTTTAAAATCTATTTTTTTTTAAACATTCATGTAAACCTTTACTTAACGAATATGTGCAAAAATATTTGAAATAAGTTCCAAATTATAAAAATTATACAGGAAAGGAGCACGTTCACTTGATAATAACAGAGAAAAGAGGGGTAATATGGAGACTTTAGTAAAGATGGATGGCATTACAAAGGAATTTCCCGGTGTAAAGGCACTGGACAATATTTCCTTTGAAATCCGCTCTGGTGAGGTACACGTACTCCTGGGCGAGAACGGAGCCGGAAAATCCACACTGATGAAGATCTTAAGTGGTGTTTATCAGCCTACCAGCGGTAAGATCACACTGAAGGGCAAGGAATTCACACACTTAACACCGTCTGATTCCTATGAAGGTGGAATCAGTATTATTTATCAGGAATTAAGTGTAATCAATGAGCTTTCTATTTTGGAAAACCTTTTCGTAGGAAAGCTTCCAACCAAGAAGGTAGCCGGTATTTCCGTTGTAGATTACGGTCTGATGATGAAGAAGGCAAAAGAAGTACTTGCAAAGGTCGGTATTAAAAGAGATCCAAGACAGTTTGTAGAAGAGATCAGTATTTCCGAGAAACAGCAGGTTGAGATCGCAAAAGCATTGATTTCCAACGCAGATGTGATCATCATGGATGAGCCTACCACATCTCTTACAACATCTGAGACAGAGCATCTGTTCAAGATCATCCGTCAGCTGAAAGCAGAAGGAAAAGGAATTGTTTATATTTCCCATAAGATGGATGAGATCAAACAGATCGGTGACAGGATCACAGTTCTGAAGGATGGTACCTATGTTGGTACAAGAAATGTGGAAGATGTTACGGTAGATGACATGGTAAAGATGATGGTCGGCCGTGAGATCAAAGGTACTTACCACAATGAGACAGGCGTTGACCTGAGCAAAGAGCCGGTGATCTTTGAAGCAAAGAACATTTCCCGTAAGGATAAGAGAGTACAGGATGTTTCCTTCCAGCTTCATAAAGGTGAGATCCTTGGATTCGCAGGTCTGGTAGGATCCGGACGAAGCGAACTTATGAATGCCATCTTCGGTGCAGAACCAAAGAGCGCAGGACAGGTATTCATTGATGGTAAGGAAGTACATATTTCCAGTCCATATGAAGCCATCCAGAACGGACTTGCAATGGTAACTGAGAACCGCCGTGAGACAGGTTTCCTGGATAACTTCAGTATCAAACAGAATATTTCAATTGTTCCGTTTTTAAAGACCTCCAAAGGCAAGGGTCTGATCGGTCTTGTAGATAATAAAGCCGAGAATGAATATGCCGCAAAAGAAAAGAAAGATATGAGCATCAAATGCCGGGATGTTGAGCAGAACATTACAGAGCTTTCCGGTGGAAACCAGCAGAAAGTAATCCTTGGAAAATGGATGGCTGCAGAGTCAAGGATCGTTATCTTTGATGAGCCTACAAAGGGTATTGACGTTGGAAGTAAAAGTGAGATTTATGTACTGATGAGAAAGCTTGCAAATGAAGGCAAGGGCGTACTGATGGTTTCATCCGAACTTCCGGAGCTGCTTTCCGTATGTGACAGGATCTGCGTATTCCGTGAAGGCAAGATCCGCCTGACTATGGATGTTACAGAGGCAACTGAGGAAAACATTGTAAAAGCATCTACTGGTGAATGATAAAAATTAAGAGAGGTAAAGCGAAATGAGTGAAAATAGTACAACAAAAACAAAACCAAGCTTTGGAACCTTATGGCAGAAATATGGAACCATCGGTATTTTCTTCCTTCTGCTCCTGGTTCTGATCATTGCAAAACCAAGCAGTATTTTCAATCCTGACAGTATCCCGCAGATCCTGAAACAGAGTGCTGTAAATATCTTACTTGCACTTGGTGAGTTCTTCGCGATCCTGATCGCAGGTATCGACCTTTCCGTTGGTGCTGTTGCAGGTCTGGTAGGTATGCTGACAGCAAAGATGATGGTTGCAGGTGTTCCCCTTCCGGTAGCGATCATCGGTGGTATCCTTTTAGGAACACTGATCGGTGCATGTAACGGACTTCTTGTTAATAAGACAGGACTTCATCCTTTCATCGTAACTCTTGGTACGCAGAATATTTTCCTTGGACTTATGCTTGTAATCTCTGATTCAAGGAACATTTTCGGATTCCCGGTATCCTTCAGTAAAACAATGAGCAGCAGTATCCTGTTCCTTCCGGTTCCGGTTATCATCGCTCTTGTTGCAGCAATTTTCTGCTGGTTCTTTACAACAAAATGCAAAGCAGGTAGAAATATCTATGCATTAGGTGGAAACAAAGAAGCAGCATGGTATTCAGGTGTTAATGTAAACCTTCACACATTACTGGTATTTATGATCTCCGGTACATGTGCAGGTATCGCAGGTATCGTACTTCTTGGCCGTGTTGGTGCTGCCGCTCCTACAGCAGGTACAGGATATGAGACATACGCAATCGCAGCTTCCATCATCGGTGGAACAAGTTTCATGGGTGGTAAAGGTAAGATCCCGGGAGTTGTAATCGGTGGTCTGATCATCGGTCTTATCAACTATGGTATGACAGCCCTGACTATCCCAAGCAGTTATCAGAAGATCGTAATGGGTGCTCTGATCATTATTTCTGTTGCAATTGACCACTTTGTAGCAAGCAAAAAATAATGTAATACATATAAGAACCGTAACAATCATGTAATACCAAAGAGCCACAACTTTTGGACTAAGGAGAGAAAAGAAATGAAACCAATGTTTAATCCTTCATTAATGTGTATGGATCTTCTTAATATCAAAGAACAGATCCAGGTTCTGAACAGCCGTGCAGACTTTTATCATGTAGACATTATGGATGGTCATTTTGTAAAGAATATTACCCTGTCTCCGGACTTTGTAAAAGCAATCCATCCCATCTGTGATATTCCGCTGGACTGTCACCTGATGGTAACAACCCCGGATGACTTTATTGAGCCTCTGGCAAAAGCAGGCGCAGGTTTTATCTGCCCACATGCTGAAACCATCAATTCCGAAGCTTTCAGGATCATCAAAAAGATCCGTGACAATGGATGTAAGGTTGGTGTTGTATTGAATCCTGCAACACCGGTATCTTACATCAAGCATTATATCCACAAAGTTGACAAGATTACGGTAATGAGCGTTGATCCTGGATTTGCAGGACAGCCATTTATCCCGGAAATGCTGGATAAGATCCGTGAACTGAAACAGCTGAAGGAAGAGAACGGATACAACTACCTGATCGAGGTAGACGGATCCTGCAATAAGAGAACCTTCAAGCAGCTGGCTGAAGCCGGAACAGAGGTATTCATCGTAGGTTCTTCAGGACTGTTTGGTCTTGATTCCAATCTGGAGACAGCATGGGATAAGATGATCGCAGACTTCAACCAGGAAGTAAATGCCTGAGGACAGGAGCAGCCTATGAAAAAAGTAATCGGTATTGATATTGGAGGAACCAATCTTCGGTTCGGTGTTGTGGATCATGAAGGTAATCTGGAATATTTTGAAAAGAAATCCAGCGGTTCTCTGGTATCCGAAAATGCAGTTGAAAATTTAAAAAACGAGATACTCAGATATATTGATACATATCAGCTGAATAAAGAAGAGCTGGCCATCACCATCGGAGTTCCTTCAGCAGTAAGCAAGGATAAGAGCTTTATCTACTCTTCTCCAAACCTGAAAGGTCTTGAAAATATGGATCTTGGACATCTTTTAAGAGATGCCCTGCAGATTCCGGTATTTGTAGACCGGGATGTGAACTATCTTCTGATGAATGATATCAAGAATTTTAATCTTGATCCTGACCGTGATAAGACCATCCTTGGTATGTATCTTGGTACCGGCTTCGGAAATGCAGTTTATGTAAATGGACAGCTTCATTCCGGAAAGCACGGAGTTGCAGGAGAGCTTGGACATATTCCACTTCGGGGCGCCCATGGCCAGTGTGGATGCGGTGGTAAAGAATGCAGTGAGCTTCATTGTTCAGGCAAGCATCTTCAGGAAATCAGGGCAGAATATTTCCCTGATACGCTGATTGATGACATCTTCACAAAGCATGGGGATGACCCGGTGATCCAGGAATATATAGACATTTTGTCTTACCCGATCAGTACAGAGATCACGATCCTTGATCCGGACTATGTGGTAATGGCAGGCGGTGTGATGATCATGAAGGACTTCCCTATGGAAAGGCTTCTTGAGCAGATCAGAATACGCAGCAGACATCCTTATCCGGCAGAGGATATTCAGTTTATTTTCCCTGAGCATACCCAGACCAGTGGTGTGATCGGCGGCGCTCTGGCTTATTTTGCCAGTGCAAAATAACTTTTAATAATCTATTATGATAGTGGCTGACAGGGGCTGCCGTGGGGTTTTTCAGATACGTGAAGTGGCAGTACCCGGATTCAGTTCATTATAAAAATTCATGAAAAAAGAGAGGAAAAAAACATGAAAGCAAAAAAAGTATTAGCAGGTTTCTTATGTGCAGCAATGACACTTGGTATGACAGTACCGGCAATGGCAGAAGAGTCCGGTGATGCAGAATACGCAATGATCCTGAAGACTCAGGCAACTGACTTCTGGGTAAAAATGTGGAAAGGTATTGAAGATGAGGCTGAGGCTAAAGGCGTTAAAGTAGACCTTTATGCAGCACAGAGCGAGGAAGATCTGGAAGGCCAGCTGACAATCCTTGAGAGCTGTATCTCCAAAGGATACAAAGGAATCGGTATCGCTCCTCTTTCTTCTGTAAACGTACTTCCTGGAATCGGCGAAGCTACAGAGAAGGGCATCACAATTGTTGATATCGATGAGAAATTTGACGAGCAGGAACTGGAGAACCAGGGCGGTGCTACAGTAGCTTATGTTGCAACAGATAACGTAGCTGTTGGTAACAAAGGTGGACAGTTCATCGTTGACAATGTAGATGAGGGAGCACAGGTTGCTATCATCGAAGGTAAATCCGGAAACCAGTCTTCTGAAGACAGAGCTGAAGGTGCAAGAAAAGCATTTGAGGATGCAGGACTTGATATCATCGGAAGCCAGGCAGCTGATTGGGACAGACAGACTGCACTTGATATCGCTACAACATACATCCAGCAGAACCCGGATCTGAAAGGTATCTACTGCTGCAACGATGGTATGGCTTTAGGTGCAATCCAGGCAGTTATCAATGCTGACAAAGTTGGCGAGATCCTTGTAGTTGGTACAGACGGTGATACTGAGGCAGTTGAGTCTATCGCAGCAGAGCAGTTAAGCGCAACAGTAGCTCAGGATCCTGCACAGATCGGTGCAACAAGCCTTGACCTTCTGATTGATGCTGTTGAGAATGGAACAGAAGCTAAGGTTGGTGAGTTCCCAGAGAAAACACCTATCGATTCCGTTCTGATCACAGCTGAGAACGCTGCAGATTATCAGTAAATCTGAACAGAGGGATATATAGTAACAGAGTATAAAGAGTAGTAAGGCTGCCGTATTAAATAAGCATCTATTCAAAGAAGCTGTTTATTACGGCAGCTTTTAAGTTTCGAGAGGAGAACCCGTTATGAAGGTGGGATTTGGATGCGATCACGTTGCAATTGATTTAAAGAATATTCTGATGGAGCACCTAAAAGAAAAAGGCTATGAGTGCGTGGATTTCGGCGCTTATGATCCCAATGTAAAGGTAAACTATCCGGAACCGGGACGTAAGGTTGCAGAAGCCCTGATGCGTGGAGAGATTGAAAAAGGCGTGCTGATCTGTGGAACCGGCATTGGCATTTCTCTTGCAGCAAATAAGGTACCGGGTATCCGTGCAGCTGTATGCAGTGAGCCATATTCCGCAAAGCTGACAGTAGAGCATAACAATGCAAACATCATTGCAATGGGCGCCCGTGTAGTCGGACCGGAACTGGCAAAGATGATTGTAGATGAGTTCTTTGCTGCAAAATTTGAAGGCGGACGTCATGCAATGCGTGTGCAGATGATCTCTGACATTGAGAAAAAATATGGAGCCCAGTGGCATGAATAAATATATTGGCGTAGAAATCGGTGGTACCAAGCAGCAGGTTGCGGTTGGCTATGGGAACGGAAATATTATTGTCAGCAGGAATGTAAAACTTCAGTATAAAAGAGGTGCAGAAGATATTCTTGACTGGCTGTCCGAAAATATCAGGGAGCTGCTTGATGAGTATCCAGATGTGTCCAGGATCGGCGTTGGATTCGGAGGACCGCTGGAATCCTCAACCGGCCGCGTACTTTGTTCTCTTCAGGTTCCAGGATGGAAGGATTTCCAGCTGAAAAAATGGTTTGAGGAAGAGTTTCACCTTCCTACAGTGGTGGTGAATGATACAGTAGCCGGTGGAATCGCAGAGCTTTACTGTGGAGCTGGGATTGGTTCCAAGTCCATGTTTTACACCAACATCGGGACCGGTATCGGCGGAGGGCTTTATATTGACGGGAAGAATTATGACGGAATCGGTTTTGGGGCAGGCTATCTGGGAAACAGCCTGATCCCGGACTGGCAGAGCAGTACACCAGGGGCAATGACCCGTCTGGAACTGATCTGTTCTGGCAGAAGCATTGAGAACCGTCTGAATCAGCCGGGCTATGTACCGGAAACCTCTTCTTTATACAAAGCCGGAGAACGGATCACCTGTCAGGATCTTGGGGATGGAGTAAAGGCAGAAGATCCATTTTGCATGGAAGAACTGGATCGGATTGCGTCCAGCTTCTCTATCGGACTGGCAAATATTCTGGCTCTTGGGGGGATTCAGAAGATCGTGATCGGCGGAGGCGTAGCAAAAATGGGAGAGATCCTGTTTTCACGGATCCGCAAATTTACAGAGGAATATGCATTTGTGGCAAATCAGGGAACTTATGTGATCGAACCCTGCAGACTGATGGATGATGCAGTGATCGCAGGAGCCCTTCTTGCTGCTGACGGAAAGTGGAGATAAAGATAAAAGAGAAAACCCAGGTGAAGATCCTTAGATACGGATCTCCATCTGGGTTTCTTTTACGAACATTCCCATTTTTTCATAGAATCTGCGGGCATTGTCATTGCCCTCCCACACATTCAAGGTTATATCATAACAGCCCTGGTCTTTGGCATAAGCCTTTACATAGTCAAACAGGGTCTTGCCGATATGCTGTCCACGACAGTTCTCATCTATACAAAGATCATCAATGAACAGGGTTTTGAAATCTTTCATGTTTGTACTGAAAGGCTGACGCTTCATAATACAGAACGCATATCCAACCACCTGATCTTCCTCATCTGTGGCAACAAATACAGGAGTGTCTTCATTGGAAAAGATCTCTTTCAGTTCTTCAGGTGTGTATTTGGTAGTGCCTGGGATAAAAATATCCGGCCGTATTTTTGCATGAAGTTCAAGGACTTCACTTAAAAGTATGGATACCTTTGCCATATCCTTGTCTTCTGCTTTTCTTACAGAAATACTCATAGCTGTTTCTCCTTTACATTAATGGTTTAAAGTACTAAAATAAATTATAACATGCAAAGAAAGAAATGAAAAGATTATTTTTCTTCAGGCGCTTCTGCCACAGGGAAGGTGATCATTACCTTAAAAAGATCGCCGTCAAGATGAAGATGGAAGGTGCCTTTCTGCAGTTCTGTCAGTGTTTTGGCAATGGAAAGGCCAAGGCCGCTGCCCTCAGTGCTTCTGGAAATATCTCCTCGGATAAAGCGTTCCGTCAGTTCGTCAGCAGAGAAGTTAAGAGCCTGTGAGGAAATATTTTTCGCTGTAAACACAACTTCAGCCCCCTGATTTTCCAGAGAAATATACACTCTTGTACCTTCCAGTGCATATTTATAAATATTTGTAAAAAGGTTGGAAAGCACACGCCACATTTTCTGACCATCTGCCTGGATCGTAGGCCGTGCGGCAGAGAACAGGGTGACAATGGTGAGTTGCCTGCTTTGGAACTGTTCCTGAAATTCGCCGCACACCTGCTGGGTAAGCTCTGTAAAATTCAGAGGCTGGATATTCAGGGAAACATTACCTGTACTGATCTTGGAAGCTTCTACTACATCCTCTGTAAGAGTTTTCAGGCGGTGAGCCTTTTGATCCAATACATCCAGGTATCCACAGATCTTTGGATCTGTCAAGTTTTCCTGCTTCAACAGGGAAATATAATTGATAATAGAGGTAAGCGGTGTTTTGATGTCATGGGAAACATTGGTGACCAGTTCTGTTTTCAGCCGCTCATCCCGAAGGCTTTTGTCCACAGCCGCATCCAGTCCGCTGCCAATATTGTTGATATACTCTGCTGTTCGTTTCTGATTGCCTTTCAGGCGGTCTGTGGGGATCTTGTACTGCAGATCCCCTTCTGTGATCCGTTTCAGTCCAAGTGTGATCTGATCCTGTCCATCTGCTTTTTTGATCATCCATATCAGTGTGGCTGCGTCCACAAAGAGCAAAAGAAGAAAGATAAATGGCGGGCTGTTTACAGCAAGTATGGAAAGTATAAACTGGAAAAGCAGGAAAACAGCCAGCTCCAGGGTAAGGGTTATTTTAAGTGCAGTATTTGTAAAATACAGGGAAAGGAAGTTCCATATTTTACGGAAGAACAGCCGGATAAGGGTGAAAATCTTACATGTAAGACTGTCTTTCCATAAGGATTTTGTCTGGATCCTGCGGATCATGCCAAGGACAAAGGAAAGGATCAGAACAAAGGTATATAACAAAAGGAGTGTAAGTACAAAAGCGTGCGCTTTGCTCCCGTTTTGTGTACTGCGGTAAAGTGTACTCAGGGAGATATAGCTTGTTACATAGGAGAGGGGCAGGAACCAAAGCAGGAAAATCACGGCTGTATAAATTTCCGTGAACCATCGGTCTGCAAAGGTAAGGTGAATCTGGTCATCCTTTGATGTTTTGCCTGCATTGAAGCATAGCCACAGGAAACCAATCAGCGTAAGGATAAGTCCTGCGGCAAAGCCTGCAAGGGCAGGACGGGCCCATTTCTGGCAGATCTGATAGGCATCAGCATGGGCAGAAAAAACATCTGCTGCAGGATAGCCGGTATCTACTGCCATTGCAAAAGTATAGTCTGAAAGAGTAAGGTGACTGTCCATATCCTGCAGCCAGGCAGCAACAGACAGTATACCATGACCGGTATTGCTGATGGCAGTGCCTACTGTTTCAAAGGAATGGTCAGAGTCAGTAAGGAGGTACACAGGCGCCTGTTTCATTTTAGACAGAAGGGAAGCTGTGGAAGTATAGGAGATTTCCTGATTGGAAAAGGCCTTTTTCCCTTCATTATCTACCAAAAGCCAGGTAAGGTTGGAGTCGGTTTTGTATTCCTGAAGAGTCTGTTCACTGTCAAAATAAGCGGACACCAAAGATAATGTTTTTTCCAGGGCGTTTAACGCATCTGAGACACGGTCATTCCATCCTGAGGTATTATTCAGCACATCCAGGAGACTGTCAGCACCATCAGGAGAAAAGGCTTCCACGATAGGTGTCTGTGCACAGCTGGAAACGCTTACATATTTTAAAGTGTTTTTATCACCGTCATATATTCCATTAAGGGCTTTGGCAAAAAAATCTGTTTCAACATAATCGTATTCCAGTTCTTCCATGATGGTGTCATATACTTCCTTCTCTGTCCATACATCATCATGAAGAAACTGTTGATTATACTGGAAGGTAAGTGTACCGTTTTTCAGCTGGTCACTGAAATCTGAGAACCGGAAATAGTCTTTTGTGCCATCCTCTTTTTCGCAGATCACGATGGTATGACTGGGATCAGAATCATAAGACCAGTCATCGGCTGCCCATTGTTTCAGATCAGAGAAAGAGTAGGCAAGACCGGATGTGTTTTTGCCGGAAAGGGGCTGGTCATTCAGGACTTCGTCCAGGTCAATCATGTCAGAACTATCTGTGAGAGAAGAAAAACGGGAAACATTTGAATAGGAAGAGGTGATCTTCAGTGCTGCGGTATTAAGATCATCTGCAAACATGGTGGATTCTGTATAGGTATCTGCCATCTGTATAGGAGACTGATCTTTACTTAACATATAAGAAAGAAAGCATCCGCACAAAATGAATACACACAGGAAGCCGCAGGTCAGGAACCAGATCAGCCCTTTCATCGGACGGCTTCTGTAAAATTTGTTATTCATAAGAACTCCTTTCAGGAAACAACATCAAATTTTTTCCACTTTATAGCCAAGACCCCATACAACCTTCAGGTAACGAGGCTCTTTTGGATTGATCTCTATTTTTTCACGGATATGGCGGATATGTACTGCCACGGTATTGTCAGCTGCAATGGCCTGTTCATTCCAGATGCTTTCATAAATCTGATTAATAGAATAAACCCGTCCCTGGTGCTTGATCAACAGCAGCAGGATGTTGTATTCAATGGGGGTAAGCCGTACCAGTTCTCCGTCTACCGTAACTTCTTTGCGGTCATCGTCAACCATCAGGCCGCCGGTTTCGTAGATATGGCCGCTTTTTTCCTGGGAAACAGAGCCAAGCTTCATATACCGGCGCAGCTGGGAACGGACCCTTGCCACAAGCTCCAGTGGATTAAAGGGCTTTGTGACATAATCATCTGCCCCTACGTTCAGTCCCAGGATCTTGTCTGCGTCTTCAGATTTTGCAGACAGGATAATAATGGGAAGTGAGTTTTCTTCCCGGATCTTCAGTGTGGCACGGATCCCGTCCAGCTTGGGCATCATCACATCAATGATCAGCAGGTCTACGTCCTGGGTATGCAGGATCTGTATTGCCTGAACTCCGTCATAGGCTTTCAGTACCTGGTGGCCTTCCTGCTGCAGATAAATATGGATCGCTTCTACAATGTCTTTGTCATCATCACAAACTAATATATTAGCCAATTTTATTTACCTCCAATGATTAGAGCTTAACAATTTCTTTTTAAGATAGGGAAAAGGAAAGTCTTAAGAATTTATGAAAATTATAAAATTTTTGGAATTTAAGCCATTTTCGCATCTGTATCAGGGTAGCACATTATTGGGAGTATGGCAAACTAATACAGGAAAATAATGATTGGCAAGGGGAGGTTCATTCAATTACTATTGTTACTGGCTCAGGTATATATTCAGAAAAGATATGCCTATATATCAGGGCTTCGTTTTCGGATTTCTCCCGTGCGCTTATTATATCTGCCATTTGCCAAACTCGCACTTACGTGCTCAAACACGGCAAATAGCAGATAAGCTAAGCACGGTCGAAATCTACGAAAGCCTCGCATGATATATAAGCCATATGCTTTTCTGATATATAACGAACGCAACTATAGTATTGAATGGTTCACTTACCAATCAGTATTTTCCTGTATTAGAATTTTCTGTATGGTGAGTTGAAAAAGTAAATTACATTTTGCAAGCGGGAATTTTTTGTATTGTTTTGGGATTTTGGGTGTGTGATTTTGGTTGCAATGGGGGAGGGAGTTGGATATAATATGAAAATTGTGAGGATATACAAGTTTTGTTGGAAGGATAAGGTGTTTATGAAAAGTATTAGCGAATGGAAAAAGATATATAATACAGAAGATTTCAAAAATAACTATACATACACAGGGAAGGATCTGGGATGTACCTGCACAGAGGAGAAAACTTCTTTTGTGCTGTGGAGTCCCCTTGCAGAGGAAGTAAATCTTCGGCTGTACAAAGACGGAGAACAGGGAGAATCATATGCATCATTTCCTATGAAAAAGGAAGAAAAAGGAACCTGGAGATGGGAGACAGAAGAGAACCTGAACGGGGTGTACTATGATTTCAGGCTTTCCATGGATGGAGAGCAGGTATGCCTTGGGGATCCTTATGCCAGAGCCTGTGGCGTGAATGGCAAAAGGAGTATGGCTGTATTATTGGAAAGCACAGACCCGGAAGGATGGAAGGAAGATAAGGCGCCTGCAAAGGCAGAGGAAAACATTATTTATGAGATCCATGTAAAAGAATTTTCCTGGGACAGATCCGGTGGATTTCCTGAACAGGATCGTGGAAAATATACAGCATTTACAAAAGAACATACTACATTAAATAATGATGGGATCCATCCTACAGGCATGGATTATATGAAGCAGCTGGGCGTGACTTATGTACAGCTGATGCCTGTATACGACTATGGCTCTGTGGATGAGAAGGATGATCATGGCTTTAACTGGGGATATGATCCTGTGAATTATAATGTACCGGAAGGTTCTTATTCTACGGATCCATGCCATGGAGAGGTGCGTATCCGTGAATTTAAAGAGATGGTGCAGGCTCTGCACAAAAAAGGCTTCCGTGTGATCATGGATGTGGTTTATAACCATATGTATTCCCTGGATACAAATCTGAATAAAGCAGTCCCATGGTATTATTACCGTGCCTTTGAAAACGGGGAGATCTCCAACGGCTCTGCCTGTGGCAATGACATGGCAAGTGAGAGGCCGATGTGCGGAGATTATATCCTGGAATCTGTGCTTTACTGGACAGAAGAATATCATATTGACGGCTTCAGGTTTGACCTTATGGGACTTCTGGATACAGATCTTATGAACAGGATCCGAAAGGAACTGGACGAGCGTTATGGAAAAGGGGAAAAGCTGGTTTACGGTGAGCCGTGGGCAGCGGATCAAACAGCTATGGAAGGCCACAGTATCCAGGCATTAAAGGCTAATATAGGGCTTCTGGATGAAAATGTGGGCATGTTCTGTGATGATACAAGAGATGCAATAAAGGGTCATGTGTTTGAGGCAAAAGTACCTGGCTTTGTAAACGGAAAAGGCGGTCTGGAGGAGAAGATCCTTGACAGTGTAAAGGCATGGTGCATTCCTGGCAGCCAGATCAAATCACCGGCACAGATCATAAGCTATATTTCCGCTCATGACAATCTTACCTTGTGGGATAAGCTTTCTGCTACCATGGAAGGCGCATCCAGGGAGGAACTTCTCAGGGTGAATAAGCTGGCGGCAGCTGTATACATGACCTGTCAGGGCAATCTTTTCCTGTTATCAGGGGAGGAATTTGCAAGGACAAAAGACGGAGAGGAGAACAGCTTTAACCTGCCTATAGAACTGAACCGTCTGGACTGGCAGCGGGCTTATGAAAATGAAGAACTGGTAAACTTTTATCAGGGATTGATCCATCTTCGCAGGCAGATGCCAGGCTTATGCGACAAGACAGCGCAGGCAGCAGAAAGGATCCAGAATCCATGGATCCAGTCTCAGGCCGTAGGCTTTACTGTGGACAACCAGGACCAGGAGAAAACCTCTGCCTGGAAACAGCTGTACATTGTATATAATGCATCCCGCAAAGCGCTTGAGAAATCCCTTCCGGATGGAAACTGGGAGATCCTTGTAAAAGACGGCAGGATCTGTGGCGGCACCTTCTGCAAGGACACAATTACCGTAGAGCCGGTAAGCGCATTGATTTTAGGAAAAAAATAAAGTTGATACAGAAAATAACTATTGGTAAATTGTTAGTATAGTAGTGTTCGTTGTATTGCAGAAAAGCATATCTTTTCTGCACAATACAACAAGAAAAACCATATAAAATTTGCTAATTGTTATTTTAATGTATCTGTTTCCACCCCAGGCTTGGTGGTTGCTTTTTGAGAAAATTTATGGCATAATAAGTCAACACAAAAGAACAATGCAGTGACCCTACAGACCACTGCAGGTTTTTGAACAGGCAGGAAAGAGAAATGGCAGGTTTTACAAAAGAGGTTATCATACGGACGCTTCTGGAACTGCTTAACGAGAAGCCTCTGGCGAAAATAACGGTAAAAGACATTGTAGAGCGCTGTGGAGTAAACAGAAACACATTTTATTATCACTTCCGGGACATTCCGGATGTGATGTACTTTACACTGAAGCGTGAAGTAGACAGGATCATGAGCAGCCAGATGGAGATCGGAAGCTTTATGGAAGGTCTTGTGCTTCTGGTGGAACGCATGGGAGAGAACAAAAAAGCGATCCTTCATATATACAGGTCAGCAGACAAAGAGATCATGGCGAAATACCTTCGTGAACTGGCTGAGTACATCATCACCCAGTATGCAGGGAAAGACAGCGAGCTTATGAGGATCCCTGAAGAAGACCGGAAGCTTCTTATGCATTATGAGAAATGTGTGATCGTAGGCATGCTTTTGGATTGGATGGATCAGGGGATGAAGTATGATCTGGCAGATTATGCAAGAAGACTGAATGCTATTTTTGAAAAGCATGGAAGATGGTAAATGCCATAGCTTCCTATATTAAAATTATATAGTACTACATGTAAAATCGTATAACAAAACAAGGGGATTATGTTGATTTTTAGACATAATCCCTTTTTTGTCTGTTTTGATCTTATTTTTTTTGCGGTATACTTAACCTAGTGCAACGGATATGCCGCTTGGCGGCGGCATCATCATATGAGAAAGGAGGAGCAGGAGAATGGATTCTCTGAAAACGCTGAAGATAGCCAGAAATGGTTATATAGCAATTTCCCTGATCTTCTGTGCCATGGGGCTTTTTCTTGTGTGCAGGCCGGAATGTTCGGCAGCTATTTTCTGTACGATTATAGGCCTTTTGTTTATTGCTGACGGGGTCATCAAGATGATCGGCTATTTTTCAAAAGACTTTTATTGTCTGGCCTTTCAGTTTGACTTTGCATTTGGAATCCTGATGGCAGCAGTGGGGATCGTGATCCTGGTAAGGCGGGAAAGCATTATGCATCTGATCTTTGCAGTGCTTGGACTTATGGTACTTATGGATGCTCTTGTGCGGATACAGATGTCAATTGATGCCAGGCGTTTTGGGCTAAGTCTCTGGTGGAGGATCCTGCTGGCAGCCATACTGGTTGGGATTTTCGGAATGATCCTGCTGATCGATCCTTACGGAGGTGCGAAGATGACCATGGTTCTTACCGGGATCTGCTTCCTGCTGGAGGGAGTCCTGAATCTGGCAGTGGCCATATACACTGTGAAAGTGATCGAAGGCAAAGGGGACAGGTATGATCAGTGAAAAAAATTATACAATATAGAAAGGTTTATCTATTAAGGAGGAAATTATGAAGATTACAGACAAGGTAAAACAGGCAGCAATCAGTGCAGCAGTAAAACAGGGATTAAGTTATCTGGAAAAAGATCCTGAGACCAATATTCCAAAGCTGATGGATCTGGTTGACAAGTATTCCCCGGATGACTGGTACGTGGGCCAGAGAAATGCCATCCGTAATGCAATTAAAGATAAAGACAGCAACTGGTATCAGCTGATCATGCGTATTTACGATCTTGATCCGGAAGTAAGAAAAGTATTTTTCCAGAACTTTATTATCAATGCCAGCCTGAAAGGAAGTGCAAGACAGGAAGAAGTTGCAGCAGAGAATAACTGCAATGTACCGTGGGCAATCCTTCTGGATCCTACCAGCGCCTGTAATCTGCACTGTACCGGATGCTGGGCAGCTGAGTACGGTCATAAGCTGAATCTGAGTCTTGAGACCATTGATTCTATCGTAAGACAGGGTAAAGAACTTGGTACTTATATGTACATTTACACAGGCGGCGAGCCTACAGTACGTAAAAAGGACCTGATCAAGATCTGTGAGATGCATCCGGACTGCGAGTTCCTTTCCTTCTCCAATGGTACATTATTTGATGAAGAATTCTGCGATGAGATCCTGAGAGTAAAGAACTTTGTTCCTGCATTCAGCCTGGAAGGCTCTGAGGAAGCCAATGACGGACGTCGTGGAGATGGCATCTATCAGAAAGTTATGCATGCAATGAAGCTGCTGAAAGACAGACATCTTCCATTTGGTGTATCCACCTGCTATACAGGAGCAAACGTAGACAGTGTAAGCAGTGAAGAATACTTTGATCATCTGATCGACTGTGGTGCTCTGTTTGCTTGGTTCTTCCATTATATGCCAGTTGGAAATGATGCTTCACCGGAACTGCTTCTTACACCGGATCAGCGTGAGAAAATGTATCACAGCATCCGTAAATACAGAGGTACAAAATCTATCTTTACACTGGATTTCCAGAATGATGCTGAGTATGTAGGCGGATGTATTGCAGGAGGAAGACAGTACCTGCATATCAATGCAAATGGTGATGTAGAGCCATGTGTATTCATCCATTATTCAAACTGCAACATCAAAGATACATCCCTGCTGGATGCTCTGAAGAGTCCGATCTTCCAGGCTTATCATGACAATCAGCCATTCAACGAGAACATGCTCAGACCATGTCCAATGCTTGAGAATCCGCAGATCCTTCGTCGTCTTGTAAAAGAGACAGGAGCCAAATCTACAGACCTGCAGTCTCCGGAGACAGCAGATCATCTGTGTGGCAAGTGCGATCAGTATGCAGCATGCTGGAAAGAAAGAGCAGACCAGATGTGGGAAAAGACTCTGGAAGAGAAGAAAGCAAAAGCAGCAAAATAATTCTTTTGTGGGAATAATGCGAATATAAAAAACAATACGATCATAAAAGACAATACAAACATAAAATAAAAGCGGTGCACGGTCAGTGATCCATAAAGGAACTGGCAGTGCACCGTTTTACGTAATCGGAAATTTCGTTGGAATTTCCGATTGTAGTATGACGTACAGTATTTAGTCTCTTATTTTGTAAAGTAAAGGAAGTCTGCACAGGGGCGCTGGTAATCACTGATCAGGCTGTTCATAACCTTTCCATTGTAGTATAAGGTGGCGGAGCCGCCACCGTCCAGATTGTAGGCATAGGTGCAGCCATAGGACAAAAAGATATTTACCATATCCCAGTGGTTCAGACCAGTATAGGAGCCGGTGTTTGTAACAAGAAGGACGTAATTGCATGGGGAGATCATCCCAATGGCAGTCCTTGGATAATATTTGGACGTTTCAGACCAGGGCGGCTGTACATTGCTATCCTGGATC
Organism: uncultured Eubacteriales bacterium; assembly: GCA_900316115.1. Taxonomy (GTDB): domain Bacteria; phylum Bacillota; class Clostridia; order Lachnospirales; family Lachnospiraceae; genus Blautia_A. The sequence continues at coordinate 36,375 of ONBN01000009.1, forward strand.
AGCACAGGCCCGAAGTTGTAGGTATCTTTTACTCCTGCGGCCAGAAGGTCTTTACCCATCAGCCCCTGGGCTGGGGTATAAATGGTTCCGTCCTTTTTTACTGCCATCACACTGTAACTGGTCATGTAATCACCATAGATCTTTCCGTTTTTGATACACATGCCAAGGGGGGAGGGCTTCCCAGTCTGGTAACTGAAAGCACTTCCGTTTATTCCGATGATCCCGCCGTTTGAGGACACGGCACTGGATGTGGTCTGTCTGGTACCGCCGTATGTACCGTAGGATAAAGCGGAACGTAGCTGTGTGGGACTGGAAATATGTATTTTGGCAACCCAGTAAGAAATATTGTGCATGGATTTCTTACGGAGATCGATCTTCAGGGTGCTGCTTGTGTAGGTATAATGGGAGGAACTTAAGGTTTTTGCAGGCTGGGGTGCCTTGGTAGCGATCCGCTGGCCAATATTGTTTACATAAGAATCCTCTATCCACTGATTCTTTGCCATAACACCGGAGGTTTTATCAAAATAATAATAGAAATTGCCTATTTTCTGCCAGCCTTTGGCCATGGTGGAGTCTGCTAGGAAATAATAGCGTCTGCCTTTGGAGGTAAGCCATTTTTTAGAAATGGCTACGCCGTTTTTATCAAAGCAGTAGCGCCTTCCCTTACTGGTAGCCCAGCGGCTGCGGAACATGGCTCCTGTACTGGGAGAACAGTAATAGCGTTTGCCGCCTTTTGTGATCCATCCGGAAGCACGGCGCCCGTTGGTATAGCTGTAATAATAATTGCCTTTGTACTTGATACGGCCATACATCAGCCGTCCTTTTGTATTATAGAAATAATAATATCTGCCGATTTTTACCCATCCTCTTCTGGTAGAGGAGGTGGTTTTTACTTCGGCCTTGGAAGCCTTCACATAGGAAGCTGCCTGTACGGAAGCAGTGCCTGCAAAGCCCAAAAAGAAAACAGACAGGCAGATCAGAAGCCAGTGCCTGAATTTTGGCAGGTGTACAGGTCTGAATAAATCTTTCATAACAAAAATCCTCTCGAATGCATAGAAAAGCAGGAGCCATCCTGCTTTTCTCAATAATCGGTCTTATGGTAAAAGCGTCCGTTGATATAGTCTGTCTTGATCAGATTTACAAATGCAGACGGATCTGTTTCGTGCACCTTTTTCACAAGAAGCTTTGCCTCATCCCTGGATACTACTGAGTAGATCAGGCTGGTACCTTCGCCTGTATAGCAGCCGCTCCCCTCGAAACGGGTGGCTGTATGGTGGGTCAGCTGGGCAATCTCATGATAAACCAGGTCAGGATGTCTGGTGACAATAAAAAGTGTATGCTTCTTGTAACGCTGATGAAGCATCTGTATGGTCTGGGTGGAGGTGAACTGGAAAATAATGGAGTACAGTGCCCGGTCCCAGCCAAACAGGATACCTGCAGCCACAAGGATACAGGCATTGGCACAGAAAACATAGTTCCAGATATCCTTGCCGCTTTTTTCTGAAAAATAAATGGCAAAGAAGTCTGTGCCTCCGCTGCTGGTATTGCCGATCAGGCAAAGGCTGATGGAAAAGCCATTGATCAGGCCTCCGAAAATACTGATCAGCAAAGTATCATAGGTGATAGGCTGTGCAGGAATCAGGTCTGTAAGCACACTGGAAAGAAGGATCACACAGCAGGAGCTGATGGTGAATTTCTTGCCGATAAAGCGGAAGCCTACATAAACAGGAATACTGTTCAGCAGAATATTGATCACAGTATAAGGGATCTGAAGTCCTAAAAACTGGTCAAAAATATTCTGAATCAAAAGGGTAAGTCCACTGAAGCCGCCTGGATAAAGGCCTCCTGCTCTTACAAAGGTCTTAATATTTATAGCGAAAATAGTGGCCGCAAGTACAGCACAGCCGTAGCGTTTGCATTCATGCTTTATATTCAGTTGTTCCATAACAGTTTCTCCTTGTTACAGATATATTTGTTATAGATATATGTGCTACAGGTATATATTAGATGTTACCGGTCAGGAGCGGGCCTCCCAGCGTCCGGATGCACCGCAGGGAAGGATCAGGCCTGTATTTTTAACTGGAAGGCCGATCTCCTGGGAATCTACATGGCCATTGAAGCTGCGAAGCTCTGCAGCCAGCATATAAGTAAGTACAGCTGGTGCCAGCCCTGTAGTGTAGGAATTAACAAGGAAGAAAAGGGGCTGATCGCTGAGAAGGGAAGCACACAACCTGATCAGGGGATGGATGGCTTCCTCGATCTTCCATACTTCTCCTTTGGGACCACGGCCATAGGATGGAGGATCCATGATAATAGCATCATAATGATTGCCTCTGCGGATCTCACGTTCTACAAATTTCACACAGTCGTCTACAAGCCAGCGGATGGGTGCATCCCCAAGGCCGGAAGCTACTGCGTTTTCTTTGGCCCATGTAACCATGCCCTTGGAAGCGTCCACATGGGTAACACTGGCTCCTGCAGCAGCTGCTGCAAGAGTAGCACCGCCTGTGTAGGCGAAAAGGTTCAGAACCTTTATGGGACGGCCTGCATTACGGATCTTGTCCCCGAACCAGTCCCAGTTGGCAGCCTGTTCCGGGAAAAGCCCGGTGTGCTTGAAACTGAATGGCTTCAGATGGAAGGTCAGGTCGTTATAATGAATGTCCCACTGCTGTGGAAGATTGAAAAATTCCCATTCTCCACCGCCTCTGGAGCTTCTGTGGTAGTGGGCATTTGGCTTTTTCCAGCCTTTGTCTGTACGTGGGGTATCCCAGATCACCTGAGGATCCGGGCGGATCAGAAGGTAGTCTCCCCATTTTTCAAGTTTTTCCCCACGGGAAGTATCTATTACCTGATATTCTTTCCAGTTATCTGCAATCCACATTGAATAAAACCTCGTTCTTTTTGATTTTCGTTTGGCAGCAGGTGTGCCGTATAAGAACAGTATAGTGGAAAAGGGGAGGTTGTGCAAGGTGAAAAGAGGGAGTGGATACAGTAAATATGGTTGGAATATACGAAAAAAGTGCCTGTTCCATATAAATATTGTATGGGGAAAAGGCTTGACAATCAACAATTTAGCATACTAAAATGTAACAGATATACAGGGAACGGAAAAGACCCTGGAAATACAGGCAAGAGGAGGAAATTATGAAGAAATATACCGAAATGAACAAGGAAGAACTGCAGGCACTGAAAAAAGAGCTGGACGCACAGTATGCAGAGGTGAAAGCACAGGGACTTGCCCTTGACATGTCCAGAGGAAAGCCAAGTGCTGCACAGCTTGATCTTTCTATGGAAATGATGGATGTTCTTGGCAGCGGTGATGACCTGAAATGTGAGACAGGGGTTGACTGCAGGAACTACGGTGTGATCGATGGTATTCCTGAAGCCAAAAGACTTCTTGGGGAAATGTCCGAGGTAGATCCGGATCACATCATTATCTACGGTAACTCAAGCCTGAATGTTATGTTTGACAGCATTGCACGTTCCATGACACACGGAGTTATGGGGAATACACCATGGTGTAAGCTGGATGAAGTAAAATTCCTCTGTCCTGTTCCAGGATATGACCGTCACTTCAAGATCACAGAGTTTTTCGGGATCAAGATGATCAATGTGCCAATGACTCCACAGGGACCGGATATGGATATTGTAGAGGATCTGGTAAGCAAAGATGCTTCTATTAAAGGTATCTGGTGCGTACCTAAATATTCCAATCCACAGGGCTACACCTATTCAAAAGAAACGGTTGAGCGTTTTGCAAGACTGAAACCTGCAGCACCGGATTTCCGTATTTACTGGGATAATGCATACAGCATCCATCATCTGTATGATGACAATCATGATTTCCTGGTTGAGATCCTTGCAGAATGTGAAAAAGCAGGCAACCCGGATCTGGTATACAAGTTTACTTCCACATCAAAAGTAAGCTTCCCAGGATCAGGTATTGCAGCAGTAGCAGCGTCTAAGGCAAACCTGGATGATTTCCGTACCTATATGCAGGTACAGACCATTGGTCATGACAAACTGAACCAGCTGCGCCATGTAAGATTTTTTAAGGATCTGGACGGACTTCATGCACACATGAGAAAGCATGCAGCTCTTCTCCGCCCGAAGTTCGAGCTTGTACTGGAGACTCTGGACAAGGAGCTTGGAGGACTTGGTATCGGCGAGTGGACAAGACCTCACGGTGGATACTTTATTTCCTTTGACGCACTGGATGGCTGTGCAAAGGCAATTGTGGCAAAAGCAAAAGAAGCAGGTGTTGTACTGACTGGCGCAGGTGCAACCTATCCATATGGAAAGGATCCGAAAGATTCCAATATCCGTATTGCACCATCCTTCCCTACACTGGAAGATCTTGGAAAAGCAGCACAGGTATTTGTTTTATGTGTAAAACTTGCAAGTGTGGAAAAACTATTAGAAATGTAAGACCAGCGGGCCTGTAAAGCCACAGACCCTTATGGCAGGATCGGAGGCAGTTTATGGCAGAAGAAAAAAGGAAAATGGGAACAGGAAAAAAGATTGTGATCGGACTGATCGTTTTTCTCATCCTTTGTACAGCAGGAGCGTATGCTTATGGAGTACATTATTTCAGCAGCCATTTTCTGCCCGGATCCACTGTAAATGGATTTAACTGTTCTTATATGACAGCAGGGGAGGCAGAAAGCCTTCTTGGAGAAAGAGTGCATGCATATGCACTGGCAATCGGTACAAAGAATAATGGACAGGAAGGAATCACAGCAGAGGAGGTGGGGCTTTCCTACCAGTCTACCGGAAGTGTACAGAAGCTGATCAAAGATCAGGACCGTTATAAATGGTTCTTGGCTTTTGGACAGGATCAGGTGTATGATGTGGCTGAAGATATTTCCTATGATGAGGATAAGATGACAGAAGCTGTGAACAACCTGAAATGCATGGATCCGGAGACAATGATCCAGCCAGTGGATGCTCAGATCAAGGACACAGGGGAGAAGTTTGAGATTGTGCCTGAGGTGGTAGGGAATGCCCTGGATCCACTGAAGTTAAAGCAGGTGATCGCCCAGGCAATGCTGACAGGGCAGCGCCAGGTGAATCTGGAGGATGAAGCCTGCTATCTGAAGCCGGCAGTATACAGCTCAGATGAACAGCTGATCCGTAACTGTGAGCAGATGAACAAACTGTCAGATGTGATCATTACCTATGATTTTGCTGACAGGACAGAGACTGTGGACAGAAGTGTGATCGCCGGCTGGTTTAATATTGACCAGAACGGGGATGTGTATCTTGACGAGACACTGGTGGCAAAGTATGTGGATGAGTTAGGATACAAATATGATACATTTGGAAAGGCACATACTTTCCTCACATATGATAACAGGGAAATAACAATAGAAGGCGGAGATTATGGATGGGCCATTGACCAGGAGGCGGAGACAAAGGCGCTTCTGGAGGCTGTAGAAAGCGGGGAAACCCAGGTAAGACAGCCAATATACGCTTACTCAGGATGGAGCCGTGCTACCAATGATATCGGCTACACTTATGTGGAGATCGACCTGACCAATCAAAGACTTGTATTTTACAAAGACGGGAAACCGATCATAGATACTCCTGTAGTAACAGGAAATCCAAATATAGATGGCTGTGCTACCCCTACCGGGTGTTTTGCACTGGCAAACAAAAAATCTCCTTCCGTGCTTACAGGAGAGGATTACGAGGCAGAAGTCACTTACTGGATGCCTTTCTCAGGAAATGTAGGGATCCACGATGCTGTGTGGAGGACAGAATTTGGCGGCAATCTTTATCAGCTGGAGGGATCCCATGGATGCGTAAATTTACCGTATGACCAGGCAGCGGCTCTTTACAGCAATGTGGAGATCGGCATGCCGGTAGTGGTATATGAATAGAAGAAATGAATATAAGAAATATATACAGGAAAGTATATACAAGGAAATGAATATAAGGAGATGAAATCTTATGAAGATCGTTGTTTTGGCAGGCGGAACCAGTACAGAACGAGATATTTCCATTATGTCAGGTACAGGCATCTGTAAGGCACTGAGACAGAAAGGACATCAGGCAGTTCTGGTGGATATTTTCTGTGGTATAGAGAATGTGGACTGGGCAGATCCTTTCCCAAAGGAATATGATGTTGACCAGGCAGTTGAATATATGAAAAGCTTTAATCCTCAGATTGAAGCCATGAAAGCCGAAAGACGCAGCTTTTTCGGACCTAATGTACTGGAACTGTGTCAGGCTGCTGACATTGCATTTCTGGGACTTCACGGAGCAAATGGGGAAGATGGCAAAGTACAGGCAGCTTTTGACCTGATGGGGATTAGATACACAGGCACCGGTTATCTTAGCAGCGCCATCGCCATGGACAAATGCATGACAAAAGAATTTTTCTTGGCACATCATGTACCTGCACCAAAGGGAGCTACCCTGGAAGGGGAGAATGGCTTTGATACAGATCTGGCTGCCCTTGGACTGGAGTTCCCTGTGGTTGTTAAGACCAGCTGCGGCGGTTCCAGTGTAGGCGTTTATATTGTAAATGACCAGAAAGAGTATGAGGAAGCGCTGAAGGAAGTAAGCGTTTACGGAAATGAAGTGGTTGTAGAGGAGTACATAAAGGGTCGTGAGTTTTCTGTGTCTGTAGTGGACGGAAAGGCTTATCCTATCATTGAGATCGCACCGATCCAGGGCTTTTATGATTACAAGAATAAATATCAGGCTGGTTCTACAGTGGAAACCTGTCCTGCGGATATTTCACAGGAGCTGACTGAAAAGATGCAGGATCTGGCTGTAAAGGCTGCAAAGGCTCTGAAGCTGGAAGCTTACAGCAGACTGGATTTCCTTATGAAGGAAAACGGGGATATGTACTGTCTGGAGGCAAACACTCTTCCGGGTATGACGCCTACAAGCCTGATCCCTCAGGAAGCAAAGGTTCTGGGTATGGATTATTCTCAGCTTTGTGAGGAACTGATCCGCTGCTCTATGAAGAAATACAGGTAAAGATCATGAAAAATCTAACATTGGAAAATATTGCGAAGGTCTGTGGCGGCGTTTACCATGGGCCTGAAAATAAAAAGAATACAGAGGTTTCCTCTATTACTACAGACAGCCGGCAGATACAGTCGGAAGGTCTGTTTGTGCCCATTGTAGGGGAGCGTGTGGATGGTCATAAGTTTATTCCACAGGTAATGGAAAAGGGCGCTCTTGCCACATTATCCGAAAGACCTTTGGAAGGAGCACAGTATCCTTATATACAGGTGCAGTCTTCCCTCCAGGCTGTGAAGGACATTGCAGAATTTTATCTGCAGCAGCTGGGGATCCCGGTGGTTGGTATTACCGGCAGTGTAGGGAAAACAAGCACAAAGGAAATGATTGCTTCTGTGCTGAAGGAAAAATACAAAACCCTGAAAACCCAGGGGAACTTTAATAATGAACTGGGACTTCCGCTTACTGTGTTCAGGCTGCGTGAGGATGATCAGATCGCAGTCCTTGAAATGGGGATCAGTAATTTTGGGGAAATGACCCGACTTGCAAAGATCGCCAGACCGGATACCTGTGTGATCACCAATATCGGTACCTGCCACCTGGAGTTTCTGGGGGACCGGGACGGAGTATTAAAGGCCAAAACAGAGATCTTCCAGTATGTGAAGCCTGATGGTCACATTGTGCTTAACGGGGATGATGACAAGCTGTGCACAGTAAAAGAATACAATGGTATAAAGCCTGTATTTTTCGGCCTGGATCAGGGGCTTTCCATCTATGCAGATGAGATAAAAAGTCTGGGACTGAAAGGGATGTCCTGCAGGATCCATATGGGAGAAGAAAGCTTTCAGGTAAGGATCCCCATGCCTGGCCAGCACATGATCTATAATGCACTGGCAGCAGCTGCTGTTGGCAGGATCTATGGACTGACCATTCCTCAGATCTGTCAGGGAATCGAAAGCTATGAGTCTATCAGCGGCAGGTTCCATATGATCGATACAGAGAAATACCTGATCGTAGACGACTGTTATAATGCCAATCCTATGTCCATGAAAGCATCCCTGGATGTATTAAAGGACGCAGAAGGCAGGAAGGTGGCAGTTCTTGGCGATATGGGTGAGCTTGGAGAGGATGAGATCGCTCTTCATGAGGGCGTAGGCAGCCATGCTGCAAAATGCGGGATCGATCTTTTGATCTGCAGCGGCAGCCTTTCAAAGTATCTGGCTGAAAAGGCAAAGCAGGAGAATCCGTCTCTTGATGTGATCTATGAGCCGGATCGTGAGGTTTTGATAAGCAAGATCGGAAGCTATGTAAAAGAAGGAGATACGATCCTTGTAAAGGCTTCTCATTTTATGCATTTTGAAGAACTTGTAAATAAACTGCAGGAGGGCTGATGCCCGTGATACTGCTGGTCACTGGCTGGCAGTATCTTTTGTAGGTGCGAAAATTGACAGGCAGACAGAGAATTTGACGAACGATTTTTATACCGCAGGTTCCTATTTCGGGGTATAATCTTTTTTAGCAAAAAGATATAAGGAGGAGCTTATGGTAAAAAAAATCATGGATCTGTACGTGCTGCTTTATTGTATGGCAGGACTTGGTATCCTGGGCGCAGCAGGTATGCTTGCCACAAATCTTTCTTACAGAAGGATAATCAGAAAAACAGGCCGCTTATCAAATTTAAAAGAGAAGTGGCTTAATTTATGGAAAACAAGAGACAGACTGCTGCATCGGATGAATCGTTTTGTATGGTATTGTTCTTTGCTGTCTACAGCGTTCCTTGGACTGGCCTTTTATCTGACAACTGCCTATGACCTGGAAAAGGGCATGCCATTAATCTATTTGTATACAGGGACTTTGGTTCCTGTGGTGCTGATGCTTTTCCGCTGGGGACTGGATTTTTCTTATAAAGAAAGTCTGGTGATGGGCACGCTGTCTGATTATATTGAGCAGATGCGTACCTGGGTGGAGGAAATCCCTGAGAAGGAGAAAGCAGATCCGGTTTTGAAGGAGCAGGTGGTGGATAAGATCACAGCCAGCATCCGGCAGACCGCGGCATCTGGCAGTCATTTCAGCAAGATGCTTACACCTGAAGAGGAAGAGATCATGCGAGAGATCATACGGGAATTTATGGACTGAAGCAAATATATTATGAAGTGAGTCATTACATTTGAGATACATATTATGAATCATTATATTGAAATACATATGAGAAGGAGATTACAGGATGAAGATCGTAATATTGGAAGCAGATAGCCTGGGAGAAGATATGGTATTTACTCCTTTTGAAGAGTTTGGGGAAGTGGTGATCTATCCTGCCAGTACCAGTGAACAGGTACCGGAGCGTGTAAAGGATGCAGATGTGGTGATCGCCAATAAAGTGCCTATCTGTGAGGCAACTATCGGACAGGCGGAGAATCTGAAGCTGGTATGTCTGACTGCTACAGGGATCAATAACCTGGATGGAGATTATCTGACTGCAAAAGGGATCGCTGCTTACAATGTAGCCGGATATTCCACCAACGGAGTGGCACAGCATACATTTGCACTGCTTTTCTATATTCTGGAAAAGCTGTCCTATTATGACCAGTATGTAAAATCCGGGGATTATGCACGAGGAAGCTGTTTTTTCCATTTTGGTAAAAGCTTCTGTGAATTGCAGGATAAGACCTGGGGGATCGTAGGGCTGGGAGCCATTGGAAGAAGAGTAGCGCAGCTGGCGGAAAGCTTTGGCTGCAAGGTGCTTTGCTATTCTGCATCAGGACATAAGTATGACAGCAAATGTGAGCAGACGGATTTTGATACTCTTCTGGCAAAGTCAGACTTTATTTCAGTCCATGCACCCTTAAATGAATATACAGAGAACATGTTTACACTGGATGCTTTTAAAAAGATGAAGAATACAGCCATTTTTATTAATGTGGCAAGGGGAGCACTGGTAAATGAACAGGATCTGTATACTGCGCTGACTACAGATGAGATCGCAGGCGCAGCCCTGGATGTGCTTTGTAAGGAGCCTATGGATCCTGAGAATCCTCTTCTTAAGATCCAGGACAGCACCAGACTGCTGATCACACCGCATATCGCCTGGGCTGCAAAAGAAACACGTTTCCGTGTAGTGGATGAGGTGGCAAAGAATATCCGCCGCTTCAGCCAGGGAGATACCACAAACCGGGTTTATTGAAGCGGTGGCAGATCCTGCCAAAGCGGGATCATGATATCAATAAAAAATTCATTATCAACATGGGAGAACCGGGCAAAGCCATGATACTTTTCGGAGATTGCTTCGATAGAGGAAAGGCCGATCCCGCTTCCTCCCTGTCTATGTACGGGCAGATACTGCCCGTTTCTTTTATTTACTTTTCCATCAAAATTATTGGTGGAAACAATACACAGATTCTTTTCATTTTCTACAGTAACGGACAGGTCATGGTATTTCAGACTGTCTGAGACGGTATTACATGCTTTCACAACATTTTCAAGAAGATTTCCCACCAAAGTACAAAGATCCACATCTCCTACAGGGATCTTGTAAGGAAGCTGGATTTTCCAATGTGTATGGATCTGCTGATTCTGTGCTACCTGCTGATAGTAATTCAGCAGGGAATTTAAGGCATAGTTGTGGCAAAAATCACTGGTTTCCTTTATTGGCAGTGTTTTCATATATTCGTCCAGATAAGAACTGAGAGAAGCATATTCCTGCTCCTTTACAAGCCCCTGAAGTGTTACCACTGTCTGTCGGAAATTGTGGCGCAGTACAGCTGTCTGCTCCATATACTGCTGCTGTCTTTGATACAGGGATTCCTGCATGTTCATAAGCTGCAGCTTTCGAGAATTCTCTGCATTTGCCAGGATGGTCCGGGCTACAAAATAGAAAACAAAATAAATAAAGCACAGCATGAAAAGCAGGCTTACCAGTATCTGCCAGAATACAATAAATACACGGTAAGAATAAAGCACCTGATAATTGTGGGGAATAATGACAATGTTCAGAAGAAAAAATGTACAGGAAACCAGAGCCATGGTATACCAGGGAGCATCTGCCTTCAGGGAATGGACAAGTCTGCTTCCGTAATGGGCAACCGGCCATGCAAGGATCAGAACCAGAAGAAAGCTGCATCCACATTGAAAAAGACTGGCTTCCAGGCTGAAGCTGTCTGCCGGTGTATAAGGATGGAGCCAGGCGTCAAAGCCTCTGGAAAAATTACTGCAAAAAGCCATCAGTGCGCCGCACAGGCAGAATGTATTCAGGTTCTGGCTGAAGCGGGTGGTAAGAAGATGGTTATAGCCTGTAAAAAATATGATCATCAGAATACTGAATATGATGTTGGAGTCCACATGGAAGAGGAAATTCACGCCGATCCCGACGGGCACCAGCACAGCAAAAAGCAGTAAGAATGTAAGGATCACGGATCTGCGCTGCCATTTCATATGCTGTCTCATAGGGAGAAAACAGAATACGGCTGCGGGGATAATGGGCAGATAGGTGCAAAGCTCTAAAAGAAAATCCTGCAGGGTCATGTAAGCAGACTCCTTTCTGTCATCTTACGCCGGATGGAGGAAAAGGTGTAATCCTCCCATTGCTGGCGGATCTTGGAAATCCTGCGTGTAGATACAGGAAGCTTCTGGCCACCGGAAAGAATGCATAAGTTGCTGTCAAAGCCGGAAATGTAATCCATGTTTACGAGGATCCCACGGTTGATCAGGCAGAAGCGGCTTTCATTTTCAAGGGGAGCAGTAAGCTTTGAAAAGCCGATCAGCGGATCATAACGGTTGCCCTTATGGTCGGTCACAATGGTACGGTGATCGTCAGAAAGAATGCTGACGATCTCTGTATAGGGAACCCGGATAGTCTGACGGCTGCAGGTAAATTCCAGGTACTGGATCTCAGTACGGAGAAGACGCATGGCATCACGGAGCACTCGGGAAATATCCTCCTGTGTGGCAGGCTTCTGAAGATAATCAAAAGCATGACAGCGGAATGCCTGGGGCAGATGGTCATTGCTGCTTGTAAGGAAAATGATCAGGCAGCTGTCATCCTGCAGACGGATCTGCTGGGCTGCTTCAATGCCTGTCAGTCCGTCCATGTAGATATCAATAACTCAAACTTCGCACTTGAATAAGTGCTTATGCACCTTGAAAATTCAATAAATATTGGCAATAAAATAGCATGAAACCATCTGGTTTGGTATAATTGA
>ONBN01000072.1 GCA_900316115.1 uncultured Eubacteriales bacterium
TGGGATACACAAAGATGAAATGGAATTATATCCAGGGACTTCAGGGACGGTATTTCCTGCCTCTTGCCCCTGCACTCTTTCCTCTGCTGACTACGAAAATGGTGTCTGTAAATGTAAGACAGGCAGCACGTACCTGGATGGTTCTACTCGCTACAGAGATCTTACTTGTGTTGCAGATGGCAGCCATGATCCTGTAAATGAATATGAAAGTCCCTGACATCATCCATAAATGAGCCATGCCTGCATGAGCGAATTCATGGATATTGACCAGGCTAAACCGTATAACAAAAAGCACAGTTGTTAAAGTCCATGTTTTTGGACAGTAACTTCTGTGCTTTTTTAAGTTGGAGGCTTTCACCTCCAACACCTTATTAATATTGATTCACATTACTGAAAATGTATCAGATGTTCAGAAGATCACTTAACTCTTTCAGTGCACCCTCTGTCTCATGTGCAAGAACCTTCTTAGCAAGAACCTTTCCAAGCTGTACGCCTTCCTGGTCAAAGCTGTTTAAGTTCCATACAAAGCCCTGGAACATAACCTTGTTCTCAAAGTGAGCAAGAAGAGCACCCATTGCCTCAGGTGTCAGCTGATCTCCAATGATAATGCTGGAAGGACGGCCGCCCTTGAAGTTCTTATTCTGATTCTCGTCTTCTTTTCCGCAGGCAAAAGCAACGATCTGTGCAGCAACATTTGCACAAAGCTTCTGCTGGCTGGTGCTGCCCTGGATCACAACATCTGTGCCCATCTGATTGTTCTTAAAGCCTATGAACTGCAGTGGTATAATGTCTGTTCCCTGATGAAGCAGCTGATAGAAAGAATGCTGTCCGTTTGTACCAGGCTCTCCGAAAATAACTGGCCCTGTTACATAATCTACAGGCTCACCAAATCTGTTTACAGACTTTCCGTTTGACTCCATATCCAGCTGCTGAAGATGTGCCGGGAAACGGCTCAGTCCCTGTGAATATGGTAATACGGCTGTACTTGGGTATCCAAGTACATTTCTCTCATATACACCGATCAGTGCATCCAGCATTGCCGGGTTCTGGAAGATATCCACATTCTTTGAAAGGGCATCCTCTTCTCCTGCCCCCTTCAGGAACTGTGCAAATACATCCGGTCCAAAGGCCAGGGATAATACTGCACCGCCTACTGCAGATGTGGAAGAGTAACGTCCGCCGATATAGTCATCCATAAAGAATGCAGCCAGATAATCATCACTCTTTGCAAGAGGTGAAGTCTCACTTGTAACCGCGATCATATGCTTGGAAGCATCCAGTCCTGCATTCTTCAGAGCGTCTTTTACAAAGGACTCATTGGTAAGTGTCTCAAGGGTTGTTCCTGATTTAGAAACCAGGATAAAGATAGAATGAGCAACATCAATAGATGCCAGGACTGCAGCTGCATCATCCGGATCTACATTGCTGATGAACTTCGCTTCCATCTTGAATTTGTTATTTCTCTTTGCCCAGTTCTCAAGAGCAAGATACATAGCTCTTGGACCAAGGTCACTGCCGCCGATACCGATCTGAACAACTGTAGTGAACTTCTCACCTGCAGCGTTTGTGATCTCACCTGCATGAACTTTATTGGCAAAATCTGCGATCTTCTCCTGCTGCTCTACATAGAAAGCACGTTTATCAACACCATCAGCCTCTACCTTGTCTCCAAGCTGGCCACGTGTCATATGATGAAGAACAAGACGTTTCTCTCCTGTATTGATCACCTCTCCATTGTAAAGAGCCTGAAATTTCTCTGTAAGCTGTGCTTCCTCTGCCAGCTTCTTCAGTGCTTCCAGCACCTGGTCATCCACTGCCTTTGCAGCATAATGATAAGTCAGTCCTGCAGCCATGGGAACGCTGTATTTCTTTACACGCTCTGCGCCGCTCTCTCCTTTCATCACATCTGCAACATCAACATTTGCAGTCTGTGAAAGTTCTTTAAACGAATCAAGTGTATCCAGGTTTTTCCAGGTAATCATGATCGATTCCTCCTTAATCGTAATCTGTTCTTATATTTTCTCTTTAATCAAAGCCATTATAATATTAAGGAGGATTAAATTCAACCCCGTTCTTTCCAGAAAAAGGGTATCCTTCGTTATCTTTTAATCAAAACGCAGGCAAAATCATTTACATTTGTTCCAGTAGAACCGGTGATGATCAGTCCGTCTACTGCCTTTAGTGTCCGGTAGGAATCGTTTTGTAAAAGGGAGCTGCTCACAGAATAACCTTCTGCCCGAAGTCTTCCGTAGGTGTCACCATCTGCATAACCGCCTGCTGCGTCTGTGGGCCCGTCTGTACCATCTGATCCTACAGAAAAAACAGCTGTATTTTTCAGCCCACTGATCCCTCTGGCTGCTGCCAGGGCCAGTTCCTGGTTTCTTCCACCGATCCCGTTGCCGGTAAGCATAACTGCCGTTTCTCCGCCGATAATAAAAGCCATGGAGTTTTTACTGTGCTGATATTCTCTTGCAATAGAGGCAAGAAGGGTTCCTGCTTCCCTGGCAAGACAGCAGTTTTCTGTGGCAAGGATCTGGGTTTTGTACCCCAGCTGCTCACATTTCCAGGCCGCTGCAGCGCATAGCTCACGCACGCTTCCTGTAACAACTGCCCGCTCGTTTTCACATACCTTCGGTGTTTCTTTTTTCAGTAATTGCTGAATGTCTTCAGGCAGGAAAAGATTATATTTATTAACCACCTCTTCTGCCATATCACAGGTACCTTTATCCGGTACGGTTGGTCCTGATGCGATCATATCCAGCGGATCTCCAAGAAGATCCGACATGATCACCGAATACACAGATGCAGGCTCACACAGCTTTGCAAATCTGCCTCCTTTTACTGCAGACAGTCTTTTGCGTACAGTATTGATCTCCCCTACTTCTGCGCCGCAGCATAACAGCTGCCTGGTAATATCGATCAGGGATTCTTCTGCACAAAGCGGAATTTCAAACAGTGCAGAGCCTCCTCCTGAGATCAGCATAAGCACCAGATCTTTGTCTGTTAAACCTTCTGTCAGTCTTACTGCTTTTCTGGTTGCATCAAAAGAATTTTTGTCAGGGATTGGGTGCCCGGCTTCAAAGATCTCCAGCCCCGGAATCGGCCCTCTGCTGTTCCCGTATTTTGTTATGACAATTCCCTGCGTGATCTTGTTTCCAAGAAGATCTGCTGCGGCTTTTCCCATCTGCCATGCTGCTTTTCCAATGGCGATCACGATCAGTCGGCCCTGCACTTCTCCCAGGTTTTCCAAAGCCCTTTCTACAGCGATCCGGGGCTGTACTTTACTTATTGCGTACTCAATAATTGCTCCTGCTTCTTCTCGCAAGGTCATATATTTTCCTTTTCCCCCTCAGTTTCAGAATATTCCGTATACAGTCTGGGCTGTTCTGCAAAGCAGATCATCCAGTTCCTTCCCTGTAAATTTGTGGGACATGATCAGATAGTCATACTGTCTTTGATATTTGTCGATGAGCAGCAGGCTGGGCACATCGCTTCCCCAGATCATCCTTTCTGAACCTACCATTTTCATTGCCTGTTTTACATATTCCGAGCATGTTGGATAGGGATATTCTTCCCGGATATTCCATGGAAGTGCTGTGATATCAAACCAAAGATTCTCACATTTTGCCAGTACCTGCATATCCTTTTCCCAAAGGTCCATATCCCTGCCGTTTGGTGCCATCAGATGGCATAAGACAAAGCGTACAGATGGATGGCGCTTCACTGCACGGACAAGCTCCTGGATCTGATAACTTTTCATTCCTCTGGAGCCAATATCAAATACAATAGTCACACCTGACTTTTCCGCTTCCTGATAGATCATCTCAAAAGCATCCCCGTCCAGCTTCAGTTCAGGCTTCACACCTGTCATCCCGGCGCCTGTGCTGATCTCAAACTTCAGTATCTGAAACCCATAATGATGGATCAGCCGGTCCAGAACTACTTCTGCCTGGTCTATTCCCGGCATAAAGCTTCCTGCTGCCTTCAGCCTGGTAGGATATTTTTTTACAGCTTCCGCAAAATAATCGTTATGTAAACCATAAAGTAATCCGTGAAGCAGAATGGCCTTGTCAATATGCGCCTTATCCATTTCCTGGATCAGGGTATCATAAGAAAATCCTTTATCCCCCAGTTCCGGAGGGATCAGCTGCCGCTCTTCCCCGTCAAGGAAACGGACCTTTCCCCCACCAATGGCTCTTGCCTCTCCTTTTCCAATACTTCCTGACAAATATTCAATAATATGTGCATGACTGTCAATGATCATATGTATCCTCCCCAGACTTATGCGGTTTTCAGTGTTTTCTTGTTTTCTTTGCTTTTCTGCATAAATTTTTTTGAATAATTGTTAAAGGCCACTGCAACAATAATGATGATTCCCTTAACAACCGGATGATACTCTCCGGAAACGCTGAGCAGATTCAATCCATTATTGATAATACCAGTAAGGACTGCACCGAACAAGGTTCCCAGCACATTTCCCACACCACCGGTCATGCTTGTACCACCGATCACAATAGCTGCAATAACATCCAGCTCATAGCCACTTGCTGTGGAAGAATTGGCCTGCTGGTTCAGGGCTGTCAGTGTAACGCCGCCAATAGCAGAAGCAATGCCGCTTAATACATAGGCAAGGATAATGATCCGCTTCACATTAATATCCGAAGCCCTTGCAGCAGAAGGATTACCGCCTACTGCATAACATTTACGTCCATACACTGTTTTATTTAGAATAAACCATGCCACAATAAAAGCTCCTGCAAAAATAAAGATTGGTACAGGAATGCCCCAAAGCTTTCCGCTTCCAAGAAATACATAGTCTTTTTCACCGATTACACTTACAGTTTTTCCTTCTGTAACAAGCTGTGCAATACCGGTAAGGATACTTCCTGTAGCCAGAGTGGTGATAAACTCCGGCACCTTAAGACAGGCAACAAAAAATCCGTTGCACATTCCGCAAAGCACACCTACTGCCACTGCTGCCAGAATGGATACCAGGACAGAGGTTCCGCTTTTTACCAATATGGTGGCTGTAATTCCGGTTAGTGCTGCAATCTGTCCTACAGACAGGTCGATCTTCCCATTCAGGATAACAAAGGTTGCACCCATGGAAATAATCCCCACTACAGACACGGACCAGAGGATATTCAGGAAATTGTTTGCTGAAAAGAATCTGGGTGTTGCAATGGTAAGCGCTGCCATTACGATCAGCAGAATTAGTACATATCGAAATTTGAATAAAAACATTTTTAACTTTGCATTCATGACTGTTTCCTCCTGACAATGATTTTATGCGCTGATACCGGATGCAATGGACAGGATATCTTCTTCATTTACAGTACCACCGTCTGCTTCCTGTATGATCTCACCGCCCCGAAGGATCAGGATACGGTTTGACAATTTCAGAAGTTCCGTAATATCAGAGGACACCAGGATCACCCCTGCCCCGCTTTTTGTAAGATCTTTGATCAGCTGATAAATTTCATCCTTGGCACCAACATCCACACCTGCAGTTGGTTCATCAACCATCAGAAGCTTCAGATCTCTTTCCAGCCATTTTCCCAGAACTACTTTTTGCTGATTTCCGCCGGAAAGATTTGCAACCAGCTGATCCGGCATATTAGGCTTAATATCAAATTTTCCGATAGCATCTGTACATACCTTCTTTTCCTTTCCCGGATCTGCCAGGAATTTCAGACGGTTGATCCAGTCAAAACTGCAGGATACCAGATTCTGGCGGATAGACATTAAAGGCACAAAGCCTTCCAGTGCACGATCCTCCGGTACATATCCAATACCTCTGGATGTTGCTTCATGAATGGAACGAAGAGATAGCTTTTTCCCATTCAGGATAACATTTCCGGATGCTGTATGATCCATACCGAAAATTGCCTTTACTGTCTCTGTACGGCCGGAACCGATCAGACCGCTAAGACCTACGATCTCTCCAGGATAAACCTGGAAACTGATGTTTTTGATCACACCTGGGATCTCAAGGTTTTCTACTGTAAGGACAGGCTCTTTTCCCTGATGGCTTACCGGTTTTGCATACTGCTCATTATCTTTAATATCTTTACCGATCATATAACGGATCACATCCTCAGGCCTGATCTCCGTCTTTTTATAGGTTCCCATATTTTTCCCATCCCGAAGAACTGTAATGGAATCTGAGATCTCATATACCTCTTCCATACGATGTGAAATATAAATAATACTGACCTCTTTATCGGACAGTTCCCGGATAATACGGAACAGATGATTACTTTCTGTAGTTGTAAGTGAAGCAGTAGGCTCATCCATGATCAGTACAGAAGCGTCAATGGAAAGTGCTTTCAGGATCTCTACCAGCTGTTTCTGTGCAATACTTAAATTTTCCACCTTCTCATCTGCATGGATAGGGAAATGGTATCTCTGAATCAGTTCCTCTGCTTTCTGCAGCCTCTCTTTTCTTTTGACTTTACCGAATTTTCCTGTTTCTTCCCTTCCAAGGAAAATATTCTCTGCAACAGTCAATGTAGGGATCAGGCTTAATTCCTGGAAAATCGTGCTGATGCCAAGCTTTACAGAATCATTTCTGTCATTGATCTGCACTTCTTTTCCATCAAACAGAAATGTACCGGAATCCTTGGAATAAACACCTGTGATGATCTTGATCAGAGTGGATTTCCCGGCTCCGTTTTCTCCCATAAGTGCATGGATTTCCCCTTTTTTCACTGCAAAATCCACACCCTGCAGAACAGGCACGCCTGAAAAACTTTTATATATTTTTTGTACTTCCAGAATATATTGATTCTCCATTATGCTGCCTCCTTTGCAAGTTCTTTATTTCTTTCCTGTTTCAGCTTTTTCTCTGCCAGTGAAGCATAGGCAATGTCAAGAAGTACAGCTGCCAGGATCACAACGCCCTTGATAATGGACTGGTAATAAGTGGATACTCCAAGCTGGGTAATACCGGAATTGATCACCGCCATAAGCAGGGTACCGATCAATGTACCGATCATATCGCCCCGGCCTCCCTGCAGGCTGCAGCCACCGATAACAATGGCAGAAATAACACTGAACTCCATTCCTGAACCGGTTTCTGTTGTTGCTGTCATCATACGGGATGCGCTCATGATCCCGGCGACACCACAGCAGAAGCCTGTAAGGGTATAGGCAAAGATTTTTATCTTTTTAAAGCTGATACCTGTAAGAACAGCAGATTTTGCATTGGATCCTACCGCATAGGTATACAGTCCCATTTTCGTGTGTTTTAAAATGTAATATGCAATAAAGATCATAACCAGCATCAAAATGGTCACATAATAAATATTTCCCACTTTACCGCCAAAGTTCCCAAAGGTTTCATTTTCGATCATAGGATGCTGTAAGGATTCCACATCTGTCCTGTTCAGTGCCCTTGTCAGACCCCTGTAAATGTTCATTGTTGCAAGGGTTACGATAAAATCCGGGATCTTCAGCTTTGCTACAAGAATACCGTTGACGCTTCCCATAAGTGTGCCTAAGATCAGTGTAACCAGAAGCACCAGAATCAAAGGTAACTGATAGAATTTCAGCATGTTTGCACAGACCATGGCAGATAATGCCATCATGGAACCAACAGAGTTATCGATTCCTCCTGTGATAATTACAAAAGTAGCTCCGCATGAAATGATTCCAACGGAAGCTGCATCTCTCAATATGGATGAAAAATTACCAACGGAAAAAAACAGCGGCTTGTTTACCGAAAAAATAATGATCATCAGTATGAGAAGCGCCACTGACGTTAGTTTTCTGTCTATTTTTTTGCTCACGTTAATACCTCCCTGCTGACCGGCTTTCCCCTGTTTTTATCCGCCAGTCAAGAATGTAAAAGAAAGGGGAATCTCAGACCCTGCAGTGATGATATCCCCTTCTTTTATCTTTTTATTTAACCATCTGTCTTCCGGAAGAATTGTAGCTACATTGTCTGCTGTAACAACAGTAGGTGCCATATCTACAACACCGGTTCTGGTAATATACTGTGGATCAAGTCCGCTGTTGATAAAGAACATTGCCAGCTGTGCTGCTGCAGCGCCCTGCTCACGAAGAACCTGTGTAGATGCTCCGATCACACCCTGAATGATTACTACATTACCTTTTCCACCAAGCTGCTCGCCCATTTTCTCTGCTACCAGAGCGCCGGACTCATAAGTTGCCATCTCTACCAGACCTGCATGAGGTGCATTTACATCCAGGTTGATACAGATTACCGGGATTCCTGCTGCCTCTGCTTCCTGTACGGAAGAGGTAAGTCCTGCAGAGTCGGATGCCTGCAGCATAATGATGTCGTAGTCCTGGTTGATCAGGTCGTTCATGATACTTACCTGTTTTTCTGTGGATGCCTCACCATCAAAGGCTGTATATTCAATATTCGGGAAGCTTGCAAACTGTCTCTGAATTCCTTCATCCCATGCTGCCGGAACAGTATGTCCGATATTCCATGATACAAAACCCACCTTATATGTATCTTTTTCTTCTCTTGCACTTACTTCATCTGCAAATGTATTCACGCTTGATGCTAAAAGTGTTGTTGCTGCACATACCCCAATAATTACTTTCTTAAAGTTTTTCATTTCCTTCTCCTTTTCGGTTGTTTATTTTGCAGGGTCTTGCTGTATTGTTTCTTACATTATGTTTCTTATATTACATTTTGTGTTTTGTCTTTGTGATTTTGTCTTTATGATTTACGGCCGGATCATAACCTTGCATGCATTTGGATCATTGCAGGCAGTCTCAAATGCCTGTGTTGCATCATCCAGATCAAATACATGAGAGATCAGTGACTGTACATCGATCATCTTGTCAGCTACGATCTGCATGGTCTTTTTAATCCACCATGGTCTGTCTTCTTTGATCCTGTGCATCAGTGCCAGTGTACGGATATCAAATCCGTCATTGTGCCAGCGGTTGATAAACAGATTTACCGGCTCCAGTACCCAGCTGTAAAGTCCCAGGATTCCGCCATGCTTCAGGCAGTCTGTACATAACTGGATGGCTGTGTCATTTCCGGCAACTTCAATAGCAACGTCCACACCCTGATTATTTGTAAGCTTCATAACCTCTTCCTGAATATTGTCCTTTGTTGGATTTAAGGTTACATCTGCCCCAAGCTTTTTCGCCAGTTCCAGCTTTCCGTCAATAATATCTGCACAGATCACTGTTTTTGTACCCATACGTTTTACAACCTGTGCAATGATCTGTCCGGCAAAACCGGCACCAACTACAAGTACCACATCTCCCAACTCCACGCCTGACTGCATGCCTGCATAAATCGCACATGCGGTAGGCTCTCCAAGAGCTGCCTCATCCAGTGTCATTCCTTCCGGTACAGGCACCACTCCGTAGCCATTATGCTTTACCGGAGCTACAAAATAATCTGCCATGGTATTATACCATCCAAAGGAGATAACCGGATCACCTGGCTTAAATTCAGATACACCCTCTCCTACAGCAACGACTGTGCCTGAGCCTTCATGTCCCATCATAAGAGGATAGGCATGATGGGCTTCATTGTTGCCATCTACCTGTTCTACAAGTACTTCCCTTGGCATTTTTCCCTGATAATAATTCTTATCAGTTCCGCAGATTGAAGCCATGTGGGTTTTTACAAGTACCTCGTGAGGCCCTGGGGTGATGTTGTGTTTTTCCACCTCAATACGGTTGGCCTCTTCTGTTACAATTACTCTGGTTTCCATAATAAAATCATTCCTCCTGCCACATTTATTTAATTTCTTTTAATGATTCTCCAATGGTTTTAAAAATCGTTGCTACTGATACTGCCCCTGGATCACAGGTTCCGATCCCACGTTCTCCTACATAATATCCTCTGCCTCTTTTTGCGATCATATTACTGGTTTCGGCTGCTCCTTTTTCTGCTGCCAGTAAAAGGGATCCTGTTTTATCGATCATCTCACCAGCTGGAAGCCCTTCTATCTGTGGTAATGCATCCTGAACCATTCCGAAAGACCGCTCAATATTAGAGCCATGTTCACCGTCTCCCATTACTGCGTCCAGGTCATTCAGAAGATCTTTTTTGGCGATCAGATTTTTACATACTGCCTGGATGCATCCAAAAGTCATACGTTCTATTGTATCTGCCATGTTCTTTCTCCTTTTTATGCCTTACATATGAAATGCAGGTGTATCTGCCTTTGCATCCAGCAGCCGTTTCAGTTCCTCATCCAGCTTCATGATACACACAGCGCCTCCGGCCATTTCCAGTGAAGTCATGTAATTTCCGGCAAAAGCTTTGTATACGTGGATCTTCTTTTCTTTCAATACTTTCTCTACATCCTGAAGCAAAATGTAAAGTTCCATCAGTGGTGTTGCACCACATCCGTTTACCAGAACTGCCACTTCTGTATCTTCCTCAAGAGGCATGTCAGCATCAATTTTTTCTACCAGAAGCTTTGCCAGTTCTGCAGATGTGGGAAGCTTCATCCGCTTCACCCCTGCTTCGCCATGGATTCCTGTTCCAAGCTCCATCTCATCATCAGCCAGTTCAAAAGAAGGCTTTCCAACACTTGGAATAATACATGGACTAAAGGCAAAACCAAGAGTACGGATATGGTCAATGGCCTTTTGTGCAGCCTGTTTTACTTCTGAAAGATCAGCACCTTCTGCAGCTTTTGCTCCTGCGATCTTATGTACCAGAACGGTTCCTGATACTCCTCTTCGACCTATAGTATTGGAGCTTTCTTCCACTGCAATATCATCTTTTACAACCACCTTTTCCACCTGGATTCCTTCATCCTCCAAAAGCTCTGCTGCCATGTCAAAGTTCAGGTTGTCACCGGTATAATTCTTTGCAATGATCAGAACGCCTTTTCCTCCATTTACCGCCCGTATCCCTT
>ONBN01000059.1 GCA_900316115.1 uncultured Eubacteriales bacterium
ACAACACCTCCTTCATACTCTCCTGCTTTAGCCTTCCAGCCTCTGCCCGCCTGTCTTTCCCGGGTACATGGACCGGCGTGCACATCTCAAGGATCCTGCTGTAGATCCGGGCATCCCCCAGCTGCTGTGGAGAACGCAGATCCGTGATCGTCAGGTTCGTTGTCACAATGATGGGAAGGCCTGACTTATAGCGCTCATCTACGATGGAATAGACCTGCTCTTTCGCATAATCCGTTGAACGCTCGATCCCCAGATCGTCAATGACCAAAAGGCTGAACCGGGACAGGGAGGAGATATAGCGGAACCTTTCATCACTGTACATGTTTCCCATCTGGTTCAGCATTTTCGAAAAATTCGTCATCAGCACCGGGACTCCCCTGGCGATGAGCGCATTCGCGATACAGGCCGCAGCAAAAGATTTACCGGTACCCACATCACCCCAGAACAAAAGACCGAGATTTTCTGCCTTGACCCTTCTCCAATTCCTCACATAGTTCTTCGCCATCTGTATGACCGGCGTGTCTTCCGCATCCATAAAAGTCCACTCCAGGAGATGCCTGTCCTGCATACCTGCGGCTTTCAGACGTTCAATCTCATACAATCTGTCGCGTTCAGCCTCCATCCTCCTTTCAAGTAACGCTTTCTCTGCACCGCATGTGCACAAACACGGTACGACATGCTCTTTTCCCTGAAAGATGACCCTGCACTGGGTCGGGGTATTACAGTTCCTGCAGTAGCGAAGCCCGTCACTGCCAAGATATTCCTCTTCAGACAGAGGTCCCACTGCACCAAACCTCCCGAAAAGAGCCTGCTCCACTCCGTTCATAAACTTTCTCCTTCCCTGAATCTGTACCTGTCATGACCATAGGACACTCCCTGCTTCTGCTTATCTGCATCCCTGGTCATCATATGGCCTGCAACTGTTCCATGGCTGAGCACTGTGATCCGGTCACTGATCTTCAAAACCTCGTCCAGCTTATGGCTGATAAACACCACGCTTTTTCCATTGTTTACCAGTGCGTGAATGGTTTCAAAAAGCATGTCGCATTCCTGAGGTGCAAGCACTGCGGTAGGCTCATCCAGGATCAAAAGCTCTGCTCCTGTATAAAGAAGCTTCAGGATCTCCAGCCTCTGCTGCATTCCAATAGTCAGCTTATCTACGGTTGCATGAGTGTCTACCTGAAGTCCGAACTGTTTTCCAATATCCTCCAGCCTTTTTTCAATGTCCTTTTCCCTGACTCGAGAAAAAAGAGAATCATTTCCAACCAGGTAAGCATTTTCAGATGAGGAAAAAACATCTACCAGCATGTAATGCTGATGTACCATTCCGATTCCCAGCCTTAAGGCATCCTTTGGAGATTTGATATGTACCTCTTTTCCTTTCAGAAGGATCTGTCCTTCATCCGGATGATAAAGGCCATAAATGATATTCATCAATGTACTTTTTCCTGCTCCGTTTTCTCCCAGGAGTGCATGTACTTCACCAGGACGAATGGTAAGATCAATATGATCATTTGCCACAAACTGGCCAAATGTTTTTGTGATTCCTCTTAATTCAAGTAATGGTTTTGTTTCACTCATATTTTCTACCCCGCAGACTAAAAAAAGCGCCTTTCCTTTTTCAGGAAAAGCGCCTTTGCTTCATCATATTCTTTACTGTTTACTTATTGATCTACTGTTCATTTACTTGTATGCTGTTCGTTTATCTTTAAGATGTTTCACATTTTATCCATTTGATCCGGATCTTGCAATAGGCATTATCATAAAGATAAATGATTCTCAAAATGATATTATGTCATTTTATCCAGTTTTCGATACAAAGTTGCAATACCGATACCCAGTGCTTCCGCTGCCTGTTCCTTACCTTTCTTGCTGTCTCCGAACTTACGGATAGCCCTTCGGATCTCTCGCTGTTCCAGCTGTTCCAGAGTCATGATCTGACTTTCCTCATCTGCTGTCTCAAACAGTTCCTGAGGTACAGTCTTCATATCCATCACCCCATCCTCAGGAAGGGCATTCACCATATGTTCAATGGTTTTCTCCAGTTCTGTGATATTTCCCTTCCAGTTGCAGCTGCAGAGAAACTTCAGTGTTTCTTCATCCATCTGCCGGTAATAGATCCTGTACTTTTGCGTAAACTGATCAATATAAAAATTCACCAGTTCCGGAATATCCTCTTTTCTTTTGCGGAGAGGATAAGCTGTGATCCGATTGATGCAGATGCTGTAATACAGTGGCTTACGGAATTTATTTTTTTCAGTCAGCCTGAGAAGATTCTTTTTGGTTGCACAGATCAGCCGCACATTTACAGGGATCTTCTGAAAAGAACCTTTTCTC
Organism: uncultured Eubacteriales bacterium; assembly: GCA_900316115.1. Lineage (GTDB taxonomy): Bacteria > Bacillota > Clostridia > Lachnospirales > Lachnospiraceae > Blautia_A. The sequence goes on from ONBN01000059.1 coordinate 2,338, forward strand.
TGGATATATTTTTCATCAAGGAACTGCTCCAGCTTTGCCTGATAAAACATGGGCATTTCGTCAATCTCATCCAGGTAAAGGATTCCTTCATTTGCCATTTCCATTACGCCCATGGTTCCCTGATAATCCGTTCCCATGCCTGTCTTGTCCTGTCCGGTTGCACCAAACAGACGCTCCTCCAAAAGGCCTTCCTCCACGCTGGCACAATTAAAATATACAAAAGGCTTTTCTGCCCTCTGGCTCGCCTTCCATATAGCTGTGCCTATGGTCTTTTTCCCAGTGCCTTCCTCGCCCTCGATCAATACAGGGCCAGTATGGGCTGCAGCCTGATTGATCTCTTTCTTGATACGGACCGTATATTCTGAATGACCGATAATATAATGAATATCGTGAGGCACCACATGGTAAGCCATATTATATACCTGATCTCTGTAATATCGGATGCTGTCGAAAACCAGAACAAGGCCGTATGCATCATCTGAATCCTCAAAATGCTCTTCCCAGCCTACCACAGGGGTAACCGTGCTGCCGATCACTACCTTGTATTCTCTTTTTTCCATCATCACATCCCCGGTAAGGATGATATTCACAGGCTGTCCTACAACTCCCGGATCCAGTTTCAGCTCCTTTGCAGCAATCCCGTTATATTCCAGAAGTTTTCCTTCCTGATCCAGGATCAGCACGCCTTTATCCACCATTCCCATCATGGCATGCAGCATCCTGCTGGCAGAAAGATGCTTCTGCAGATTGGTACGCTCCTTGATCTTCCCTGCTACCAGCATGCACATCTGTTCCAGGAAAAACATGGATTCCTGCAGATGCTCCACCATAAACTGCTCCCTGTCTTCCTTGTAGCAGGTCAGCCCGATAGCCCCCTCGATCCGGTCATCTACGATAATGGGCGCAGACACCTCAAGCAGGGCATCACAGGTATCTTTTTCCTTACAGTCCCCACAATAAGGATTCTGTCCCGGATTATCTATAAACATTTTCTTTCCAGTCTCAAGTGTGTCTCTGTAAGCATGGCCTTCCCCCACATTGGACTGGTTCACACGACAGGCAAAATGCCCGGTTGCAGCCACCCGCATATGTGCACAGTCAATGATCTCCACATCTACCTGCAGCATGGTTGCCAGTGTATTGGCGATCTGGATCGCCACATCCTGTATCTCGTATAATTTGCTTTTCTTCATTGATCACCTTTCAAGAATGCCCCGCATTCTTGCCTGCAAAATCCTTTTTATATTCAGTCAAGGCTTTTCCAGAGCAGGTCTGCCTGTACCTTACATTCTGCCAGGATCTTTTCCTCGTCGATCTGGGTACAATGCCTGTCCTTAACAACCATCTTTCCATTTACGATCACATCTGTCACCTTTCCGCTGAATGCAGAAGTCATATGTGACAGAAAATTACTTCCTGTTATCGGTGTTGGCTCCTGATAATCCACAAAAACAATATCTGCTGCTGCGCCAGGTTCCAGTACACCAAGCTGTACGCCAAACAGCCTTTTGCCCAGATTTCCCGGATTTTCAAAAGCAAGACTGCGAATCTGTTCCCCGGAAAAAACACGGGGATCTTTTTCCCGGATCCTCTGCATGATCACGGCGAATCCCAGTTCCTGATAAAGATCATAGGTATAACCATCTCCGCCAAGCGCCACATGAACGCCTTGATCCAGCATGGATACTGCAGGGCAGATCCCTACTGCATTGTTGGTATTGGACTGTACATTATAAGCTGCTGTTGTACCTGTTTGTTTCAGAAGCTGCCACTGCTCTGGTCCCAAATGGACACAATGTGCGGCAATGGTCTGTTCTCCCAGTATCCCTGCCCTGTACATCCGCTCCATCACATGCATATCATAAAGCCTGTAGCTTTCTGCCACATCTGCATCAGATTCTGCAATATGTACATGAAAGCCACACCCCAGATCTTTACCGATCTGTGCACACTGCTCCAGCGTCTCCCTGGAGAGGGAATAGCCTGCATGCATACCAAACAAAGCTGAGATCTGGGGATCCTCTGTATTCCTGGTCTTTTTGATAAACCGCTCATTCTCCCGGATACCGGTGTCTTTATGATCCTTTCCGTCCCTGTCTGAAACCTCATAGGAGAGACACGCCCTTGCACCTGCCTGCCTTACCGCCTTTTCCAAGATATCCAGAACCCCGTCTGTTGCGTTTGGGCTGGCCTGATGGTCAAAAAATGTGGTAGTACCACTTTTCAGGCCATCGATCAGTCCCAGCATAGCACTGTAATAACACTGGTCAAAGGTAAGCTTTTTATCGAACTTCCACCACATATGGGTCAGCATCTGCTGCCAGTTGCATATAGGCTGGGACAACTGCATTCCTCTGGCAAATGTCCCGTAAAAATGTGCATGGGTAGTGATCATGCCTGGCATGGCAATCTTATTTTTGCAGTCAATACATTCTCCTGCTTCAAGCTCCTGCCTGGTCAGTTCTTCACACTTTCCAATTGCCTGGATCTTTCCCTTTGAAACTTTAATGTACCCATTATCGTATACATCTCCGTCTTTGTCCATGGTAAAAATTCTAAGGTTCGTATAAATCTTCATGTCTCTCCCTCGCTTCCTGTTGCCTGGATCTTTCCTTTTATCCGGTAAGCGGCAATACCGGATCCTTTATTTCAGCAAAGCTTTCATAATTCCGTAATAGCAGCCTGCCACCTTTTCCAGAGCCTCAACGGTGCAGTATTCATCCACTGTATGCGCCAGACTTTCCACAGACGGTCCCATACCAATGGTCTTAATTCCGGCTTCCCCTGCGTAGTGACTGCCATTTGTACAGAAATTGTATTTTGTGATCTTCGGCGTAAAGCCCATATCTTCCAGTTCTTTTTTTACCGCCTGTACATAATCCGCATTTTCTTCAAACAGCCATCCCGGGAAAAATCTTTCTCCCTCGATGGTCTCACCTGTATAGCATTTTTCTTTTCCGTAGGCATAAGAAACCTTTGCCTTCAGTTCCGGATCTTCTTTCATTTTTTCATCCAGCAGCTTCTGGATAGGCGCAAGCACAGATTCTTTCGTCTCCCCTACCAGAAGCCTTCTGTCATAGGTAGCCCTGCAATATTCAGGTACAACAGATGCTCCCGGATATGGGCTTGATTTCACATCTGTAAGCTCCAGGATTCCTTTTCCCAGAACCGGATGCTCGGTAGGTATAAGCTTCCGGATCTCCCCGATCAGCTCTGCCATCTTATATACTGCATTGATCCCTTTTTCCGGATTGGCACTGTGGGCCGGTTTTCCAAAGGTTTCCAGCACGATCTCTGCACGGCCTCTCTGGCCGATCTTCAGATTCAGGTCAGAAGCCTCTCCGATCACCACATAATCCGGTTTTACATATTCGCTGATGCTTCTGGCTGCTACCCCTTCAAAGCACTCCTCATGAACAACTCCATCCACATAAATCTCTCCTGCAAAGTCTCTGTCACAGTCCTTTGCAAAATGGCAGGCAGCCACTGTATAAGCAGCCACAGCACCTTTCATGTCTGTGGTTCCTCTTCCGTACAGCTTTCCATCACAGATCTCCGGCGCAAAAGGAGCATGGGGCCATTCACTTTCATTACCTACAGGAACTGTATCAATGTGCCCGTCAAAAAGCAGCTTTTTCCCTGGACGTTTACCCTGTATCTTTCCAATGATGTTTCCGTATTTATCAATATAAACCTGGTCAAATCCGTTTGCTTCCATGTAAGCCTTCAGTTCCTCTGCCACACCATTTTCCTCTCCGGAATAGCTTCTTCTGGAAACAATTTTCTTACAAAGCTCTACAACTTCTTCTTTCCATCCATCTGCTACCATCATTCATTCGCTCCTTTCATTTTCAGGCTTTTCGCCTAAAAGCTCTTTTGCTGCCCGTAATACCGCCCGGATAATGGAAGTATAGCCGGTACACCTGCAAAGATTGCCTGACAGGCCGTCCCTTACTTCATCCTCCGTTGGATCCGGATGCTCTTTTAATAAAACATAAGTGCTTAAAATCATGCCAGGTGTACAAAAGCCACACTGGACAGCACCTTCCTCCACATAGGCTTTTTTGATCACATCTGCCATCTTATCCCCGGCCAGGCCTTCTATGGTTGTCAGCATCCGCCCCTCTGCCTGTGCATTCAGGGTCACACAGCTGTTCACTGTCCTGCCGTCCATGATCACTGTACAGGCACCACATTCTCCAATACCGCAGCCCTCTTTCGTGCCTTTGTATCCAAGAAGATCACGGATGGTATCAAGAAGCCTTCCTGCAGGATCCGTTTCTATACACACAGCCTGATTATTCAATATAAATTGTATCACTTTTTTCATTCAGCATCAGTCCTTATCCCATTTTTATTTCAGCTTTATTCCAGAAAAGCCAGTTCACTTAAGGTTCTTGTACCCAGCCGTTCACACACAGTTGCTTTGTACTCTATATTCTCATCCACCTTGCGAACCTGACTGCGTATTTTTTCTCCAAGCTGTGCCATGCATGTATGAAACAGTTCTCTGTCCGGTTTATGACCCTTCAAAGGTTCTGTCACCTCCTGCTGCAGCCGGACATCTGCCAGCGCTGCTCCAATGGAAATCCGAAGATCTTCAATCTTCTGATCTTTAGAAAGCTTCATGGCTGCTGCCAGAGTAAATCTGGACATGCACCCGCTTTTCTTCCTGCCGATCTTCTGAAAGGAATACCTGTAATCCTGTTCCATAGGCGGAATCACCACCTGAGTAATCACTTCCTCTGGCTTCAGTGTATTCTTTTTCCCTGCAGGCATCCCGTAAAAGCATCCACCCACACTCATTTCCTCATGTCTCAGACAGGGTGGACAGGCCTTTAAAAGCTCCTCTGCCGGAATTTCCCTGGTGCCTGACTGTCCCATAATACGGACGGTTACTCCCAATACGCAAAGCGCAGGAATGGTATCTGCAGCCAGACAGCTGTTTGCCAGATTCCCTCCTATTGTAGCCTGATTTCTTATCTGAGGCCCTGCAATATTTCCACAGGCCTGATACAGGATCCCGGCTTCTTTTTGGAGCAATTCTGAATGGAGCAATTCACTGATAGTAGTCATTGCTCCTACTATTATTTTCCCCTGCTCTTCTTGGATGCCCTTTAGTTCCTGTATCCTGCTGATATCCACCAGATACTTGCTTTCATACCAGTCCTTTGTCCTGGCTTTTACTGCCAGGTCAGTTGCCCCTGCAACGATCACTGCATCTTTCCCGTATTTTCCAAGCTGCTCCAGCGCCTCCTGTAAAGAAGAAACGGTAATATAATCCTGATATTTCATCTTCCATCCTCCTTTGATCCTTTGCACTGAAACAGAACCTTTTCCAGACTGGCAGGTGAGCTTTTTACTTTTCCCAGTTCTCCAAGAGCATGATTCACTGCATTTGTAAAAGCCCCAAGCCCCGGATCCAAAGTAGGCTCGCCCAGCGATCTGGCTCCAAAAGGTCCTCTGTCATTAGGATTCTCTACTGTTACAGGCAAAACCCTTCCCACATCTTTGATCCCAGGTATCATATACTGGTCAAAATTCTCATTCTTTGCATAGCCCTTTACTGAATTGATGTCTTCCATCAGTGCATAGCCCTGGGCCATTACTGCGCCGCCTACGATCTGTCCTGCAGCCAGCTTTGGATTCATGATCCTGCCTGCATCATGGGCAGATACCACATTCAGAACGGTTGTCTCACCTGTACAGGTATCGATCTCCACTTCTGCTCCAATACAGGAATAGGTATATTCATAAAAGGTATCGCCAAATCCTGTTTTTTCATCAAACACAGGATCCGGGGTCTTATAATTTCCTACAAAGGCAGGTGTCCGGCCTGTTGAAAAAGTGATGCCAGCCGCCTCTTTAAAGGTTATTTTCTTTCCATCCACATCTACCATATCAAGCAGGAAACGGATTTTCTCCCTGTCGCACTTAAAGGTTTCTGACAGGGCATCTTTCATACATTCATGTATTTTCTTTGCTGCATCCAAAATGGCATTTCCACCGACAAAGGTACCTCTGGAAGCATTGCAGATCCCGGTTGCCGGTGCATCTGTAGTACTTTCACTTACTGTTACCTGGTCATCACTGACCATCAATGCTTCTGCTGCGATCTGCCCCATCACGGTATGAAGTCCCTGGCCGATCTCTGTCAGTCCGATATTCAGTCTTACACTTCCATCCATCTGCACTTCCAGGTAACACCGTCCAATATCCGGGACACCGGTTCCATAACTGTTTCCACGATATGAAAGAGAAAGACCTACTCCCCTTCGTCTTGTTCTTCCCGGATTTTCTTTCTTGTACTGCCAATATTTTTTTTCATAATCCAGCTTCTGTGCCACCTGATCCAACACTTCTTCTGCACCTACATTTTCAAAATCAATGATCTGCCCGGATCCGGTAGCGTCTCCTTTATGCATTACATTTCTTTTTCTCAGCAGATAAGGAGACATTCCCAGCTTTTCTGCCAGTTCGTCCAGGGCACATTCCCTTGCAAAAATTCCCTGGGGATTTCCAAACCCACGCATGGAACCAGACGGGATATTGTTTGTATAAATCGCTTTTGCCGCACAGTAAACATTGGGAACCACATAAGGCCCTGCCCCTAATGACACGGCTTTAAAGGAGACTCCAGGAGACATATTTGCATAAGCTCCTGAATCTGTCATAGACACTGCTTCAAAGCCCTGCAGTTTTCCTTCTTTATCTGCCGATACACGAACATCAAATTTAAAAGGATGGCGTTTATGGCTCTGCTGCATGGACTCTTCTCTGGTCAGCAGATATTTTACCGGTTTATTGCATTTCAGGGCACAGGCTGCAGCACGGACAGCCATTACCTCCGGGCTTTCCAGCTTGCCGCCAAAGGAGCCGCCTACAGAAGTTGCCACGATCCGGATGTCTGCCAGCGGGATCTGAAGGCTTTTATGGATAGACATTCTGGGGTTGTAAATAGACTGCATGGAGCCGATCACTGTTATCTCACGGCCTCTTCTCCCTGGATATGCTACTACACATTCCGGTTCTATGTATGCATGTTCCTGCCAGGTTGTCTCATAATGAGTCTGAATGGATACGTTTTCTGAATCAAAGTCATTATCAATGTTTCCTTTTTTTATAAAGCACTGGGAGCAAAGATTATCATTTCTGTACGGATTTACCACCATATCTGACTGATAGGCTTCTTCCATGTCCGTCAGTTCATGAAGCTTTTCGTATTCTATTTTTACCAGCTGTCCGGCCTGTTTTGCATGTTCCAGGGTATCTGCCACTACTACTGCCAGAATATCTCCTACTGTGATCACCCGGTCAACTGCCAGCACGTACTGATCCTGTTTGTCTTCTCCCATGAGAATGTCTCCCGGTATGTCCCTGTATGTGACAACGCAGGACACGCCTGGTGCCTGCTCTGCCTGGGAGGTATCGATATTTTTCACCCATGCGAATGCGTATTTGGAGCTGACGCCGTATGCATACTGCATGTCTTTCATCTCCAGGTCATTGCCAAAGATGGTTTCACCATTTACTTTTTTATATGCTTCTACTCTTTGCTTGCTTTTTGTAACGGAATGAAATGCCATTGCGGATCACTCTTTCATTTTGATAATCTTGTAATGCGAAAAAGGCGCAGCCTGTGGTTTTCACCACGACTGCGCCTTTGCTGTCCTTTATATTAATCTTTTTTTCCGGAACTGGCAATTTTCAATATCATATTAAGACCGAATTATCAAATTGATACTTTTAGGGATGCTATCTTGCTTGAATCAATACCAGATAAATTTTATATTTATTTTCTTTGGGTTGTGCGGAAAAGATATGTTTCTATTTTTTCTGCCTACATACACGATTCAGCTTTCATAATAATTAAACGAACATATCACTTACCAATGATTATTTTACCGCCCCCAAATCCCCTATAGATTTTTACTGCAATTCTGCTATAATATATGATACCAAAGCAAATAATTCATAATACTTTTGGACTACGAAAAAGGAGGATAAAACCATGATGTATAAAACAAAAGGGGTCTGTGCACAGGCCATCGAATTTGAAGTTGATGATAATAAAAAGGTTCACAATGTAAAATTTATCGGAGGATGCTCTGGAAATACCCAGGGTGTGGCAAGCCTGGTAGAGGGAATGGACGCTGAAGAAGTGATCCGCCGTCTGGAAAACATCAAATGCGGTTTCAAACCAACTTCATGTCCACAGCAGCTTGCCTTTGCATTAAAAGAGGCCCTTGCCTGACGGCTGCTTTAAATTGCTGAAAAACGCCCGCGATCTTATGTAATATACTTTAAGATCGCAGGCGTTTTTATTATTTATCTTACTGATCCGGTCTGTCCCATTTATCACACAGTGACTGGATATCTCTTGCAAATCTGTCCAGATCCTTATTGGGGATGCCCTCATTTTTGCGGATCACAGACATCAGTCTGTGTCCAAGCGCAACCAGTTTCGCATATGCACGGGCAGCCTTGGATGCCTTCGGAGACTTGGATGCTTTCTCAATGCGGATGCCCTTTGCCTCATATACAAGAACATTTTCTTTCAGATCGTATATGGTTCCACTGAAAGGCGCCATGGTATCATATCCCAGTTCTTCTCTCAGTCTTCCTGCAAAAAGTTCTGTTACACTGTCCTCTCCGTGAGTAATAAATACCTTTTTCGGCTTCTGTTTAAAAGCTTTTGCCCAGTCAATCAGTCCATTTACATCTGCATGGCCACTGATGCCCGGCATCTGGCGGATATGAGCAGCCACATGAACCGGCTCACCGAAAAGCTTCAGTTCCTGTGCCCCTTCCAGCAGCGCCCTTCCGGCTGTTCCCACTGCCTGATATCCAACAAACAGGATCGTACACTCTTCACGCCACAGATTATGTTTCAGATGATGCTTGATCCGCCCTGCATCACACATGCCGCTGGCAGAAATGATCACCTTACAGTCTTCATCAAAATTAATGGCTCTGGAATCGTCACTTGTTACAGAAATCTTCAGCCCAGGAAAGCTTAAAGGATTGATGCCTTTTTGCACCAGGGCCAGTGCTTCCTCATCAAAGCAGTCATGATAATGCTTTCCGAAAATGGTAGTAGCCTCATTTGCCAAAGGACTGTCCACATAGACCTTAAAATTATCATGACCTGTAACAAGGCCTTCCTCCTTGATCTGCCTGATAAAATACAGCATTTCCTGTGTTCTGCCTACTGCAAAAGAAGGAATCACCAGATTGCCGCCTCTGTCAAATGTTTCCTGGATCACCTCTGCCAGAAGCTTTACATAATCCGGCCGTTCGCCATGGCTTCTGTCTCCGTAGGTGGATTCCATCACCACATAGTCCGCTTCCTGCAGATATTCCGGATCCTTGATCAATGGCTGGTTTGTATTACCAATATCTCCTGAAAATACGATCTTTTCTTCTTTCCCATCTTCTTCCATCCAGATCTCAATACTTGCAGACCCAAGCAAGTGGCCTGCATCTGTAAAGCGGATACGGATACCGGGAGCCGGCTGGAAAATCTCTCCATAGGGTCTTCCCACAAAATTCTTAAGCACTGCCAGTGCGTCTTCCATGGTATAAAGAGGCACAAAATCTGCTTTTCCCTGACGACGGCCTTTACGGTTACGCCATTCAGCCTCAAACATCTGGATGTGTGCACTGTCACGAAGCATAATATCACACAGATGGCAGGTGGCTTCTGTTGCATAAATCGGTCCCTGGAAGCCTTTTGCATACAGCGCTGGTAAAAGGCCTGCATGATCCATATGTGCGTGTGTCAGCAGTACAAAGTCCAGTTCTCCCGGTGCTACCGGGATATCCTGATTCTCATAGTAATTCGGTCCCTGCTCCATCCCATAATCTACCAAAAATCTTTTCCCGGCTGCTTCCAGATAATAGCAGCTTCCCGTCACCTCATGGGTCGCACCGATAAATGTGATCTTCATATACAAGCCCCCTTACTTTCTGCCTGATTAAATTCTTGTATCATTATGTAATATTATACACGATTTCGCCAATAATTAACAGATTTTTTGTGTATTATTTATGTATTTTTAGAAATTATTCCTGCTATTTTACAGAATATAACGGCAGCTGCTGTACTGATGCCAGTAGCAAGCAATGCAGGCCCTGTGATGGCAGTGGGGCTTATACTTCCGTATTTTGCCCGGTATGTGATCAGATTCACAGGGATTAGCTGAAGAGATGAAACATTCAGAATAAGGAAAGTACACATGGCATGGCTGGCTGTTTTCACCCCTGTTCCTGATTTTTCCCTTTGCAGTGTATCCAGTTCTTTCATTGCCTGCAGTCCGGCAGGCGTGGCAGCCCATCCCAGTCCCAGCATATTTGCCAGAAAATTCATGGAAATACAATGTCTGGCTCTTTTCTCCTGCTTCAGTTCCGGAAAAAGGAAATCCAGTACAGGCGACATTTTTACTGCCAGCCCCTCCACCATACCAGAGTTTTCACTAATCTTCATCAGACCTGACCACAGCGCAGTCATGCCTGCCATGGAAATACACAGATTTACCGCATCCCCGGCTGAACTGGTCACAGCCGTTGTTACCTGATCCAGTCTGCCTGTACAGGCACCATATAAAATTCCCAGCAAAATCATTCCACCCCATAGATAATTCATGAAACATAACATTCCTTTTGTAAATATGTTCCATATAGTATATTCTTCCAAATCCTGTTCCTTTACACGATTATAGTACCAGGGATGAAACATCTGTTTTCGCATCAGCCTGTCTTAATCAGTAAAATCATTTTTTCTGTCTGGGTTATAGTATTTAGATATTTTTCTAAATAGTTCTTGACTTTCTCATAAAGTTATCATATATTCTATTTAGAAATATTTCTAAATATTTTTTTGAAAAGGAGGATCAAAATTGTCTTTTGCCAACACTTTCAAAGCACTGTCCGATCCTGTCCGCCGGGAAATCCTACAGCTTCTGAAAAGCGGGCGGATGTCCGCCGGAGAAATCGGAAGTCATTTTGACATGACTGGCGCAACCATCTCCTACCATCTGAATATTTTAAAAAAAGCAGATCTGGTATGGGAAACCAAAGAAAAAAATTATGTATATTATGAATTGAATACTTCAGTCGTAGATGAAATCCTGCTATGGCTGAAGGATCTGAAAGGAGAATCTGACAATGATCCGAAATAACAGAAAAACTCTTTTACTTACAAGTCTTCTTACCATCAGCCCTATACTTGCAGGACTGATTTTATGGAATCAGCTGCCAGAGAAGTTTGCTATACACTTTTCCAACAATAATGGGGCTGATGGCTGGGGAAGCAAGTTCTTTGGGATATTTGGACTTCCCTTGATCCTGCTTGTCCTGCAGCTTTTTGTTTCCCTGGTAACCCTGGCAGATCCCAAACGGAAAAATATCAATGCCCGCATTGGCAAAATGGTCTTCTGGATCATCCCTGTGCTTTCCATATGCGTTTATATTTTCCTTTACTCCTATAATCTGGGATATGACCTGGATATCGGACTTTGGACCTGCCTTATGATCGGCTTTCTCCTTATTGTCATGGGCAATTATCTGCATAAGGTTAAACAGAATTTCACGATTGGTATCAGGCTCCCCTGGACTCTGACAAGTGAAGAAAACTGGAATCGTACCCACCGTATGGCTTCCTGGATTTTTATCCTTGGCGGTATCATTATGATCATTAACGGCTTTGTCCAGTCCTATTGGCTTCTTTTTTCCATACTGATCGTGCTTTTCCTGATTCCATGTATTTATTCTTTTGTTCTATATAAAAAAGGTATCTGAGCCATCTGGCCCGGATCCTTTTTTTTACGTGACAGTATTCTATTTACGATATTATTCCTTTTTCTCGTATGTCTCTGCAATCTGCTCCAGAAGCTCCCGGATCTTCAGATGCTGCGGACAAACCTTCTTACATTTTCCACATTTGATGCAGTCAGAAGCTTTTCCATTATTAACAGTATACACACTGTTATAATAGAAATCAGAATTCCAATCCTTATATGTTTTCTTTGCATTCATGCAGGAAAACAGATCCGGGATCAGGATGTGCTTTGGACATCCGTCTGTACAGTAATGACAGGCTGTACATGGGATCAGATTCATGGAATCAAAGATTTTCTGTACTTTCTTCACTGCCTGCTGCTCCTTCTCATCCAGAGGGCGGAAATCCTTCATAAAGCTGATATTGTCCTCCAGCTGTTCCATATTGCTCATACCGGAAAGAACCATCATCATGCCCTCAAATCCGGCAGCAAAACGAAGGGCATATCTTGCTGTACTTCCACCATGCAGTTCTTCAAATACTTTCTTCGCATCCTCCGGAAGATTTACCAGAGTACCGCCTTTTACAGGCTCCATAACGATCACGGGCTTGCCATGCTTACGACAGACTTCATAACACTTCCTGCTTTGCACAGCAGCGCTGTTATAATCCACATAATTGAACTGGATCTGTACCACTTCTATCTGCGGATACTCTGTCAGGATCTGCTCCAGAACCTCTGCTTTATCATGGAAAGAAATTCCCACATGACGAACCTTTCCTTCTTCTTTCAGCTTGAAAGCTGTCTCATATGCATTACATTTCTTAAATTTCTTAAAATTATCTGCACACTGGGCATGCATCAGATAAAAATCAAAGTAATCTACTCCGCAGGCTTCCAGCTGTTTCTGGAAAACAGGGCGGATCTCTTCTTCTGTCTTAAAAATAGAATCTGTAAGCTTGTCTGTCAGAATGAAGCTGTCTCGTGGATATTTCTTTGAAACACACTCACGGATAGCTGTCTCACTTTTTCCTCCAAGATAAACATGAGCAGTATCAAAATAATTAAATCCAGCTGCCATATAGGCATCCACCATCTTGGAAAACTCTTCCAGATTCACTTCCTCCCCATTCATAGGAAGGCGCATACATCCAAAACCAAAGTTTTTCTTTATTCTGTCCATCATTCTTCCTCCGTTAAACATATACAATAACCCACGCACTTTCCCTGGACTTCTCCGGCGAAACACGCTACAATGTAAGTATAATTCCCGGCAGTTACTACCGGGCAAGTCTTTTTTGAACATTCTACAAAAATGCCCCTGGGAGGTTTTTATGTACACAATGAAGCAAGCCTGCAAAAAAGCAGGCATGACCTATGAAACCCTGAAATTCTACTGCAACGAAGGTCTGGTTCCCAATGTGAAACGTGACAAAAACAATTACCGGTTATTTGATGATGCAGATATTAAGTGGATCCAGAACCTTACCTGTCTGAAGAAATGCGGTATGAGCATCCGTGACATGAAGCTTTATCTTCAGCTGTGCAGCCAGGGCGATTTCACCCTGACACAGAGAAAAGAAATACTGGTCAGACAACGGGCATGCCTTCTGGCCCAGATCCAGGATCTGAATGAGCATATGTCCTTTATCAACTGGAAGCTGGATCTGTACGATCAGCTTCTTGCAAAAACTGACGTTCCCCAGACCTGTATGACAGAATCTGCTGATTCTCCACAAAAGCGGGAGAAAGGCGCTGTACTATGATCACAAAATTCAAAGCCCTTTCACCACTGAAAAAAGCAGGCTGTACATTTCTTTCTCTGCTTATTGTTGCCGCTGCATCCCTGCTTTTTTACTGCTGGCATATCCTTTCTCCGTACATGCACCTGCCCGCAGTTACAGATGACCAGCTGGATGCACTGGATCTGTCCGGTTATACAAAGGTTCTTTTCTCTGCACATCCGGATGATGAGCTGATCTGGGGAGGAGGACATCTGCTGGATGACAAATATCTGGTTGTATGCATGACCAGCGGAAATAACCCTGTCCGCAGCAAAGAATTTCAGTCTGTGGTCACAGCCGCAGGCTGCAAATATCTGATGCTTTCCTACCCGGATAAGCTTGGCAGCAAGCGCAGTTCCTGGAAATACTGGCGGACAGCCATGGAAAAAGATGTGGCAACGATCCTGAAATATAAAGACTGGCAGCTGGTTGCCACCCACAATGCAAACGGTGAATATGGCCATCAGCACCACCAGATGACTCATCAGATCGTTGAAAAAGAATATAAGGAAACCGGATGCAAAGCTGAATTGTATTGGTTCGGAAAATATTATGTAAATGATCAGGTTCCCTACACCTTACAGGAAATGGATAAAGAACTGTACATCCGCAAGAGAAAACTGGCAGTAACATACGAAAGCCAGCGAACTACCATCCGCAAAATGTATCACATGTTTCCTTATGAATACTGGGAAAATGCCAAAACAGGCGAATTATTCCCTCCAAAATAGACAAAAGAATGGGATATGGCTTTCACCATCCGGTGATTTCCGTATCCCATTTTTAAACTTATTCAGTTTTTATACTTATCTATTTCCTATCCTGCACTGCCCGGATAGTATCCGTAACATTATTTTGTGCCTACAGTAACCTTGTCCAGATGCCAGATATCATCCACATACTCCTGGATAGTTCTGTCTGAAGAGAATTTACCGCTGTTGGCAGTATTCAGAAGTGCCATCTTTGCCCACTTCTTCTCATCACGATATGCTTCTTCCACTTTCTTCTGTGCCTCTGCATAGGAGCGGAAATCACCAAGAATGAAATACTGGTCCGGTCTGGAACTGTTCTTTGTGCTCAGAAGAGAATCATAAATATCACGGAACAGCTCTGGATCACTGGAGAAAGTACCATTGATCAGCTGCATCAGTACCTGACGGATCTCCGGATCTGTATTATAGATCATATCCGGATCATAACCGCCATTATTCTCATAATTAATGATCTGATCAGAACTCATACCAAAGATAAACGCATTCTCAGCGCCAACCTCTGCCACGATCTCCACATTCGCACCATCCATAGTACCCAGTGTAAGCGCACCGTTCAGCATAAACTTCATATTACCTGTACCGGAAGCTTCCTTGCTGGCTGTGGAAATCTGCTCGGAAACATCTGCAGCTGCAAAAATCATCTCTGCATTGGATACACGATAGTTCTCAATAAATACAACCTTGATCTTGCCGTTAATGGATGCATC
>ONBN01000012.1 GCA_900316115.1 uncultured Eubacteriales bacterium
TTTTCATTCATCTGATAGGTGAAAAGCAATATTCAGTTAAAATATAGAAACTATGTGGTTTTCAGCCACTTTCACGACTGTGCCGTGAATAATCTAGGTTTATTTCTATAATCAGGTCTTACAAGAAAAATGGCATAGCCAACAGACAGCTATACCATACTTTTTTTCTTTCATTCAGCATTTCTGTTACTTTTTTCTGTTCACTGGGATATAAATGTCCGTATGTATTTAATGTAATCTTTATATCACAGTGTCCAAGTCTTTCCTTAATAATCAGCGGTCCTACTCCTTTATGTATCAGATATGCCACATGGCTATGTCGCAGATCACGTACCATAAATATTAAAGATTTTTACTGTTTTAAATTCCATTGTGGGTAAATTGTGGGTACGCCCCCTATTTTCCCTTGCATTCCTCTTCCAAATATGCTATACTC
The DNA here is from genome assembly GCA_900316115.1 of uncultured Eubacteriales bacterium. Lineage (GTDB taxonomy): Bacteria > Bacillota > Clostridia > Lachnospirales > Lachnospiraceae > Blautia_A. The sequence goes on from ONBN01000012.1 coordinate 437, forward strand.
ATGCCCGTTGAAAAGCCCAGAAAAATAAGGTCTTAAGCGGCTTTTCCGCCGATTCCCGGCGCTAAATGAATCGAGTGTTCGTGACCTTCCACTCGTAAAACAAAACTAAAGGAGACAAAAGAATATGAAAAACAAAAGTACCCTGTTTCTGGTACAGGCGGCACTGATCGGTGCCATCTACGTAGTGCTTACCCTTGTGTTTGCACCTTTCAGCTATGGAGAAGTCCAGGTACGTATCTCAGAAGCCCTGACCATCCTTCCTTATTTTACACCGGCGGCAATCCCCGGATTATTTGTAGGATGTATCATTGCCAATATCCTGGGAGGCTGTATCCCGGTAGATATTATCTTCGGAAGCATTGCCACACTGCTGGGCGCAATTTTCACTTACAAGCTGCGTAATTCCAATCGGTTCCTTGCACCGCTTCCACCTATCATCTCCAACGCTGTGATCGTACCTTTCGTACTTCACTATGGATACGGTATTAATCTTCCTATCCCGCTGATGATGCTGACAGTAGGTGCCGGTGAGATCGTTTCCTGTGGTATCTTTGGACTGATCCTTCAAAGTGCTCTTTCCAAGTTCCGTGGTTCTATCTTCTCAGGTTCCAAAACAGCAGCCAGATAAATCGGACTATGATTCTATAAGCAAATACCTACCAGATCTGTCACAGACAGTTTCTTTGAGGCATATGACAATTGCAAAGACGGACTTACCTCTTTTTCGGAGATAAGCCCGTCTTTTTCAGATCAGCTCCTTCAGCCGGTTCAGGATCCTTTTTTCCAGCCTGGAGACCTGCACCTGGGAAATCCCCAGTTCTGCTGCCACCTCCATCTGGGTCATATCCTGAAAATACCGCATACAGATCAGCTGTCGTTCCCTTTTGTCCAAATGAGCAAGAAGCTCTTCCAGCAAAATCCGGTTCAGCAGCTTTTCCTGCTGGTTTTCCTTGTGCGCCAGCTTGTCCGCCAGGGGAATCTCACTGTTTTCTCCCTGATAAATAGACTTCTGAAGAGATTCCACCTCAGCTGTAGCTTCCATGGTCATAACCAGATCTTCCACAGGCATCTTAAGAGCCTGGGATAGTTCTGTAAGCGTAGGCTCCCTGCCTAGGGAATATTCCAGTTCTTCTCTTTTTTTGTATACCCGGTAATAATTTTCTTTTAAAGAACGGCTTACCTTCAAAAGGCCATCATCCCGCAGATACCTTTTTATTTCCCCTACGATCATAGGAACTGCATAAGTGGAAAACTTCACATCATAAGAAAGATCAAATTTATCAACTGCCTTTATAAGTCCGATACTGCCGATCTGGATCAGATCCTCCAGATCCACACCCCGTCCAATAAAACGCTTTGCCACACTGTAAACAAGCCCTGCATTTTCCTCGAATAACGTATCTCTTGCCACTTTATCACCCTGGTGTGCACGCCCGATCAGGGCAAGAGTATGGTTCATGCTACCTCCCTATGATTTTTTTCATGTGCACAATAGTGCCTTTTCCAACCTCTGATTCCACAGTCACCTGATCCATAAAGGCTTCCATAAATGTAAATCCCATGCCGGATCTGTCCTTATCCGGCCGTGTAGTGTACAAGGGCTCCATGGCCTTTTCAATATTTTCGATCCCTGCCCCTTCATCAGCAATATCCACCTGGATCTCCTGCCCCAGCCTTCTGCAGGTCATACGGATCTTATGTATTTCCCCTTCATATCCATGTATAATGCAGTTTGTAACAGCTTCTGAAACTGCTGTCTTCAGATCCGACACCTCCTCCAGCGTAGGATTCAGCTGTGTACAGAAAGCTGCCGCAGCTATCCTTGCCAGCCCTTCATTTACAGGACGGCTTTCAAAGATCATTGTCATTTCATTGGTATCCTCCATAATATGCTCCCTTCCCTTAATAGATAAATTTATGGACTCCAGACAGATGAAGCAGCTTATCCACATAACTGCTTACATTCACTGCCTTTATGCACCCTTTCCCCATTCCAAGTGCCCGGTACCGTCCCATGATCAGCCCGATTCCTGAACTGTCCATAAATGTGGTCTCTTCAAAATCAAAGATAATGGTCTTAATATATGTCTGTCCCATAATCCGGTCTGTTTCTTTTCGGATCTGGTCCGATGCCGGATGATCCAGTTCACCCGGCAGTCTGACTGTCAGACTGGTTCCCTGAATATAAAATGCAGCTTCCATCGCCACTCCCCCTATTCCAATATTCCCCTGAATGTCTAAAAACAAAAGCCCCATGATGTAAAACAAAATTTTACACCAATAAAAAGGGGGCTGCTGTCATAGACAACAACTCCCCCACCTCGAGGTTTCTCTTTTAAAAATCACGTTTGCTGATCCCGGTAATAAAGATCAGTAAGAAATGTAGTTACCATTTTCATCATAATAACCATCACTGCCAGTATCGCCATTTCCGTCACTGCTGTCAGATCCACTGTCGCCACTGTTATCAGAAGTACTGTCACCGCTTCCATCTCCCTGGCTGTCAGAAGTGATCCCGGTCACGCCAAGGCTTCCACACATAACACTGTAAATATTCTTCATATCATCCGTCAGATAATCTTCATACACATTCTGCAGATTCTCTGCAGCTACATCATAGCTTTCCTGCACATATGCTGCATATGCCTTGAAGAAGGTTTCATAAGTCTGGCTCTTCTTCTTTTCTTCCTCCATCTGCTGGGTGATCTGCAGGGCAGTATCATCTGATTCCTTGGCCTCTCCCTGGGCTTTGGAAAGCTCGGCTCCCTGACTGGACAAGGACTCGCTGTAATTGATCAGCTGCTGATTGGCTTCCCGGTAAATCCCCTGCTTAATGGCAGGAACAGCCAGAAGCCAGAATGCCAGGGCACCTGCCCCAATGCCAAGCATCAGGGTAAAAAACAGGGAAATCCTTGAATTTTCACGATAGGTTGGCGGTTGTACCACTATACTCTCCATACCGGTATCTTCATCCTGATCAGATTTATTTCTTCCAAACAATCCCTTTTTCTGCTTTTCCAACCGTGTGGTAACACCGGTCTGCTCATCCACCTCCCGCAGGAAGCGGAGGGTGGTAGTATTGGTCTTATCGATCCTGGCAGCCTTCCGCAGGATCCGCCTTGCTTTTCCCCATTCATGGTTCTTCATCTGGATCAACGCAAGCAGATGATAACCCTTGATCAGCTTGGAATTCTGTGCAAGGATCTTCCGAAGCTGGATGGCAGCCATATCCTCGTGCCCCTCTCTGCATAGGGCTAAGGCATTATTATACTTCCGGATCGTTTCATTGATCGCATCCAGCTTATTGGAATTGGCCTGAAGACGGTTAATGTATTCATTGGCCAGATTCTTGGTAGGCTTCAGGTTCTTGCTGATCACCCATTCACTTAATGCAGCAACAACCTCACCGGTTTCAAAATAAACAAGTCCAAGAAGATTCCTGGCCTGGATATTTCTTTTGTCATAAGTAAGACTTTGTTTCAAACAATTAATGGCACCTGACAGATCCCGGATGCTGGCTTTTTCAAGTCCCTGATTGTAGTAGAATTTTGACAGGTAGTCCACCTTCTTCTGTATCAGGACATTACACCCGCAGTTAGGACAATAATCCAGATCCTTATCTGCCAGAAATGCGCCGCAATTCATGCAGTTCATTCGTATCTCCTTACGGTTATTTCACGCGGCGGCCGCTTTTTGCCTCCCGCAGCATTTCCTGTAAAATGTCCAGAATATCAGTAAGTTCCCTGTCATATATAGCACTTTCCGCATCTGTTACATCCAGACATGGTTCAAACTTCTTCAGTTCTTCTTCGTAATCGATCATTCTTTTCTCCTTGCAATTGCTGCTTTAATCTCTCCTACAAGATATAAAGATCCTACGCAGAACAGCAGTCCGTCCTCTCCCTTTGCCTTTAATGCCAGTTCCAGTGCCTTTGGTACTTCCGGATCTGCTTCTACAGACGTACAGCCTTCCCCTGTGAATATCTCTTCCAGTTCCTCTGCCGGAACCTCCCGATATCCACCTACCTGGGTAACAACCACATGTCTGAAACGGATCTGGCTGCAGATCGTATGGATCATATCTTTGTAATCTTTATCATTTACTGCTGAAAACAGAAGTGTAAGCGGATATTCCTGCTGAAAATGTGCAGCAGTCTCCACAAACTTAGCCACTCCATCTTCATTATGTGCACCGTCAACGATCACTCCAGGCAGGATCGTTTCCATCCGCCCCTGCCATCTGGTGGCACGCATTCCCTTTTGCACATGCTCAATGGATACAGGAATCTGTCCCTGTAAAACTTCTATGGTTTTTAATGCCAGCATGGCATTCATCACCTGATATTTTGCAATAAAGGGAATATAAAATTCCTGATGATCCTTTCCATAATACTGATTTTTTAAAGAAAAATCAATCCCTGAAGCTGTATTGGAAAGAATCTGTGCATCTTCTCTTTTCACTTCATAGAACGGACTGTGAAGTTCCATGGCACGTGCACGGATCACTTCTGCTGCTGAAGGATCATTGCCGTCAAAGATCACCGGCACTCCCGGAACAATGATCCCGGCCTTTTCTCCTGCGATCTTGGCCACTGTGTCGCCAAGATACTGCATATGATCCAGACTGATGGATGTGATCACACATGCCACTGGATCCTTAATGGATGTAGTAGCGTCCAGTCTGCCTCCAAGGCCTGTCTCCAGGGTTACATAATCCACCCCTGCCTGTGCAAAGATCACCATTCCCATAAGGAACAGCATCTCAAAATAAGTAGGATGATAGCTTCCCTCTGCCTCCAGTTCATCTGCCAGTGCCTTTACTTTCTCAAATGCAGCCAGAAAAGTATCATTGTCAATATTCACTTCATTGATCTGAAACCGTTCATTGATCTCCACCAGATGGGGAGAAGTAAACAATCCGCAGGAATATCCGGCCTCCCTGAGGATAGATGTAAGAAATGCACAGGTACTGCCTTTTCCATTGGTACCTGCAACATGGATCACTTTAAAATGATTCTGTGGATTTCCCAGCCTTGCAAGGCATTCCCTGGTATGATCCAGACTGTTCTTTTTTGTAAATTTAGGAGTCTCTTCAATATAGGCAACTGCCTGTTCGTAATTCATAAAAAAATTCACCACTTTTATCTAATGTATTCGCAACCCTTTTGGTTACTCTACCATTATATAATAGTGGTGAAAGATGTCCAGACCCAATCGTAACATTTTATCCGACAAGATGTTACGATTGGGTAAAACATTATTCTTCTTTTTCCAGTTTCCACGGATTCTTGTCATACAATGCATAAACCGCACGGTCATAACTCTTGCTTAATGCCTTCCTTGTGGAACTGTTGCTTCGCTGTACAACGGAAAGCCTGTCGAAATCCTTCAGCTCCGTACCTGTGATCACCAGAGTGGTAGGACTTACGTAAACCGTATCATACCATTCTCCATTCAGTTTAACCTGGCTGGAAGGTGTGAAATTGGTTCCCTGGATATAATAGGTATAATCCGAATCTGATACAAGACGGATGGAATCCAGTGTTGCATCATAGAGTCCCATACGCATCTTTGTTCTCTGGAAAGGATTCTCTCCCTGGTATGCGTAACGATCTCCATAAAGCAGATCATATTGTAGGGTTTCCAAATCTACCTGATAATTCTTTGTATTTCTTCTTGCCTGATGATAACGGAAAATCGTTCCATCATGGATACCTACCCGATCCATCACCTCTGCTGCGATCTGATAAGATGCCAGGTTTTCATTCTTTTTCTGAAGCCCCATATTATCCCAGATCACATATTCTGTCTGGAAAAGATATTTGTTCTTCAGATCCTCCACAGTCAGACCCATGGTAGGAAGATGGTCCCCATACATTACAAGCACCACATCCTCCGGATAGTCCGCCAGTGTGTTTACCAGATCTTTTACAAAATTATCCATCTCATGGATCTCATTCACATAGTATTCCCATTTATAGTTCTGCTCTTCTGTAGCGGAACCGGAAACTGTGATCTGCGGATCCTCCAGCAGCGGATAATCCGGATAATCTCCATGTCCCTGAACAGAAATGGTATATACATAATCCGGTCCTTCTGTGGAATCCAGACATTTCACGATCTCATCCGTAAGAACACTGTCTTTTACCCATCCAAGCGGGTTCTGCAGATTCTCCCCTGCCATGTATTCCTCGGAAGTAAAGGTATCAAATCCCAGATTCGGGAAGACTGTCCTTCTTCCATAGAAATTGGCTTCGTTATTATGCACTGCATGGGTGGAATACCCAAGATTCTTCAGCACATAAGGTGCACTCTCGCAGGTAGTTTCCTTCAGGATACTCTTGTAAGGATACTCCCCTGGTCCAAAATAATGAAGGCTCATTCCGGTGATCGTCTCAAACTCTGTATTGGCAGTACCTGCGCCAACAGATGGAACCTTATAATACCCGGAGGAATACTCTTTCATCAGCTTCCGGAAAGTAGGGATCGGATTCTCGGAAATATCAAGGTAATTTACAAGGGTTGGATCAAAAAATGATTCCAGCTGTAAAAAGATGATATTCGGTCTTTTATCTTCCTTTGTTTCAGGAAGATTCTCTTCTGTCTTTTCAATCCTTTCAATCTCAGACTTGGAATAGTCCCTTGGACTTTTGATGCCTGTATTGAAAATGGTAGTTGCAAGACAGTATGGATATCCATAATCCTCATACGCAAATGCAATGTTTCCAAAATAATTGGAAAGCACCCTTTTTTCAAGGGCAAGCTGTGTAATACCAGCAAAAGCGGCAACTCCTGCCAGGATCAGCGGGATCACATATCTGTACCGGATTTTCTTTCTGTATTTTGGTCCCTTGATAAAAAGGATCAGCAGCCCGATCAGCACAAGTCCGATCAGAATACAGCCCAGGATCACTCCATAAGCAGGCAGATATTTCTGCATAATGGATAATCCATCTGTCAGCATATGCAGATCCGGCCCTGTAAATGGCGTAACCCTGTTCATCAGCAGGATGCCATTTACAAGTCCAAGGAACAGCCAGAATGCAGATACCAGTACACGCCAGAAAAATCTTCTGTGAAACAGATACACAATCAGCATTGTTGTGAAAATAAAGGCTGTATTGTAAGCAAAAACCAGTGGCTTGCCAGTCATATACTGCCATGCTTCTGCAATGGAATGACGGCTGATGGCTTCAATAATGAAATAAAGCACCGCACACCACAGCGCCTGCAGAACAGGCGAGATCTTGTTACACACATCACTTAATTTCACCTTTGTGCAAAATTTGCCCGGTTTCATGAAAACGCTCCTTTTTATTTCTTTAACTGTTCAAGCTGTGTAATTACTTTTTCTTTCATTTCTTTATATTTTGCCAGTTTTTCCTTTTCAGCATCAACCTTTGAAGCCGGTGCCTTATTTACAAAATTAGGATTGCTGAGCATTCCATCACAGCGGGCGATCTCTTTTGTAAGACGATCCTGCTCTTTTGTAAGACGCTCTATCTCCTTCTCTCTGTCGATCAGATCTTCCAGAGGCAGATATACAACCGCATTGGATACTACTACAGAAACTGCATCCTCACCGATACCTTCTTTGTTGTCCTGTACATGGATCTGGCTTGCATAAGCAAGATTGATAAAGGATCTGCTGCTCTTTTCATACATCTGGCAGATCTTCTCATCCTTGCCAACAATGTACAGATGAGTCTTACGGTTCTGTGGAACATTCATGCTGTTTCTGGTATTACGGATACCTTTCACAACTTCTTTGAAGCTTTCTACAGCCAGTTCTGCTTCCGGGAAATTCCATTCTGCCTTATATACCGGCCAGTCAGAGATCATGATAGATTCTTCCTCAGGAAGAAGTGTACAGTAAATCTCCTCTGTGATAAACGGCATAAACGGATGAAGAAGTTTCAGTCCCTGAGTCAGTGCTGTACGCAGGGTCCACAGTGCCTCACCAGCTGCCTTCGGATCTTCCTCTGCTTTCCAGAGACGTACCTTGGCGATCTCAATATACCAGTCGCAAAGCTCATCCCACAAGAAATCATAAACCTTCTGAACTGCGATTCCCAGCTCATACTTGTCCATATTCTCTGTTACATCTTTGATCACTGTATTCAGCTTGGAAAGGATCCATTTGTCCTCTGCACAAAGCGCATTCAGATCTTCTGGCTCAGTAACTGTCTTTCCTTCCAGGTTCATCATAACGAAACGTGAAGCATTCCAGATCTTATTGGCAAAATTACGGCTGGACTCTACACGCTCCCAGTAGAAACGCATATCATTTCCAGGTGCATTTCCTGTGATCAGGGTAAGACGCAGGGCATCTGCACCATACTTGTCGATCACTTCCAGTGGATCGATACCATTGCCAAGGGATTTACTCATCTTACGTCCCTGGGAATCCCTTACAAGTCCGTGGATCAGCACATGATGGAAAGGAGCCTTTCCTGTCTGCTCAAGGGCAGAAAATACCATACGGATTACCCAGAAGAAAATAATATCATAGCCTGTTACAAGTACATCTGTAGGATAGAAGTACTCCAGCTCCGGTGTTTTCTCCGGCCATCCAAGTGTGGAGAAAGGCCACAGTGCAGAACTGAACCAGGTATCCAGAGTATCCTCGTCCTGATGGAAATGAGTACCACCACATTTCGGGCAGATCTTCGGCATTTCCCTTGCTACAACAGTTTCCTTGCAGTCATCGCAGTAGTAAGCCGGGATCCTGTGTCCCCACCAGAGCTGTCTGGAAATACACCAGTCTCTGATATTCTCCAGCCAGTGCAGGTATGTTTTGTCAAAACGAGCAGGTACAAATTCCAGATCTCCGTCATCCAGGGCTTTGATCGCAGCCTTTGCCATCTCGTCCATCTTTACAAACCACTGTGGCTTGATCATAGGTTCTACTGTAGTACCGCACCGGTCATGGGTACCAACACTGTGGTTATGAGGAACTACTTTTACAAGAAGGCCCAGCTTATCCAGATCTTCAACCATAGCCTTTCTTGCCTCATAACGATCCATACCTGCATACTTGCCACCCAGTTCATTGATGGTAGCGTCATCATTCAGGATATTGATCTCCTCCAGATTGTGACGGCGTCCTACCTCAAAATCGTTAGGGTCATGGGCTGGTGTGATCTTCACACATCCTGTACCAAATTCTTTATCTACATATTCATCTGCGATCACCGGGATCTGTCTGCCTGTAAGCGGCAGCTCCAGCATTTTTCCAACCAGATCTTTATATCTTTCGTCGTCCGGATTGACTGCAACTGCTGTATCTCCAAGAAGGGTTTCCGGACGGGTGGTGGCGATCTCTACAAATCTGCCTTCCTCACCAACGATGGGATAATTGATGTGCCAGAAAAATCCGTCCTGATCCTCATGCTCTACCTCTGCATCTGAAATAGAAGTCTGGCATACAGGGCACCAGTTGATGATCCTGGAACCTTTGTAAATATAGCCTTTTTCGTACAGCTTGATAAATACTTCCTGTACTGCCTTGGAGCAGCCTTCATCCATGGTAAAGCGCTCACGCTCCCAATCAGCAGAAGCACCCAGTTTCTTTAACTGGTTGATGATCTTTCCGCCGTACTCTTCTTTCCATTCCCATGCATATTTCAGGAATTCTTCACGGCCAATGGCATTCTTGTCAATACCTTCTTTTTTCAGTTTTTCGGTTACCTTAACCTCTGTGGCGATGGCTGCATGGTCAGTACCCGGCTGCCATAATGCTTCGTAGCCTTCCATTCTCTTAAAACGGATCAGGATATCCTGCATAGTCTCATCCAGGGCATGTCCCATATGCAGCTGTCCGGTTACGTTTGGCGGCGGCATCACAATGGTAAAAGGTTTCTTGTCCGGATTTACTTTTGCATGGAAGTATCCGTTATCCATCCATTTCTTATACAGACGATCCTCAATGCCTTTTGGATCGTATGTTTTTGCAAGCTCTTTGCTCATTTCATTTTCCTCCAAAATTTACGCCCCCCACACAGATGTGTGAAGGGCGATGTCATGCAGTACCACCTTTTATTCGTTGATACGGCCCTTTTCTTTGCCTTTACTATGAAAACTACTATAATTGTAAATCCATTTCTTGTCAAGATTTTTATTGGATCTGCGCCTTTTCTGCCCCCTATTTCCAAGAACAGACCACAGGCTTTGTATCTCTTTTTATTCCACACTTTTCAGGGATTCTACCATGTCGATCTTCTTCAGCTTGAAATACATGGTAAAGTTTACAAAAAGGGAAAATCCACAGGTGATAAGTCCGCTGTAAAGGAAGCTTGCCAGCCCGATATTCCTGCCGAACATCACTGCATCCACCTCTACGGTAGTGATCACATATCTATGCAGGAAGATCCCGAAAAATGCACCGCCCAGCACGCCTGCCACAGTCAGAAGGATATTTTCCCGGAACACATACTGGGACACCTCCTGATCGTAAAAGCCCAGCACCTTTAAGGTAGCCAGTTCCCTTTGCCGCTCTGTAATATTGATATTATTCAGATTGTAAAGTACAACAAAGGCAAGCATGCCTGCTGAAACGATCAGCACAAGGATCACCGCATCCAGCGTGGTCAGCATTCTTTCCAGCTGTCCTGCCAGGCTGCTTGTATAACTGATGCTTAACACACCAGGAAGTGTAAGCAGCTGCTGCCCTACAGAATTCAGATCATCTTTATATTCTTCTTTCATAGTGAAGAACAGATTTCTGTAATCCGGCTTCTCCTGAAATACAGATTCATATAAGGACGGGGAGATATATACATAATGAGCCATATAATTCTCTGTAATGATCTCCACCGGAACCTGATACTCCTGTCCTGCCTTTTTCAGGGTGATCTTATCCCCCACTTTCAGGCCTAACAGATCTGCTGTCTTCTCACAGATAGCTGCTCCCTTATCCGAGAACTGATACTGTTCCTTTGTGATCCTGTTCTGTAAGGTCACATCTTTCTTAAAGCTTTCCATATCCTCAGGTACGATCACGTAAACACTCAGATTGGAAGAGCCTCTTGGGGCACTCATTTTTGTAAACTGGACCGGTGTACAATGATCCACCTTCTGGTTATTCTCAAGAAACTGTACCACTTCTTTTCTCTGTTCCTCATCTGCATCCTCATCTTCGATCACGTTGCCTTCATAATGCTGCAGATCCCGGTACTGGATCACCGCAATATCCATAATGGAATCCCTCAGTCCAAATCCTACAAGCATCAGTCCCATGCTTCCTGCAATCCCGAAAACCGTCATAAATAAACGCTTCTTATATCGGAAAAGATTACGGAGTGTAGACTTCCAGGTAAAGCTTAAATGCTTCCACAGGAATGTGATCCGCTCCACAAGCACACGCTTTCCTTCTTTTGGCGCAGGCGGGCGCATCAGTGAAGCCGGTGTTTCCCGCAGTTCCCGCACACAGGCAAACAGGGTGGCTCCTACTGTACATATGATAGAAGCGCCTGATGCGATCAGCGTATATTTCATTTCATAATTAATACACAGTGTATCAGAAACATTGTGGTACATAATGCCATAAGAAGTGATCACAATGTAAGGGATGATTTTTTCCCCTACAAGGAATCCCAGGATGCTTCCTCCAATAGTGGCAAAAAGTGCATAACAGATATACTTGGCTGCAATAGCAGCTTTTCCGTATCCTAATGCCTTCATTGTCCCGATCTGGGTTCTCTGCTCCTCCACCATTCTGGTCATGGTGGTAAGGCTGATCAGCGCTGCCACCAGGAAAAAGATCACAGGGAATACCTTTCCGATATTCCGGATACGGTCTGCATTATCTCCGTAATCAGAATACTCAGGCAGGTCATTCCTGTCTGTCACTGTCCAGGTAGGAACCTTCAGATCTGCCAGTTCTTTTTTGGCATCTGCCAGCTTCTGCTCATTGTCAGCCAGTTCCTTGTTTACCTTTTCCTCTGATTCCTTATACTCCTTTTCCCCGTCAACCAGGTCTTTTTCCCCATCCTCCAGTTCCTGCCTGGAATCTTTAAGCTTCTGCTCATTTTCCTGGATCTCTTTTTCTCCGTCTATCAGCTTCTGCCTGTTTTCTTCTAATTCCTTTTCTCCGCTTTCCAGCTTTTCTGTATTTTGGGAAATCTGGGTTCTGGCCTGGGTAAGCTTTCCTGCGTTTGCATCAATCTCCTGCTGTCCCTTTTGTGCCTGCTCCTGGCCTTGCTGGAGCTGTTCCTTTCCTTTGTCCAGATCTTTCTGGGCTTTATCCAGCTGCTTTTTGGCATCTGCCAGCTTTTTCTCCTGCTTTTCCAGTTCTCCTTTGCCCTGGTCGATCTGCTCCTGACCCTGACGGATCTGTTCCTGGGCATCATTTAACTGGCCTTCCGTTTCATCCAGCTGGGTAAGGCCTCCGTTTATCTGCTCCACAGAGCTTTCCAGCTGTGCCCTGGTGGCAGCAAGCTGCTGCCTTTGTCCTGCCAGTTCTGTTTCAGACTGTGCGATCTGTGTCTCAAGCCCCTGGATCTGCCCCTGCAGCTCTGAGATCTGTGCCTGAAGACCTGCCAGTTCCTCCTGGGATAACTCTCCGGATGCAGTGCCTGCATCATATTTTGCCTGAAGAGAATCTCTTTGTGTGGTCAGGGCGCTTTGCTGTCCCTTTGCTGCGTCCAGTGCACTTTGCCCCTGGGCAAGCAGCTGCTCTCCTGACTCTACCTGTGAAAGACCTTCCTGGCACTGCTGTAGCTTTTCCTGTAACTGCTGTCTTTGCTGCCGGATCTGTTCTTTTCCCTGGCTTACCTGTCCTGACTTTGTATCCAGTTCACTCTGGCTTTGTTCCAGCTTCATTTTAGCTTCTGTAAGCTTTAACACACCGGCTTCATATTCCTGTCTGGAAGCCTGAAGCTGTTCCTGTCCATCCTCCAGCTTCTGCTGGTTCTTTTCGATTTCTTTCCTGCCGCTTTCCAGCTGCTGGTTTGCCTGGGAAAGCTGCTGTTCTCCCTGCTGTACCTGCTGGCTTGCCTGGGAAAGCTGCTGCCTGGCATCTGCCAGCTTTTCTTCCCCTTCCTCCAGCTGCTTCTGTCCTTCGTTTAACTGATCCTTTGCCTCTTCAATGGCTTTTGCACCATTGTCATATTCTTCCTGACCATCTGTCAGTTTTTTCCTTCCGTCGATCAGCTGCTGCCTGGCATCTGCCAGCTTTTCTTCTGCTTCCTTTCTGCCATCAGCCAGCTCCTGCTCGCCGTCATCGATCTCTTTTTGTGCATCTGCAACCACCTGCTGGTAGCGTGCCTCACATCTTACATCCTGGATCCCTTCTACTTTGCTTTTGATCTTCTGGATCAGGGTATCATAAGCATCTGTATAGCTGACTGTATCCTTGGCACCGTGTACCAGAAGATAAATCTGGGTATATACTTCCTGGTCAAAATCTTCTGGAAGGATGTAGGCAAAGCCATTTACCTCGCCTGTGCCAAGGGTTGTATTTCCCCGGTTAAAAGAAATATAAAGCGGGCTTTTCCCTGTGCCGGTCACAGTATAACTGGTTCTGCCAAGGAACGAACTGTCTTCCTGCTCCCGAAGAACGATCTGATCTCCAGGCTTATATCCATGAGCACTGGCATAAGAATCGTCAAGAAACAGCTCTCCTGACTTCTTTGGCAGCCTTCCTTCCGTAACAGTCAGCTGATTCACCCGCTCTGTTAAAGACTCTATATGTAGTACCGTCTGTTTTTCATTTTCACCGCAGATAACGTCTGTAAAATAGGCGCCTTCCGCATCTTCAATCCCGTTGATCTCCTTCAGTGCATCTTCATCCTCACTGGTAAGCCCCAGTGTACTCACCACTTTCAGATCCATCAGGTTGTTTTCATCATAATATGCATCCCCGGAATACCGCATATCCGGTGAGGAAGCCTGTATCCCGGAAAAAAATGCCACACCAAGGGCTACAATGAAAAAGATGGAAAGAAACCTGGCTTTGCTTCTGCGTATTTCCATCCAGAACTCTTTACGTAGTGCTTTCATCTTTTTCACCTACCACTCAATCTCTTCCACTGGTGTGGGGTGTGCATTCTGTGTCATTTTGGATACTTTTCCGTTTTTGATCTTGATCACCCGGTCTGCCATAGGCGTAAGGGCTGAATTATGAGTGATCACGATCACGGTCATATTCTTTTCCCTGCACATGTCCTGAAGCAGCTTCAGGATAGCCTTACCTGTCTGGTAATCCAAAGCTCCGGTAGGCTCATCACACAGCATCATCTTCGGGTTCTTTGCCATTGCCCTTGCAATGGAAACCCTTTGCTGTTCTCCACCGGAAAGCTGAGCCGGGAAATTCCCAAGTCTATCACCAAGACCTACCTCTTCCAGTACCTGCGCTGCATCCAAAGGGTCCTTGCAGATCTGTGCTGCCAGCTCCACATTTTCAAGTGCTGTAAGATTCGGTACAAGATTGTAAAACTGAAACACAAATCCGATATCATCTCTCCTGTAAGCAGTCAGCTGACGGCTGTTATATCCTGCAATATTCCTGCCATCTACCCACACTTCCCCTTCTGTGGCATGGTCCATGCCCCCAAGTATGTTCAGCACTGTGGTTTTCCCTGCACCACTGGGGCCAACGATCACTACAAATTCACCTTTTTCGATCTGAAAACTGATCTCATCTACTGCCTTGATGGGTACTTCTTTTGTTCCGTAAATCCTGGATACTTTATCCAGCCTAATATAATTTTCTGTATTCTTCTGCAATCCATCACTCCCAAGCTGTCTTATTTTATATTGCCCTTTTCCATATCCGCAGATGTAAAACCAAGGGGCAGAAGCTGCCCCAGTGTATAACTTTTGTAATCCTCCTCAGACCTTGGCAGAATCACAAGAAATACATCAGGATCACAAAATTCACTCATTACCTGCCTGCAGATCCCACAGGGTGCACAGTATTCCAGCTCCCTTGCATCCCTTCGCCCGCCTGCAATGGCAATGGCTGAAAATTCCCGATATCCTTCAGAAACTGCTTTGAAAAAAGCAGTCCGTTCTGCACAATTGGTAGCGCCATAGGAAGCATTTTCAATGTTGCAGCCAGTAAATATCCTGCCGTCTTTGCACAAAAGTGCCGCACCTACCATAAAACCTGAATAAGGTGCATAGGCCTTCTGCCTTGCTTCAAACGCCTTTTGGATCAGTTCCCGGATCTCCATAGGCACCTCCTGTATCTGATCAGTCTACATAATATACCCAGTTTTCTTTTCTGGGATGGGTTCCCTGTGCCTCTTCCTTTGGATAGCCCAGGATGCAATGGCCGATACCTTCATAATCTCCCTGGATCCCAAGGGATTTCAGAAGCTCTTTTCCTTCCTGGCTTTCAAATTCTTCTTTTGCCCTGTGGATCCAGCAGCTGCCAATCCCCAGTGCATGGGCTGCGTTCATAAGATTGCCCATAACAAGGCTTCCGTCATATACATATGTACCTACAGATTTGTCTGCAAGAACCACCAGCACTACAGGCGCTCCATAAAATGGATCTCCCTTTGCACCCATGATCTGTGCATTCATCCTGGACAGCTGATCTCTTACTTTCTTATCTGTTATGGCAAGAATAATGGGAGACTGTCTGTTCATACCAGTTGGCACCCATGTACCAGCCTCCACGATCTCCTGGATCACTTCTTTAGGAAGCATATCCGGCTTATAACTTTTCACACTTCTTCTTGACTTTAAGCATTCAATCGTACTGTTTGTTCCACTCATGGTTAATTGCCTCCTTTTATCTTTCATTTTTCTTTGTTTTTATTTTCAGACATGTTTATGATACCATCCTGTTTTTATAAAAACAAGTGGCTGTCCCCTCATAAAAAAGCGAAACAGCCAATATCTGTCCTCATTTCTTTTTTCTGGCCATCAGCCCCCCGATCCTTCCGGTTTCTTTTGCTGTCAGCGTTTTCCAGCCACCACCCAGAACCTTATCAAGCAGTCCCAGTTCCTGAGCGATCTCATATTTTGCCTTTTCTTCTTCTGTCAGTTCTCCTTTTAAATAAGCTTCTATTTCTTTTTCTCTGTTCAAGGTCCCATACTCCTTTTTTCTTGAAAGTATGAACCTAAAATCTGGAATTTATACACCTTTTCCCTGGCCTTCTGCCGGTTTCTTTCTTCATCCTATTCCCAAAGCCGGTCAGATTGGTTATAATTATTATATTTCTAACATCTGGAGGATATTTGCTTTATGAATGATGATCCAAAATATTTGCCTGAAGAATTTCTAAGCCGTATGCAAACCATGCTTGGCAACGATTTTCAGGCTTTTCTTAACAGCTACCAGCAGCCCCGAACTTTTGGTCTTCGTGTGAATACTGCCAAGATCTCCTGCGAAGACTTTGAAAAAATCGTGCCATTCCCCATAACTCCTATCCCCTGGATCCCAGGCGGTTATTTTTATCCTGAGGATATCCGTCCCTCCAAATGTCCTTTATATCAGGCAGGACTTTATTATCTTCAGGAACCAAGCGCCATGACTCCTGCTTCCAGGCTTGTGCCGGATCCTGGTGAATACGTGCTGGATATGTGTGCAGCCCCTGGAGGAAAAGCTACAGCACTTGGGGCAGCCCTTAAAGGACAGGGACTTCTTGTAGCCAATGATATCAGCGCTTCCAGAGCCCGTGCCCTGCTTCGTAATATTGAGCTTTTCGGTATTCCCAACAGCTTTGTTACCAGCGTAGCACCTAAAGATCTGGTTCCCTGCTTCCCGGAATTTTTTCACAAGATCATCCTGGATGCTCCCTGTTCCGGAGAAGGAATGTTCCGAAAGGATGAAGCACTTGCCAAGGACTGGAGTCCTGCCAAATCCCAGGAACTTTCTCTCATCCAGAGAGAACTGATCCTTCAGGCAGCTGACATGCTCCGCCCTGGCGGATATCTGCTTTACTCTACCTGTACCTTTGCGCCACAGGAGGATGAGGGCACAGTTTCCTATCTTCTTGAAAACCGTCCGGATATGGAGCTTGTGGAAATACCTGGATACGAGGGCTTTTCCAGTGGAGTTCCTTCCTGGGGGAACGGACAGCCCCAGATTACCCGGTGTGTCCGTATTTTCCCTCATAAAATGAACGGGGAAGGCCATTTTATGGCTTTGCTGCACAAGCCTGGGCAGACAATTTCAGAAGTTTCCCGTATATTTACAAAGCCTAACCGTGCTGCCTTTGAATATATAGAAGCTTTTTTCCATGAAATAGGCCTGAAATCCTTAGGGGGACAGCCTTTTGACTGGAACAGGGTTGAAATAAAAGGGGACAAGGTTTATTATCTTCCTCCTGTTTCCTGCAGCCTTCGCAAGATCAATTTCTCAAGGAATGGCCTTTATCTGGGCGATCTGAAAAAGAACCGTTTTGAGCCTTCCCAGCCATTGGCTCTTGCTCTTCATAAAGGCGAAGTTTCTTCTGTGATCTCCCTTTCTGTTCAGGATCAACGGCTGGAACGCTACATGAAAGGAGAAACCCTTCCCATAGATCCAGAAGAAGCCACCTCGCCCAAAGGCTGGCAGCTTCTCTGTGTAGAAGGTTATCCACTTGGTTTTGGAAAACTGGTGGGACAGACCCTGAAAAACAAATATCCTTCCGGCTGGCGGCTTTAACCGCCGGCCTTTTTATTACATGATTCCCACTTTACTTAACATTTGTCACACCTGAATTGCCTTATGGACTGCAAAAGAATAAATGATCTTTTCTTTTACTTTTTTCCCTGTCATTCGTTCCAGGGCATCAGCATAATCCTCCAGCTGTACCTTATAAAGGTCTACAAGGCGGGATTCTTCCCCTGGCCGTATATGGTCTGTTTTATAATCCACCAGCACCAGTTCTTCCCCTTCTTCAAAATAGGCATCAATGATTCCCTGGATCAGCACCGGCTCATTTTTCCCAGTCCATGCTTTATCCAGTTCTTCTGCCGGCCTTGAGATCACAAAGGGCTGTTCCCTGTAAAGCCGATCTTCCAATGCTGCCCCTTTCATCCTGTTACCCAGGGGCGAATTTAAAAAGGTCAGCATATCTTTCATTTTGATACAGTCAGCTTCCTCCTGACTCATTTTGCCCTGCTGAACCAGAAGCTGCAGCTGCTTTTGTATTTCTTCTTTACTGTCCGTTTTATGGTACATGATACATTCCATAAAGCGATGATAAGCAGTACCTCTGGCTGCTCCTGTATATTCTTCCTCCTCAGTCATACGGAACCTTGGAACCAAAGGAACAATATCCGGCTCAAAAAATACTGTCTCTTCTTTTTCATAATCATCCGGATAATTTCTTTTTTTCAGTTCTGAAACACTGACCTTCACAGGCAGTTCTTTCAGGTATTCAAATGGATACTGATATTCAAATCGTTTTGTCAGTTCTTCCCGGATCTCCTGATCAAAAACCTGATCCTTATCCCAGTTGCGAAGGATCTCTTCTTCTATCTGCCCCTGTGCCTGATGCACCACTTCCTCGCTGGTCAGATCTCCTGCTGTGATCTTTTTTATAAGAAATGAAGTACTTGTATGGTAAAGTGGTGTATCACGCCTGGAGGTCATCCCATATTCCTTAAACAGCGGATCCATTGCAGGATGCTGTGCCAGTGCAGGAAGTATATAAGA
This sequence comes from uncultured Eubacteriales bacterium, assembly GCA_900316115.1. Classification (GTDB taxonomy): domain Bacteria; phylum Bacillota; class Clostridia; order Lachnospirales; family Lachnospiraceae; genus Blautia_A. The sequence continues at coordinate 19,035 of ONBN01000012.1, forward strand.
CCAGCAGGTTTTCCCTTTCATCTTTACATCTACAGGAAGGGAAGGGCATCCACTGTCCCGAAATCTGTACAGTACATGCATCAGCTTTTCCATTTTTCCTACACAGCCTGTAATAAACAGCTTTTCCTTGGCTCTTGTAAGTGCAACATACAGGATACGCAGTTCTTCCCCCAGGCTTTCCTTCTGAAGCTCCCGGCGGATGATCTGCTTATGCAAGGTAGAAGCAACGATCCTTTTTTCCGGGAGAATAGCATCTGCTCCAAGCCCCAACTCCGGATGGATCAGAAGTCTTGCGTTCAGATCCTGAAAATTAAATGCTTTCCCCATACCAGACGCAAAAACTACCGGAAATTCCAGGCCCTTGCTTTTGTGAATGGTCATGATCTGCACAGCGCCCTCTCCTGCATCTGCCAGATTCACCTCTCCATAATCCACTTCATATTTCTGAAGATGCTCAATATAGCGTATAAAATTAAACAGCCCTCTGTAGCTTGTTTTTTCATAATCCATAGCCTTTTCAACCAGCATGGCAAGATTGGCATTTCTCTGTGCCCCATCCGGCAGTGCCCTGGCATAATCCCCATATCCGGTTCTTTCAAGTGCAATACAGATCAGCTTATGAACAGGCGTATAAACTGCCAGATCCCTAAGTTCTTCCAGAAGCCTGCAGAAATCCTGCAATTTTTTTTGAAGCTGTTTTTCTATTTGCTTTTCTTCCAGTCCCTGTTCACTGTCCGATATACAGGACAGTACACTCTCATAAAGTTTTCCCTTAGGATATCCGCCTCGAAGAGCTGCCAGTTCCTGTGAAGAACAGCCTGTGATGGGTGAGCGTAACACTCCACATAAAGGAATATCCTGGTAAGGATTGTCACACAACTTCAGGAAATTCAGTACAGTGACAATCTCTGTAGCTGAAAAATATCCTGTTTTGGATGCAGCATAGGAAGGGATCCCCTGTGCAGAAAACACCTGTGAAAAGGATTCTGCCCAGCCGGAGGCAGACCTTAAAAGCACTACTATGTCATTATATCCAATGGTTCTGTACTCTTCCTTCTTCCTGTCATAGATCTGTTCTTTTCCAACGATCTGGCGGATCCTGTGGGCTACTGCCAGTGCCTCTAATTCCCTTACCTTCTGGGAACTGCCGTCCAGCAGATCCTCTACCTCTTCTCCGTCCTTTTCCACAAGCAATACCTCTGTGGTATAAAAGTCGTCATTCCCGCCTTCCGGGAAATCTGCCCCAGGATAAAGTGCTGCATGATCATCATACTCCACCCCGCCCAGATCCGTCTGCATGATCTGCCGAAACAGATAATTCACACTGTCCAGCACCTGATGCCTGCTTCGGAAGTTTTTATGAAGGTCGATCCTTTGCTCCTTACTTTCTTCCAGTGTATAGGTTTCCATCTTATTCATGAAAAGATCAGGTCTTGCCAGGCGGAACCTGTAAATACTCTGTTTCACATCTCCTACCATGAAAATATTCTTACGTCCAGCTGCTTCTCCAGAAACACAGTAAGTGATCATCTCCTGTACAAGGTTACTGTCCTGGTACTCATCCACCAGCACCTCCTCATACTTCTCACTTAATTCCCTTGCCACATCAGAAGGCTCCCCATCCTTTGCAAGGATCGCCAGTGCAAGATGTTCCATATCCGTAAAATCCAGAATATTTTTTTCTCTTTTCTTGGCTGTAAACTGCGCCTTAAATTCCAGGATCAGCTTTACAAGTGTTTCCATAGGCCCTTTTCCATATTTAAGGGCTTCCAGGATTTCCTCTGTACTGTTCTGGAAATACCTGGCTGTCAGATCCTTCAGGCTTGTTTTCAGATCATCCCGAAGGCTCTTGACCTGCTCCTTTTTCTCTTCATCAACAGGTATCTCCGGCTTTTTCCCAGACAGTCTCTGATAGGAAAATTCTGTAAGAAGACTGCGAAGTTCTTCATAGTCATGATTTTCCAAAGCTCTTCTCACAGCTTTCACGCCAGTCTCATCTGAGATCAGCGCATCCTCATAAAGATAAGGACCGCCCTGAGTCTGACAGATCTGCTTTGCCTGACAGATCTGTTCCTCTGCACCGGACAGTTCTTCATCCACTGCCTGCCACAGCTTCTCCATCCATCTGGAAGCATAAAGTTCTTCTTCTGATGTAATATGATAGATCTCCAGGCAATGCTCCAGCCATTCTTTCGGATCCGGATGACTCATGGCAGCCTGATAGAGTCCAATAATCAGGTCTTTTAAATTATCGTCTGTTTTTCCAGGAGCATAACATTCCACAAAATTTACAAAGTCCGGATTTTTTTCCCTGTAGCATTCCTCTGTAAGCTCCTTCATCACATCTTCCCTGAGAAGCTTCAGTTCCCCTTCGTCTGCTACCCGGTATCCAGGATCCAGGTCAATAGTATGAAAATAATTCCGGATCACATAAGCACAAAAACCATCGATAGTGGTGATCTGTGCAGTGTGGATCCGTGTCATCTGTTTTTGCAGATGCTCATTTTCCGGATTCTCATACAGGGCATCCTCCAGGGCCTTGGAAATCCTTTCCTTCATTTCACCTGCTGCCGCCCTTGTAAATGTCATGATCAGAAGACGGTCAATGTCAACCGGATGATCCGGATCCATGATCTTATTCAGGATCCTTTCTACCAGCACTGCAGTTTTCCCGGATCCGGCAGCTGCGCTTACCAAAAGGTTCCTGTTACGCAGACGGATCACTTCCTGCTGTTCTTTTGTCCAGCTCATTCCCATTTTACCGTTCCTCCTCTCCTGACAAAATCTGATCATCCACACTCTCTTCCAGGTTTTTCCACAATTCCTCATCTGAAAAGCTTTTCAGTCTGCGGAAACCATACCCTGGGATTTTCCGGTCAAAACCGCACACAGAAATATATGGACAATAACTGCAGGCATTTTTTGCTCCCAGTTCATATGGAGAGATCTGCGCCTCCCCTTTCAGGATATCCTTCTGGATCTGTTTTATTTTCTTTTTCACATAACGGTCAAGAAGCAGGAATTGCTGACTGTCAGCCACAGAAGAACCCTTTTTAACTCCACCGTCCTTTTTATAGGACACTGGAATAGACACAAGACTTTTATCAATCTTCTGTGCGATCTCCGGATCCTTCTGCACCAGCCCGTTCATTTTCAGATTCTTCAGGATTTCCTGGTTTACAGATTCTATATCTGTTTCTATTTTTTCCTGGATCATAGGATCCTTCACATTATAGTAAAAGATACCTGCAGGAACAATCTCCTTATCCGGGTACTTCCGTCCTTCCACAGCAAGGGCAGCATCCATGTATACAAGCAGCTGAAGCTGCAGGCCATGATACAAGGCCACCAGGTCAAAGGAAGTATTTCCAGTTTTATAGTCGATCACCTTCACATATACCTTATCCTTTTCTTCCAGGATATCTACACGGTCGATCCTGCCTCCCTGGAAAGCAACCTCAAAGCCTTCCGGCACAAACTCCCCGTTTTTCAGCTGATTCTGCAGTGCCCACAGTGTTCTGTACAAAAGCCTTCTTGTACGCTGGATCATATACTCATTTCTTGCACTGCTTTTCAGAATCGTATTTCCATAGTCTCCTGTTACCTTTTCCAGACATTGGTCTGCGATCTGTCTTTGCTGCTCCTGGCTTAAATCCGCCCACGAAAGTCCCTGCCTTCTCAGTTCTTTTGAAAATTCCTCCAAAGCCTTATGGATCACATTTCCCATGTCCATTGCCTTAAATTCGTATTCTGCACGTTCTGAAAGGCGCAGGCCATACTGAAGGAAATGTGCAAAAGCACAGGCAGCAAACCGCTCCAGCCGTGTGGCACTGTAAGGAGATACTTCACCATACAGCACTTTTGCCACACTTTCACTGATCACATCCCTGGGGCAGATGCTTAAAAATGCTTCCACAAGATTCCGGGTCATCTGCTCATACCTGGGGCTTCGTAAAAGCCAGCCAAACAATTCCCCAAACAGGGGATCTTCTGCTGTATAAGCACCTTCTGAAAGCCCTTTCAGAAAAGCGTCCACTCCATCTCCCGGGATTTCCAGATTCTCAAGAGTATAATGGCTGTCTTTAGCGCTGCTGATCTTTAATGTGGAAAATAATCCTGTTACTGTATGGATCAGATAAGCCGGGCTGACCGCTTCGCCCTTACTGTTTGAATTACAAAAGGAAAGACACAACAGTTTTTCCGGCTTTGTAAGGTTCAGATACAGATAAAATCTTTGCATATTCATAAGTTCCTTCGGGCCAGGTGCCAGTTCCACACCTTCCCCTGCAAAGAAATCCCGGTCCAGTTCATTCAGGATTCCTCCTGTATCCGCTGCTTTTGGGATGTTTCCCTCATTTACTCCCACAAAGAACAATGCCTTGATCTTTTTCAGCCTTGTTCTCTCCATATCACCTACCAGTACCTGATCCATACTTGGCGGGATCAGCGCTACCTTTGCCTTAGACAGACCTGTTTCCAAAAGCTGGCGGAATTCCTGGACTGTAACCACCTCATCCCCAAGGATCTCAACCATTCGATCTAACAGTTCCATCACAATACCGTAAATCTGGCCGTATTCTTTTTCCATGGCTCCATCGCCCACAGACTTAAAATACAGTTCCTGCTTTTTCAATTTTTCCTGGATCTGCCCCTTTACAATAAAATCATACAGACCGCTGCAATACTCTTCTACCTTTTTCCGTCCTTTTCCGAAGATTTCGGCAAACGCACCTACTTCCTCCACAAATTTCTCCCGGCTTTCGTTGATCTTCAGGATATCCTCTGCTTCCATGCCACGGTAAATCCTGGTCCAGTGCTCCTGCCAACGGTTAAATCCACGGATTCCCAGAGCGATCACATAATTTTCCAGCTGATCTGTTTCCTCTCTTGTAAGCCCGGTCATACCGCATCTTAAGTAACGGAAAACCCCTTCATAAGAAAATCCGGTGATCACCATTTCCACTGCTGCACGGATATATTCCACAAAAGGATTCATCAGCACCGTATGCTTTTCATCAATAAAAAAAGGTATCCCAGCACGTTCAAATACCTGTGATGCAATATTGCCGTATTCTTCCAGATTCCCGGTGATCACTGCGATCTCGCCGTATTTCATCCCCTGGACACGCACAAGCCTGTGGATCCTTCTGGCTGCCTCTTCCATTTCCTTTTCCGGATTTCCTGCAGTATAGATCTGTATTTCATCCTGTGGCTTCTCGTACTTTTTCCTGCTGTAGCGGAATATATGCTTTTCCAGGAATTTAAGGGCAGGTGCCTGTGCAAACCTGGATCTTTCATCTGTAGTCAGGCATACCGGTTCTTCCAGATCTTTGGTAAGGGCTGATAATGTATGGATCATCTGACGGCTCATGTAAAAAAGCTGGTGTGGCTTTCCTTTCGCAAATACATCACCAGATCCGTCCATAGTCACTGTAACCATCACCTTTTTGCACACTGCAAGCAGTTCACGGATCACCTTTACCTGGATCGGGGTAAAGCCCGTAAAACCATCCAGCACCATCACGCTGTCTTTCAGCTTTTCAGACAGGGGAACTGCAGACAGAAGGGCATCCAGGATCTCTTCCCCTGTAATGTAATGTCCCTCCAGATATTCTTTGAAACCTTTATACAGAACCTGTACATCCTGAAGCTTCATGTGAAGAAGGGGCTGCTGCTCTGCCCTTTTCACCATGTCTTCCAGATCACTGTTCCCTATATCGTACAGTAAAAATTCAGAAATCAGGGATTTCACTTCATCCAGACATCCCGGTCTTTTCATCTGTCCGCCCAGATAGGGAAGCTGTCCTTTGTACATCTGCACTACCTTCTGAAGAACCATGCTTTTCCCTGTATCCTCCAGAAGCTTTCCCATATTTCCACCGGTTTCCTGAAGAATCCTGTATGCCAGCCTCTGAAAGCTGAGTACATCAATATTCAGGATCCCATGACCAGGATGCATTTCCACCAGCGTTTTCTGGGTCTGCATGGTAAACTGCTCCGGTACGATCACATAGTATTGCCGCTTTGGATATTTCCTGGATTCCCGGATCACATAATCATATACATAACAGGATTTTCCGGCTCCTGAACTACCGATCACAAACTGAAGGGACATATAGACTCCTTTCTTGATAATGCATCCTCTCTTATTGTGCCAACACACATCTTAATTACACGGATTACTCCATGCATCATACTTCTACACTGTAATTATTTCATAATCATATCATAAATCCTGATCTTTGATAATAGGATATAGAAAACAGACCGGGAGGCGCATGCCATGAGTTCCAAAACCAAAATCATAGTTTTACATATGAAGGAAGTGGTTTATACCATTCTTTTCCTAATCCTAGCCATTATTTTTGGTGTTCTGCTGTTCTTCATGTTTGGCTCAGGAAAAAATCAGGTTCAATCCGGCAAAGCTCCAAAATACACCCCTGGGATCTATCGCTCTTCCATTTCACTGAATGGAAATACTTTTGACATGGAAGTAAGCCTGGACTCTGACAGGATCACTGCCATTGATCTGGTAAACTTAAGTGAAAGTACCCAGGCAGCCTTTCCTCTGATGAAACCGGCCCTGGAATCCCTGGCAGCGCAGATTTACCAGTCTCAGTCCCTGGAAAATATCACCTATCCGGATGACCAGAAATATACAAGCCAGCTTCTGCTTTCCTCCATAAAAAAGGCCATAGAAAAAGGGACTGTATACTAGGCAGTCCCTGTTCTTGTATCCTATTCTTCCAGTTCTGCCATCCATATGGCAGCACTTGCATCACTTGGCATACGCAGATCCCCTCTTGGAGACAGCGCAACACTTCCCACCTTTGGTCCGTCCGGCAGGCAGGAACGCTTAAACTGCTGTGCAAAAAATCTTCGGTAAAAGGTTTTCAGCCATTTCATAATGGTTTCCTTGTCATAGACTCCGTCAAAGGTCCTGCATGCGATCCTGTAGATCTTATCAGGCTGATATCCGGCACGGAGCATATAATATAAGAAAAAGTCATGAAGCTCATAAGGCCCTACCAGATCTTCTGTCTTCTGTGCGATCTTCCCGTCCTTTGGCGGCAGAAGCTCCGGGCTTACCGGTGTGTCCAGTATATCCAGAAGCACTCTGGAAAGCTCTTCATCCCCACATGTATCTGCATAATATCTTACCAGATGGCGCACAAGGGTCTTTGGCACGGAAGTATTCACTCCGTACATAGACATATGATCCCCATTATAGGTAGCCCATCCAAGTGCCAATTCTGAAAGGTCTCCTGTACCAACAAGGATCGCCCCTTCCTGATTAGCCATATCCATCAGGATCTGTGTCCGTTCCCTTGCCTGGCTGTTTTCATAAGTCACATCATGTACCTCAGGGTCATGTCCGATATCCCGGAAATGAGTATTAACCGCATCCCGGATATTAACCTCTGTCAGGGATGCACCAATGCGCTTGCTAAGGGTACATGCATTCTGGTATGTCCTGTCTGTAGTTCCAAAACAGGGCATGGTTACACAATGGATCTGCTCTCTTGGAGCTTTCATCCTGTCAAAAGCCCTGGCCATTACCAGCAGGGCAAGTGTGGAATCCAGTCCTCCGGACAGACCAACCATTGCACGCTGGCTGTGTACATGCTCCAGCCTTTTTTTCAGGCCCATTGCCTGTATATTCAGGATCTCTTCACACCGCATATCCCGTTCTTCCTTTTTTCCCGGAACAAAGGGAGTTGCCGGAAATACACGGGTCAGCTTTGTTTTTTCTTTCTTTACACGGAAAGGGATCCTCTCATAAGCAGTCTCATCTGTTCCTGGGAAGGTGGACATCGTTCTTCTCTCATCTGCTAGACGGTACACATCTACCTCTCCAAAAACCACAGAATTGTGGAATCTTCTGCCCTCTGCCAGCAGCACACCATTCTCAGCGATCATATTCTGTCCGCCAAAAACAAGGTCCTGGGAAGATTCCCCTTCCCCTGCAGTAGCATAAATATATCCACAAACAAGCCTTGCTGACTGGCCGGTTACAAGAGATCTTCTGTAAGTATCCTTCCCTACCATCTCATCACTGGCAGAAAGATTCACGATCACATGAGCACCAGCCTGTGCATGGGACACGCTTGGAGGCTGGGGAACCCACAGATCCTCGCAGATCTCTGCTGCTACAGTCAGTTCTTCACACTCATCGCACACAAACAGCAGATCTGTGCCAAAGGGAACATCCACACCGTCCACATCATGACTGTCCATGCAGTCACTGCCTGAAACAAAATGTCTCTGCTCGTAAAATTCATTATAATTTGGAATAAAAGTCTTTGGTACAAAACCCAGAATCTCACCATGGTTCAGCACTGCAGCCACATTATACAGCTTGCCTGCATGACGCATAGGAAGTCCCAGGAAAATCAGTGCATCCACTCCCTGGGTAGCGGCTGCCAGCTTCTTCAATGTATGCCATGCGCTGTCCAGAAGCTGTCTTTGTAAAAACAGATCCTGGCAGGTGTAGCCGGTAATGCAAAGCTCCGGAAGCACCATGATCTTTGCATGTTCCTTTTCCATCTTGTGGATCACTTTCAAGATCGCCTTTCTGTTGGTCTCACAGTCAGCCACTGTGATCTCCGGTGTACCGGCTGCTACTTTTATGAATCCATGCTTCACTTCTTACACCTCCGGAGGATCTCCTTTAATTCTTCCACATTAAACACATAGTTTGTATTACAGAAATGACAGTTCAGTTCTACATCTTTGCCTTCCTGGATCATTTCATTTAATTCTTTTCTTCCAATACTGATCAAGGCCTTTTCTACCCTGCTCTTGCTGCAGTTGCAGTAAAATCTGGTAAGAAGGGTGTCATTGATCTCCACATCAAAGCCCTCAAGAACTACCTTCAACAGGCTTTCCGGTGTATGGCCTTCTTCCAGAAGACTTGTTACAGATGAGATCTTGCTGATATTCTCCTCCAGCTTTGATATCACACTTTCCTCTGCAAAAGGCATCAGCTGTACAATAAATCCACCTGCCTGACGGACAGTATTATTCTTATTCATCAGAACGCCCAGACCTACTGCTGAAGGCACCTGCTCACTGGTTGCAAAATAATAGGTAAGATCCTCTGCGATCTCTCCTGTCTGCAAAGTAACCTGTCCCACATATGGCTCTTTCAGCCCCATATCCTTGATCACACTGATATATCCTGCTCCTACAGCACCAGCAACATCCAGCTTCCCTTTGCTGTTGGCAGGAAGGATCACATCCGGATTGCCTACATAGCCTTTTACATTGCCTTGGGAATCTGCTGTAACCGTGATCCCCTGGATCGGTCCGTCTCCTTTAACCTGAAGAGTCAGGATATCCTTTTCCCCTTTCATCATGGCTCCCATCATGGCTCCGCCTGTAAGAAGCCTGCCCAGGGCAGCGGTTGCCACCGGACTGGTATTATGGTCTTTTCTTGCTGTTTCCACAGTGTCTGTTGTAACTGCTGCAAAGGCACGGATCTGTCTGTCTGCTGCAACAGCCCTGATAATATAATCGCTCATTCTTCTCTCCTATTTATCCCTGATATTATTTCCCACATTCTTTTGCAATAAAGGTAAGGCGTCCGCTGTCTGTCCTTGGCGCTTCCCTGGTATAAGCATCATGTACTGCAAGTAGCTTAAGCCCGGAGCTTTGCAGAAGAGACTTAATCTGCTCCAGAGGATAGGCTCTCTGGTAATGAACCTCCTCCACCTTTTCATACCTGCCATCTGGTTCCGGCAGGAAAAGTGTAAGCGCATACTCATTGATCCCGCTTTCTTCATCATAGGTATTCTCCCATATGAAGCTGCCTTCCTCACGGTTCTCAGCAATAGTAGAATCACCGATCATCTCCTGATACTTATATACTGTATTCATATCAAATATGAAAAGTCCGCCTGGATCCAGATAATTATTTACCAGTTCAAAAACATGCTCCAGATCCTGCTCCTCTGTAAGGTAATTCAGACTGTCGCATACGCTGACCACAGCCCGGACTGTGCCGTAAAGTTCAAACTCCTGCATGTCCTGCAGAAGATACAGGATATCATGGCCTGAGGTGTCTCTTTTCTGCATGGCCTCTGCCAGCATCTCCTCTGAATTATCCACACCGATCATATCATAACCGGAGGCAGCCAGCAACTCTGTCATAGTACCTGTACCGCAGCCCAGCTCCAGAACAAGTCCGTCACAGATCCCATATTCCTGCAAAGTGTCCTTTAGATAATCTGCCCAGCTGTCATAATCCACATTATCCTGAAAAATATCATATACCCTGGCAAATTCGCCATATGCTTCCATTGTATCCATTCTTTTCCCCACGTATAACAAACAGCAGACAACCGGCTATACGTCGGCTGTCTGCCTCTTGTTTCTTCCTGAAGTATTACCGGAAATCTGTTATTCTACCGGCATATAATATACATCTGCACCTTCGCCGTGCCAGTAATAATCTACATCATTCTGATCGTAAACATCTTCGTTGTTGGCGAAACGGTAAGTATTACCCTGGGAATCTACCCAGTTGCCGCTTCCGTCCGGAGTGATCACAAGCGGATGTCCGTCAGAGTTACGATAGATAGTCCTTGTCTGGTTGGTATCGGTAAGCTGCTCCTGTGTAAAGCCGCCGGAATTACCGGTAGTGGAGCTGCCCTGTCCGTCTGTACCAGTAGTAGAATCACCGGAAACAGTACCATCTGTTGTCTGTGTACCATCTGTAGTACCGTCTGTCGTGCCTCCTGTTGCAGTAGTATCTGCAACAGCCAGTGTGCTGGATGCACCAATGATCCGGAAAGAGTCAACTGCGGTCTGAATGCCTGCCAAAGATGCATCATCCACTACAGAACCTGTGATACTGTAGTATTCACTCTCATTGGCATAAACCTTCTTCACTGCATAAGCATATCCACCGCTCTTCTCAGTATTCAGATACTTCACAGTGTAAGAATAAACACCAACCCCATTCACATCTGTGCTGTTGTAATTCTGGATCTCAAAATCTGTACCCTGCTCAAGGTCAGAAGCCTGCTCAAGTGCAACTGCCAGATCCTGGGTATTGGGGATCATGGCTGAAGACATATCCTCTTCTCCCGCTCCGTGAAGGATCAGGATCTTGCCCTGCTCCGGTGACTCAAAGCTAAGCATATCTTCTGCATCTGACTTGTTGGCCCAGGTAGCATCTGGAAGCTTAATAGTCACTGCTCCATCGCTGGAAGTATAGGTAGTATCCTGTACATCCGGTGCAATGGTAGGCTCTGGTGTAGGCTCCTGAGTGGGCTCCGGTGTAGGAGTCTCATCCACGATCACCTGCTCTGCCGGATCATCTCCGCCAAAGCATCCTGTAGCCAGTCCTGAAAGTGCTGCTGTTATAGTTAAGAAAATGAAAAGTCTTTTATTCTTCATAATTTCCTCCTTATTTATCTTACAAAAATCCCTCATTCGATATTTTACAATTGTATTACAAATATGTCAACATTTTTCGCAGCGCAGATTCTTAAATTCCTGTGAACTTTTGTAAAACACTTTGTAATTGTTCAGTACCTCACAGTTACAGGTCGCAATGTATACCGGCAATCGTTACACGCTGTACATATATAACTCATGAAGCGCCCTGGTGGCTGCAATATATCTCCCCTGTTTTGCAAGCGCACTTTGGTCTTTTTCAGGAAATACAGCAAATACCTGATCAAATTCCAGCCCCTTTGCCAGATAAAAAGTGGTAACTGTAAGCCCCTTCTTAAATCTGGAACTGTTCCTGTGCAGGTAATTGAACTTCTCCTTTGTATCAAAGCTCTGCTCCTCCAGCGCAGCCTTAAGCATGGCAGCTCCCAGGTCTGCTTCCTTCTCTGTACGGAAGATCACTGCTGCTGTTTCAAACTCATCCTCCCCCAGCTTCATATGGGTCAGGATATCCCGCACTGCAGCCTGTATATCCTGAAACTGCTGCTCCTGTACCGGCTTTCCATGACGCTGAAGCAGTTCCATATGTGAAATCCCTGCCAGCTGATTGGCATAAGTAGCAATCTCCACAGTATTCCGATAGCTTTTGTTCATCTGTATCCTGCGTATATCCCTGCCAAAGATCCCAGGAAGGAAAGCAAGCACATCCTGCTGCTTTTCCTCCATTGTCTGAGCCTTATCTCCAAGAATAGTCATCCTGCAGGAAAACATATTTTTCAGGATCAGATACTGCATTCTTGAATAATCCTGCATCTCATCTACTACCAGATGCTTGATGGTACTGTTTTCCTGCTGGCCCCATAAGCGGTATTTCAGATAAAGGACCGGATACACATCTTCATATAGAAGCTTTCGCTTTTCAAGAGGAACTCTGGCAAGTGCCGGATACCTGTTGCTTTCCAGAAAGCGGCTGTACAGCACATACAGATCCCTTGTTTCATACAGGGAATAAAAATCCTGACGGATCAGATCCTTCTCTTCATCCGGCAGATCCCTGTCCCTTAATGTTTCCACCTCATCTATAAAATAATCACACACTGCATCCATTCTGGCAAGCAGTGGGATATCCATAAATTTAAAGTAAAACAGATCAATGATCTCAGCTTCTGTCTTTGTATATCCCTTGTACTTGATGTCCCTGAAATCCATCAGCTCATCTTCTAATTCTGTAATAAACCGTTCCATCTGGTTCAGGAAACCTTCTGACTGCTTCTCCCTGTAAAAGGTAATGGCTTCCGGATAATTCAGACTTCTTTCAATCTGGTCATAACGGTCTTCACAGTCTGCTGCTGTATCCTGAAGCTGACGATAGGCAAACAGATCAAAGCTCATTTCCTTTATATTTTCCTCTCCAAGTTCCGGCAGGATATGGGAAATATAATCCGAGAAAACACCGTTTGGAGACAATACCAGAATATTGGAGGATTTCAGATTCTGCCTGTCATGATAAAGAAGATAAGCGATCCTGTGAAGAGCAATAGATGTTTTGCCTGAACCTGCAGCCCCCTGAATCACCATGATCCGATCCTTTGTATTACGGATAATGGCATTCTGCTCTTTCTGAATGGTGCTTACAATATTCTTCAGAGCAACAGAACCATTGCTTCCCAGCTCTGCCATCAGGATCTCATCATCCACCTTAATATCACTTTCAAACTGATAGATCATCTTTCCCCTGCGGATCTTGTACTGCCATTTGGAAAGGATCTCACCCTGGATCACGCCAAGTGGCGCCTCATAAGAGGCCGGACCTTTGTCATAATCATAAAAAAGTCCACATACAGGAGCACGCCAGTCATATACCAGTGGCACGCCTCCTGCCTTTTCTGCAAAATTGTCAATACCAATGTAAAAGCTTTCCGGCTCATCCTCTCCTTCAAACAGGAAATCTACTCTTCCGAAAAAAGGAGAATCCAGCATTTTCCGAAATCGTCTTTTCAGATGAAGCTGCTGCTCATTGGCGCTGATCTGGTGAAACAGGGCCTGCTGGTTATCATAATTCTCATATCCGTACTGATCCATTTCTGTGTAATTTTCCCAGTAATATTCATGCATTCCTTCTATTTCTTTCTGACCCTCTGCAATACTCTGGGATATTCCTGCGATCCTTTGCCGCAGTTTTTCCAGTACATAAGCCAGATATTGGATTCCGTCTTTATTGTCTGTCATTCTAAATGCTCCCTTTTTGTCATCCCCTTCCAGAGAGGTTCTTACTATTATATCCTATAGCCTTTAAAATGTACATAAAAAAGAACAGATCCTGTGAGAAAACCGACAAAATAACAGGCTCATAACAAGCAGATCTATCTGCCATATTGCAAAAGAAGCAGTCCGTCCCCAACAAACTGAGGCGGAACTGCTTCCTGTAATTCCTTATTTATGCTGTCTGTGTTTTGTCGAACTGGCTGTTATAAAGCTGTGCATAGAATCCGCCCTTTGCCAGCAATTCCTCATGAGCACCCTGCTCAATAATATCCCCGTCCTTCATAACAAGGATCATATCCGCATCCTTGATGGTAGAAAGACGATGGGCGATCACAAAGCTTGTTCTGCCCTTCATCAGGTTATCCATTGCTTTCTGGATCTGCATCTCCGTCCTTGTATCAACAGAAGATGTAGCCTCATCCAGGATCAGGATCTTATTATCTGCAAGGATTGCCCGTGCAATGGTCAAAAGCTGCTTCTGACCCTGGGAAATATTACTTGTCTCCTCATCCAGCACCATATTATAACCACCAGGCTGCTGCATGATAAAATTATGGATATGGGCTGCCTTTGCAGCTGCGATCACTTCTTCATCCGTTGCATCCAGTCGGCCGTAACGGATATTTTCCATGATCGTTCCTGAGAACAGCCAGGTATCCTGCAGTACCATACCAAACATTTCCCTTAACTGGCTTCTGTTGAAATCCCGGATATCATGTCCGTCCACACAGATAGAGCCTTTGTTTACATCATAGAACCGCATCAGCAATTTTACCATAGTGGTCTTGCCTGCACCTGTAGGCCCTACGATTGCGATCTTCTGTCCATTCTTCACATCAGCAGAAAAATCATGGACAATGATCTTATCCGGATTGTATCCAAACTCTACATGCTGAAACTGTACATTTCCGGAAAGGCCTGTAATATCCACAGCATTTTCTTTTCCCTGCTCTTCCTCAGGCTCATCCAGGAATTCAAAAACTCTTTCAGATGCCGCAGCAGAAGACTGAAGCAGGTTTGTTACCTGGGCGATTTGCTGGATAGGCTGTGTAAAGTTACGGATATACTGGAAGAAGGACTGGATATCTCCAACCTCAATGCTTCCTTTGATTACAAATATACCACCTAACAGAGCTACCATTACATATCCCAGATTACCGATAAACTGCATGATAGGCATCATCATACCTGAGAAAAACTGAGATTTCCATGCAGATTCATAAAGCTTCTGATTGTCTTTTTCAAAAACATTCAGCACATCCTGCTCTTTATTGAATACCTTTACTACATTGTGTCCGCCGTAATTCTCTTCGATCTGGCCGTTTACCTCACCCAGATATTTCTGCTGATCACGGAAATATTTCTGTGAACGCTTCATTACCGTATTAATGATCAGCATAGACACCGGCAGGATCAGAAGGGCAACAAGAGTCATCGGCACATTAATGGAAAGCATCATTATAAATACACCGACCAATGTGGTAATGGATGTGATCAGCTGGGTAATACTCTGGTTCAGACTCATCTGCAGAGTATCCACATCATTGGTTACTCTGGAAAGGATCTCACCGTTTGTCCTGCTTTCAAAATAATTCAATGGCAGACGATTGATCTTTTTGGAAATATCCTTACGCAGGCTGTAGGTAACATCATTGGAGATCCCTGTCATCACAAAGCCCTGTATAAAGGAAAAACATGCACTTGCCACATACAAAGCCAATGTAAACAAAAGAATCTGACCGATCTTTGAAAAATCAATGCCACCGGTTCCGTTTACCTTTCTTACCAGTCCGTTAAAAAGCTCTGTGGTAGCTTTACCAAGGATCTTTGGGCCAACAATATTGAAGATGGTTCCTGCAATGGCAAACAGAAACATCAGTCCAAAACGGAATTTATATTTGCCCATGTACTGGAACAGACGGCTCATGGCTCCTTTAAAATCCTTGGCCTTCTCACCGGAACGCATACCCTGTCTGCCGCCTCCCATAGGTCTTCTGCTTCTCTCACTCATGCTAATTCCTCCTCTGACAACTGAGACATTGCAATCTGACGGTAAACCTCACAATTCTTCATCAGTTCCTTATGTGTTCCGATACCAGCCATGTGTCCTTCATCCAGTACAATGATCTGGTCTGCATTCAGGATCGTGCTGATACGCTGCGCCACAATAATGGTGGTTGCATCTTTTGTACTTTCCTTTAATGCTTTTCTCAGATTACTGTCCGTTTTAAAGTCCAGTGCAGAAAAGCTGTCATCAAAAATAAAGATCTCCGGCTTCTTTGCAATGGCTCTTGCAATGGACAATCGCTGTTTCTGGCCTCCGGATACGTTAGTACCTCCCTGTGCGATAGGAGATTTATATTTTTCCGGCTTCGTATCAATAAACTCGGTTGCCTGCGCGATCTGTGCTGCCTGCTCTACCTCTTCAGAAGAAATATCTTCTTTTCCATAACGGATATTGGAATCAATGGTTCCTGAGAACAGAACTCCTTTCTGTGGCACATATCCAAGACAGTCCCTTAACTGGTGCTGTGTCATTTTACGGACATCAACACCGTCAACCTTTACTGCTCCTTTTGTTACGTCATAAAATCTTGGGATCAGATTTACCAGTGTACTCTTACCGCTTCCTGTACTTCCGATCACAGCCACGGTCTGGCCTTTCTTTGCAGTAAAGCTGATATCATTCAGCACATTCTCTCCTGCGCCTGGATAAGCAAAACTTACATGGTCAAATTCAACCGTTCCCTTTAAATTCTCCTGTGGAAGTTCCGGAGACACCGGATCTTCAATACTGCCCTCTGTTTCCAGAACCTCATTGATCCTGACAGCAGCCACATTGGCACGCGGGATCATAATAGACATGGCAGTGATCAGCAGGAAGGACATAATGATCTGCATTGCATACTGGATAAATGCCATTACATTTCCTACCTGCATGCTTCCGTTGTCTACTGCATGTGCTCCGAAATAAATGATCATCACAGATACTCCGTTCATGATCAGCATCATCAAAGGCATCATAAATGTCATACATCTGTTTACAAACAGGTTTGTTTTTGTCAGTTCCTCATTGGCAACCTCAAAACGGTCTTCCTCGAATTTCTCCCTGCTGAATGCACGGATTACAGGAATACCTGTAAGGATCTCCCTTGTAACCAGGTTCAGACGGTCGATCAGGGTCTGCAGCTTTGTAAACCTTGGCATTGCGATCTTAAACAGCACCAGGATCACAAGAAGGATCAGCGCAACAGCTACTCCCAGGATCCAGGTCATGGATGCATCTGTATTCAACACCTTGATCACACCTCCGATCCCCAAGATCGGTGCATACAGAAGAATACGGAAAGTCATGGTCATAACCTGCTGTACCTGCTGTACATCATTTGTACTTCTGGTGATCAGGGATGCCGTTGAAAACTTATGGTATTCATTGCTGGAGAATCCTATTACCTTACTGTAGATGTCACCTCGCAGATCATGGCCCATCCTTGCTGCCACTCTTGAAGAAAGGAATGTAACCGTCACTGCTGCCAGCATGATCACCAGCGCCATTAATACCATCTGTGCCCCGGACTTGATAATATAGTCCATCTGGATCTTATCCAGATCTTCTCCTAAAGCACTATACTCTTCTTTTACTGCAAGTACAGCACTCTGACTTACAATAGACTCCGGCATATCCTCCAGTTTTTCATTCATTGCCTGAAGGATCTGGACTCTCATCTCCTCTGGCATGGCTGCAAGTGCCTGTATCGGGTCTGTCCCTTCCGGAAGACCCATCTTCTCTGTCATTGCCTTGCTGTCTTCACTGCCGGAAGACATCCCGTAATACATCATCAAAGGCTTTTCCAGAAGCTGATCCAGATCTTCTCTTTCTTCTTTTGAAATGTCATCTTTCAGTACACAGGTATCGCCGTCTTCTTCGTAATACTTCTCTACCTGCGCCATATCATCCTCATCCATAAACACTGAAAGTGCTTCCATGGTAGATGTACGCATCTTCTGTGAAACGCTGTCTTCAATACCGCCCTGCTGGATCCCTACATTAATGATCTTGGATGTGTAATCCGGCAGCGATAAGTCACAGTATGCCTGCAGAAATAACAGTCCCATAATCAGGACTATATATCCTGCTGACTTTTTCAGATATCTCATCAGTTTAACCATTGTGTATCTCCTTTATATCTTTATTTTACAACTGTATGCTCTCCTGGCAGAGGGCATCCCTTTTCTACCGTTCCAGGCATTGCATCAATATTTTCCAGAAGTTGATTAAAAAAGCGTCTCATCAGACACAGCTCTGTCTCTGAAAAATTACTGAACAGATATTTCTCTGTCTCATGCATTGTGGCAAGTCCTTTCTGGATCACCTCGTTGCCTTTGTCTGTCAGATGGATCCGGGTAATCCGCCTGTCATGTTCATCCTGCTTCCTGCATACCATTCCCATCTTCTCCAGCCTCTGGATACTTACCGTTACTGTAGGCGGTTTCACTCCCAGGATCTGGGCAATCTCTTTCTGGCTGTACTCATTATTTCTGTTTTTCCCAAGAATGGCAAGGATGGGGATCTGACTTGGATGTATCTCCAGTTCTCTCATCTTGCAGAAACATTTCCCTACATATTTCCGGTTTATTTCAAAAAACAAAGCCTGCATGCTTTTCTGCTGGTTCTGTTTTTCTTCCCCTTCCAACACCTTTTCACCTCCTGCTTCCTGTTAGAAACTCATTTTTCCAAAATCTGACTCATAATTTTTCCTTTGTAGTTTTCCCGAACTATATTTATTTAGTCGGCTAATTATATAAAATATACTTATTATCCTGATAATGCAAGCACTTTTTCTGGTTTTATAAAATTTTAATATTTTCCCGACTAACTATTTTTTTCTAAAAAAAGAGACTGCTTTATCAGAAAGTATCTTAAAATACCTCTGAAGCAGTCTCATTCTTATGCCTGACAGCGATCAGATAAACTGATTAGTATCTGGATCATAATGATAATCAATCTGATCCATCTGCCTGATCAGTTCCTGCTTCTTGATCCCCCTGCAGGTGCAAAGAGCCTCCAGGGACTCATAATAATCCCGCAGCTGGGTGTTCACATAACTGAGCAATATTACAGGATCCTTTGGTATCATGCATGGAATCTCCTTTTCTGCCTGTTACAGCATCATTTTCTGTCATCAGGAGCGCCCTGCACTCTGACAACAAACTCTCCATTCTCCACATCCAGCACAAGGGTATCACCTGTATGCACGCTGCCGGAAAGAATCTTCTTTGCAGCCAGTGTCTCCACATAATTCTGCAGATAACGCTTCAACGGTCTTGCTCCATATACAGGATCATATCCGTTTTCGATCACGTTTTCCTTTGCAGCCTCTGTAAGAGTCAGGGAAAGTTCCTGGTCAGAAAGACGTTTATTAAGGTCTTTTACCATCAGGTCTACTATGTTACCAATGTTTGCTTTTGTCAAGGGCTTAAACATAATTATTTCATCCAGACGGTTCAGAAACTCCGGACGGAAATGTGCCCGCAGGTCGTCCATAACCTGCTTCTGAGCCTCTGGTCTGATCTGGCCATTCTCATCAATACCATCCAGCAGATAAGGAGAACCGATATTTGATGTCATGATCAGGATCGTATTTTTGAAGTCTACTGTTCTGCCTTGAGAATCTGTGATACGCCCGTCATCCAGCACCTGAAGCAGTACGTTAAATACATCCGGATGGGCTTTTTCAATCTCATCAAACAGTACAACACTGTATGGTTTTCTCCGCACTGCCTCTGTAAGCTGGCCGCCCTCTTCATAGCCAACGTATCCCGGAGGCGCTCCGATCAGTCTGGATACAGAATATTTCTCCATATATTCACTCATATCAATACGGACCATATTCTGTTCATCGTCAAACAGGGTCTGTGCAAGTGTTTTGGCAAGTTCAGTCTTACCAACACCGGTAGGTCCAAGGAACAGGAAAGAACCGATAGGTTTCGTAGGATCCTTGATCCCTGCTTTTGACCTGAGGATCGCATCTGTTACACGGCGTACACCTTCATCCTGTCCTACTACACGTTTATGCAGTTCATCTTCCAGAGTAAGAAGCTTTGCACGCTCTCCCTCTGTCAGTCTTGCAACCGGGATCCCTGTCCATCTGGAAATGATCCTTGCAATCTCGTCATCTGTAACAGCCTCATGTACAAGCCGTCTGTCGCCTTCTTTAACGTCACGTTCTTCGATCTCCAGCTGCTGCTGCAATCTTGGAAGTTCTCCATACTGCAGCTGTGCAGCCTTTTCCAGATCATAACTCTGTTTTGCTTTCTGGATCTGTTTATTTACATCTTCTATCTGCTCACGCAGCTTCTGAAGCTTTTCTACAGACTTTTTTTCATTATCCCACTGAGCCTTTTGGGTATTAAATACATCCCGCAGGTCTGCAAGCTCTTTCTGAAGGTCTGCAAGACGCTCCTTACTTAAATTGTCGGTTTCTTTTTTCAGGGCAGACTCTTCGATTTCAAGCTGCATAATCTTCCTGCGCTGTTCATCCAGTTCTGTAGGCATGGAATCCAACTCTGTCTTGATCAGTGCACAGGCTTCATCTACCAGGTCAATGGCTTTATCCGGCAGGAAACGGTCTGTAATATATCTGTGGGAAAGAGTAGCCGCTGCTACCAGGGCACTGTCTGTGATCTTAACCCCATGGAAAACCTCATACCGTTCCTTCAGTCCACGAAGAATGGAAATAGTATCCTCCACTGTAGGCTCATCTACCATAACCGGCTGGAAACGACGCTCCAGTGCTGCATCCTTCTCAATGTACTGACGGTATTCATCCAATGTGGTAGCTCCGATACAATGAAGCTCCCCTCTTGCCAGCATAGGCTTTAACATATTGCTGGCATCCATGGCACCGTCTGTCTTTCCTGCTCCAACAATCAGATGAAGCTCGTCAATAAACAGGATGATCCTGCCTTCGCTTTTTCTTACTTCTTCAAGAACGGCTTTCAGCCTTTCCTCAAATTCGCCTCTGTATTTGGCACCTGCTACCAAAGCGCCCATATCCAGGGAGAATATCTTCTTTTCCTTAAGGCCTTCCGGCACATCTCCTGCAACGATCCTCTGTGCAAGTCCTTCTACAACAGCCGTTTTACCTACACCAGGTTCACCGATAAGCACTGGGTTGTTCTTGGTCTTACGGGACAGGATCCGCACTACATTACGGATCTCACCGTCACGGCCGATCACTGGATCCAGCTTCTGATTTCTGGCTTTTTCCACCAGATCCTCACCGTATTTGGCAAGTGTATCATAAGTGGCCTCCGGATTGTCACTGACTACCCTCTGATTACCTCTTACCGTAGACAGAGCCTGCAGAAATCTTTCTCTTGTAATACCAAATTCTTTCCAGATCTTTGTCATGCTTGGGCTTGGATACTTCAGCAGGGATAAGAACAGATGCTCTACGGATACATACTCATCTCCCATTGCCTTTGCTTCATCCTCGGCACTTACCAGAGCCTTGTTCAGGTACTGCCCAAACCGCAGCTCTCCGCCGGATACTTTTACTTTTTCATCCAGCGCTTTTTCAACTGTATTAACAAAATATTCTTTATTAATGTCCATCTTCTCGATCAGCTTCAGGATCAGGCTGTCTTCCTGCTTCAAAAGGGAATACAGCAGATGTTCCTGCTCGATCTCCTGATTGCCGTAAGAATAAGCAACCTTTTCCAGATTCTGCACTGCCTCAATGGACTTCTGTGTGAATTTACTGATGTTCATAGACGTTCCTCCTCTCCGAATCCTTTTATATGGAAAAACTGCCGGCAGACAGCCTCCTTCTGGAAGCTGTCCATCGGCATTTCATAATACTACGATCATCCTTCAATGGAAATATAACGCTTCTCTTCCACTTCTGGCTTAGCCTGTTTCTTTGGAAGTGTAAGCTTCAGGATCCCATGCTTGAATTCGGCTTTGATCTGCTCGTTCTCAATATCCTCGCCAATATAGAAACTTCTCTGGCAGGCACCAGTGTAACGTTCTCTGTGGATATAATGACCACTTTCTTTCTCCTTGGAATCCTGCTCCAAAGCCTTTGAAGCACTAACTGTCAGATATCCGTTTTTCTCTTCTACTTTGATCTCATCCTTTGTAAATCCTGGAAGATCGATCTCTAATTCAAAACTGTCATTTTTCTCTTTAATATCTGTCTTCATCAGATTGGCTGCGTGATGTCCATACAGCTTTCTCTCTGCCCTGCGGTCTGCCTTATCATCATAAAATGGAAATCCAAAAACATCATCCAATAAACTGTCTGTAAAAATACTTGGTCTTAACATAAGTCATATCTCCTCTCAACGCGTTCTTTGCTTTATCTATTGAAATTCATGTTATCTTTATAATCCATTTCCTTTGTTCTGTATGTAATATAACACGCGTTGTTAGCACTGTCAAGATGTGAGTGCTAATTATTTTGTGAAGATTGTGTGAACGCTACGAGCCATGCATGGCGTATGACCCTTGTGAACCCGTGCTAATTTCCAGCTCACCGCCTGCTGCCTTGCATCCACAAATCTCTTATAAATACCATCCTGCTTCATTAACTGCTCATGTGTTCCCTGCTGCACAATTCTCCCTTTGTCAACAACCACAATCTGGTCTGCATGTCTGACTGTTTTTAATCTGTGGGCAATCATAATAATCGTTTTTTCCTTTGTAAGAGCATCTACTGCATCCATCAGCTCCTTTTCATTCTCCGGATCAACATTAGCTGTTGCCTCATCTAATATAACGATTGGTGCGTCCTTCATGATTGCTCTGGCTATCGAAATACGCTGCTTCTCACCACCGGAAAGTGTAGCTCCTCCCTCTCCGATCACTGTATCGTATCCATCAGGAAGTTTGCTTATAAAATCATGACAGCACGCTTTTTTTGCCACTTCCACCACTTCCTCATGGCTTGCGTCCTGACGTCCGAATTTAATATTATTTTCAATGGTATCTGCAAACAAATACACAGACTGAAATACAAATGAAAAATTACGCATCAGACTGTTCATGCTGTAGTCTTTTATATTCACGCCTCCAAGTGTCACTTCCCCGGAATCCACATCCCAAAATCTGGCAATCAAATTGCAAAGGGTTGATTTTCCTCCACCAGATGGTCCAACGATCGCTGTCGTCGTTTTCTGTGGGATAGAAAGCGATATATCATCAATAATCTTCCGTTTGTCATAAGAAAATGAAATGTTAGAAAGTCTGATATCGTAATTTTCCGGCTGGATTTCTTTGCCATCGATATCCATGGTGTCCAGCTCCAGTATTGCATTTGCTTTATCTACGCATACACTTACCACATGTAAAAGGGATGAATAATTTCCTGCGCATTCCAGGCTGGAATAAAGCATAAATGCTGAAATTGTCATACCAATCGCATAGACCGCACTCATAGTTCCATTGATATAAAAATATGCACTGCATGTCACGACTACAGCACCCGTGATTTTTGTTATCACGCTTTGCAGAAAATGATAGGGAACAAACAACATCTCCATCTTTGTATTAACTTTTTCGCATGCTTCATTTGCATCATTTAATCTTTTCGCCTGTTTTCCAAGCAGATTGTATGATTTTACTTCTGATATTCCCTGCAGATACTCCATAATCTGATTTACAAGCTCTGTATCACATACTACTTTTTGCTCTGAATCTTTTTTCCCTGCATTTTGCATTGCAGAATTGACACCAAAGAAAATAAGCACTCCTGCTGCAGCGATCAGTCCGATCCTCCAGTCAAAAACAAACAGCATAAAAATGATCATTGATGTTTCCAGGATTCCCTGCATGGTCAGCATGACCACTCTCGCAGCCACATCGCCAAGTATTTCCATTGTATTGGTTGTAATGGAAGAAATTTCCCCGATACTATTGGAATTATAATATCCCATCGGCAGATAGCGCAGGTGCTCTGCAATCTTGATTCTCATAAAAGCACTTGCATTATATCCACCTTCTGTCTGAAGTACTGTAGAATATCTCTTACAGATTACATCGACTACGATTGCAATGACCATAATCGCAACGGAGCCTCCAATATATTTCCCTGTCGGTTTTCCACTCAGCAAACCCATCAGTATGTACATAATAGCCGGAATCTTCATGGCTGAGGCAAGAGCCTCTATAAGTCCGATCACCATCGACAGTTTGAATTTATTGCTATTTTCCCTGCCTGAAAAACGAAAGAATTTTGTCAGAATTCCAAACATATCATTCTCCTTCCTTCACAGTATCTTTTACAGAAATATGGGCATTCCACATTTCCTTATAAAGTGGGCATGACACCAGAAGTTCCTCATGTGTGCCATGTGCTGTTACATTTCCATCATTTACAACAAAGATCTGGTCACTGTCCTTAATGGTAGAAAGCCTGTGCGCTATTACGATCAATGTCTTCCCTGCTACCAGTTTTGCAATAGAATTCTGCAGGATCGCCTCATTTTCCGGATCTGTGTAAGCAGTTGCCTCATCAAGGAGCACAATCGGAGCATCTTTTAACATCGCTCTTGCGATCGAGATGCGCTGTCTCTCGCCTCCTGACAGATGCCCTCCTGCACCTCCAACAACCGTATCAAATCCATTCTCCAGCTGCATGATAAATTCATAACATCCGCTTTTCTTTGTCACCTCAACGACCTGTTCATCAGTAGCATCTGGATTTCCCTGCCGGATATTTTCACGGACCGTTTCATTAAACAGATAATTATCCTGTGCAACATATGCAATTTTCCGGTTAAAATCTGAAAGTGCCATTTCTTTAACATCAACTCCGCCGATTTTAATGCTTCCGGAATCCACATCCCACAAGGATGCAATCAGCTTTGCAATGGTTGACTTTCCGCTTCCGGAGGGTCCTACGATCGCATTTACCGTTCCTGCCTTTAATTCCATATTTATTCCGTGCAGGATTTCTTTGTCGTGATAACCAAAACTGACATCTTCAAGCGTAACGGAATTATCTTTTGGAACTCTTTCACTTTTCTCCGGACGTTCCAGTTCCGGCTGTTCCAGAATTCCTGCCACTTCACCAACGATCACCCCGATCTTGCCAAGATCATCTGTATAGGAACCCACTGTGATCAACGGTCCAACGATTCCAAGTGATAAAATAATACAGATGACAAAATCAGAAACCGCAAGTGTTCCATTCACTACATAATGTGCTCCAAACGGTAATACCGTAAGAAGCGTATAGGGTGTGACCACCATCATCAGTGCATGAAAGATTGAGCACCGCTTCATCCAGGAAATAAAAGAATCCGCATATGCCATAGCTGCCTTTGTAAATTTGGCATAAGAACTTTCTGTCTTTCCAAATGCCTTTATTACTTCGATTCCGTCAATATATTCCACTGCCGCATCATTCAGATCTTTTGTTGTCTGAACCGTTCTCTCGAAACTTGGCTTATAATCCAGCATCATTCCAAAATAAGAGAACAGTCCAACAATAACCGGCACCAATGACCAGAGTGCCAGCCTCCAGTCTGTCAGAAAGAAATAGATCAAAATCACAACCGGTGCCAGCAGATTGGATGTGAATTCCGGGACAATATGCGCCAATGTCGTCTCGATACTGTCGATTCTTTCCACCATGATATTCTTAAATATACCGGATGGTGTATCCTTCACATAACCAAGCGGCACCCGTGTCAATTTATCACAGCAGATTTTTCTTATATTTGCGAGTACCACAAACGTTGCTTTATGTGACAATGCTGTCGAGAGCGAATGAAACAGTTCTGCAATGATAAACGACAGTGCAATGAAAACTGCTTTTGCAAAATATGGTTCAAACTCCTTTTCACCACTTAAAAACAGCTTTACTATATCTGCAATGATAAAATAAGGGAAAATCTTAAAAATCACATTTCCTATTGCAAGTAACACACTCCATACATAGGCAATTCTTTTTTGTCCGGCCCATGTCAAGATCCAGCTGACTGCCGACTTCTTTTTTTCTTTCATATCTGTTCCTCCTTACTTTTGTTTTATTATTATTACTTTTATTTTATTATTATTTCTTTTGTTAGTACCTTCTAACTCATATATAATAAAATAGGTGGCTTACTGGCATTAGCCACCTGCATCAGTTATACCGGAAATTCAATATTCCACAATCGTTCCCAGCCGCCTGTATTAAATTCTTTCAGCTGATGCACATTTTTCTTTGCGGTCTCTCTGTCTATATCATGCTCAATGATCTGAAATATTGACGAAAAAAATCCTGTATAGATCATATGCATAAGGCTTTCCTCGACAACCGGTATTTTTACACCGGCCTCTTTCATTTTTTCCATATATTTCAGACTGGACTTCTTTTCCCGCTCCACCATATTATGTATGAATAATTCAAATTTTCCACTGTCTCCGCATTTCAACAATAATCTGAAATTATCATAATGATCATAAATATAATCAATCATCTGCTCCATCCCATCACTGGATGTATCCGACATATTCCTTGTCTGATCACTGGCTGAAAGCTTTTCAAACGCCTCAACGATCTGGTCATAAATCTGATAAATATGTTCCATATATGGATCCGTCAGTGCATCAAAAAGTGCTTCTTTCGTCGGATAATATTTGTAAAATGCGCCAGTAGTAAGCCCTGCATCTTTTACAATGTTTCTTAAAGACGCTCCCGTCAAACCATCTTTCAGGAAATGTTTTCTGGCTGTATCTAATATGTTTTTTTGTGTATCTTCTGCTTTCGTCGACATTCTTTTCGTATCCTCTAAACTTCTCCCCAAAATATAACAGTGCTATATAGCACTGTTATATTTTAACTCGTTACAGGATTTTGTCAAGTCTACTGTTTAGATTTTTTTATTTTCCTGTGTATTCAGTTTCGACCCCGCAGATGCATTCTTTCAAAATATCAATTCAGATAACCTATCTGTCTCAATAATCATTTCCAGCATTCTGGCAAATCCCTCCGGATTTTGAATTTGATACTGCATATGGTTGAATCCCTCAAAAACCGGAAAGTTACCGTATATATAAGTCTGCATCACTGCATTTCTGTATTTAAAATGTTCTTCTTTACTTCCAAATTCCCAGAATGTATGTTTTTGCAATTCTTCCGGCAATTTCGGAAATGGTTTATCTTCCAGGCTATCTGCCATCTGTCTTCTTAGGTTTCCATATGTCAAGTTCTTTCCTGCCTCTATAAAGTAAGGTTTAATTTTGTTGTCATCACACCACATGATTCTCTTCAACGTCTTTCCTTTTGACCAGAACAGACTTTTCATTGCTATATATAAGAACGGAACCATGATTCTGCGTATCACCTTTCCAATCTGTGCAAACTGCCCACCATCAAAAAAAACATGTTTTACTGGTATTTTTGTCTCTGTCAGGAATGCCATGGCGAGATCTGCTCCAATCGAAGATGCAACTATAAGTTCTATTTCTTTGATGCCATGATTTCCCAGAAATCTTACAATCTGTTGTATCTCATCTCTTTTGCTTTGATACCTCTGTCCGGAGCAATACACGGTTGATGTTGGCATAATGCAATAATATTTTTCTGCCATTTTCTCTGCAACCGGCATACTGCTTTCCCCAATTACTCCCATTGCATGGAAAAACAAGATGACTGGATTTGATTTATTTCCTGTTGTTTTAAATACCACACTTCCACCTTCTGTCTACTACAATATATTTATGGTTAATATCCCTTACAGCCAGTAAGGAATTATCCATCTTGTTGCTTAAGCTGTTAGAATGAGTGGAGCAATAGGTCTGG
>ONBN01000013.1 GCA_900316115.1 uncultured Eubacteriales bacterium
CTCATCCATAGTCTTTAGTCCTCCTTGAAAAAATCAATTGTTTTTTTCAAGTATGGACTAAAATCAACTATTAAGAAAGGCGAGCGTTTTTACGCTTACTACAAAATGCAACATAGCAAGACATACAATTCCCCAATGATTGCTTTTCTGTAAAAAAAGAGATGCCGCCGCAGCAACATCTCTCATCATAATTACTTTGTAATTGAAGGATCCGTAGGATCAAAATTGTAAGGCGCCCGCAGACTCACCAGCGGATTACGTCCCAGCGGCCCCTTAAACACCTCTTCAGACTTGGCCACACCATCAAAAATGGTGATCGCAGACCCATTGCAGTTCTCATAAACCCATTTAGCGTCTGCCACACATACACGGATACATCCATGAGATGCAGGCTCACCCAGCATATTATAAAATCCTGCCGGAACTGCATATACATCAGGACTTCCGCCTGGTACAGAGTGCACCAGAACATTGCCTGTTACATGAGTACCATACTGTCCCCAGGAATTCCCCATCAGCGGCTGCCATCTTGCACTGCGGCTGAGTGTGAATGTACCTACAGGAGTAGGTGTCTCAGGAAGACCAACAGAAACACGGATGGTCTTTACCGGAATCGTGCGGTTGGAATTATAAACCGTCATAACACCGTTCACACGGTCTACTGTCACAGAATATGGCCCTGCCACACGGTCAGTCACATCATTGATCCTGTAACCATCTGCATCAAAGTAATAACGCAGACCATCGATCACACGGGAAGTATTTTTCACAAACCCTTTCTTGGATGGATCAATATACCGAACCAGGTTCTTGGAATCATTTTCAATCACCCATCCTGTAGTAAACCTTCCTGTATTATCCAGATATCCGTATGTACTTCCTTTTTTGATGAATGTATTACGGACTGCTTTGTAATTCTTAAAGTAATAGGAATTACCGTTTACCTTCTGCCAGCCTGATTTGCGGAGCACACCGCTCTTGTATGCATAATACCAGTTCTTACCGTCTGTTGCCAGACGCCCCTTCACCATCTTTCCATTTCGTTTGGAAGAAGTGCTTGGAGTAAAGAAATATGTCTTTTTCCCAACTTTATACATACCGCTGGCAAGCTTTCCATTTTCTTTAAAATAGCAACCTGACTTCAGAAGCTTATTCTTGTAATGGTTTCCGTTCTTCGTGAAATAAAACCATCCATAAAACTTGCCGTTTACAGTTACCTTCTGCCATCCGGTCTTCTTCACCACTTTACCAGGAGTTTTCCCGAAATAATACATCCGGTTCCCGGCTCCCACACAGCGATGCCAGCAGTTCTTCCATTCTGCACGGCTGCCATACTTGCCAACATAATACTTGCTGCCCTTGTAGGTAACAAGCTTATTCGTATAGATCCGTCCCTGTGCATCTGTCAGATAATACTTGCCATTCTCGGCTTTCTTCATGGCACTTTTAAGGATATAACCATTCTTATCAAGAAGGTATAACTTATCTCCTTTTACAGCTGTATCCAGCTTGGTAACAAGCGTACCATGCACATATAATTTGCCAAGGTCTGCAGCATTGTCTCTGCCAGTGTTAAAGAACAGCCACTTCTCACCTTTATCTGTCTGTTTGCAAAGCCAGCCGCCATAGAACATCTTACCGGCAATCCCATATGCATCTTTTTCTTCCTGGAAATAATAAGTGGAAGTCACACCATTGGCTGTAAGCTGGATCATGCCTGTACGTGGCACACCATTTGCATCCAGACAGTAGTAATTCCCATCAATCAGATAATATCCTGTATATTTCCCCTGTGCCTGATATTCCTGGTCCAGCTGGGAAATGGAAATTGGATTCCCCGCTAAATCATAATAGGAAAAAGCTCCGGTTGTCTGATCCCAGCGCCAGCTTCCTGCAGTATTCCCTGCTTCCTGCGCTGAAAGATCCTCTCCTGCAAAAACATTTCCATCATTAAACAGGCTTTCCTGGCTGTCAGCATCCTGTTCGGATACCTGTGTGGAAGGATCTTCCTGTACAGTACTGTCCTGTACATCCCCCTCAGTCAACTCGTCCTGAAAAACATCTGTAATCTCTGTCTCAGCCTCTGCTTCGCCGTTCTCCTCCGGCTGTACAGCAGCTGATCCTTCATCCCCTTCATCCGATCCTTCTGCTGTAACTTCTGCAAAAGGCTCTGCTTCCATGGCATAGGCAGACGGAGCAGCCGTCATACACATCACTGCACACAAAAGCACAGATACAATTCTTTTTTTCACTTAGAATCTCCTTATTCCCCTAATCCGCTTTCAATGGCTTTTACCAGTGTTTCCAGTGCTTCCTTCTCATCTGCACCTTCACACACCAACTCAATCTCATCTCCGCACTTTACACATGCCCCAAGCACGCTCAGTACGCTTTTCGCATTTGCAGTTCCCCCACTGAATGTAAATGTGATCAATGATTTGAACTTGATCGCTTCCTTACACAGGATCCCTGCCGGACGCAGATGCAATCCTGATGGATTGTTCACAGTTACCTTCTGACTTACCATATAATTATCACCCCTTATCCATTATTCTCTTCCACATTGGAGATCTCTGAGATCGTCACATCTGTGGTCACATCCTCCAGAAGCTCATAACCCTTTGGCAGCTTTACCGTTACAGGCACTTCATAGCTTCCTTCTGTCTTCCCATCCAGATCAATGGATGCCTTAATATCCGCTACATCAAACTCATCAATATCTCCGTCTACAGCCTTTACCTTCACACTGATACTGTCTGTATCAAAAGCAAACTGCAGATCAGACGGTCTGTTCTTCACTTCGATCTCATTCGCTGGAAGACTGAATGTACGGCTGCCCACAGGCAGGATAGATACACGTACCAGTACATCCTCACTTGCTCCGCTTGTAAGCTTGGTATCATCAGGAAGCACATCCTTAAGGCTTACCTTTTTCTCCACATCACTCTTCTCACCGGAAATATCCACACCGTCTCCTGAGATCCACAGTGTGTTATCCTCCAGTCTCAGCTGTTCCAGCGCCTCATCTGTACCGGCTATACTGATGGTATCCGGTACTGTAGTCACACTGTCTACCTGATAACCCTCTGCCGCTTCTCCGGTATAACCGGCACGCAGCTTCACGCCTGTACGGATCTTCCAGAACTTGGTGGTAACTGTTACCTTTGGATTGTCAATGGTGAGGTATGCCATCCTTCCATCTGTAAGACTGTCCTGATTTTTATCAATGATCTGAATACTTACATCTTCTGTTACATCTTTCGTCTTGCCGTCTACATTCACTGTAGCGTTTACTTTATCAATTTTATTGATCAGGGACTTCGGCCCTGTAATCTTCACTTTTTCCGGACTAGCAGTCTGAGTCCCCACCTCATAGCCCTTCCCAGGTGTACTTGTGCCATAATTGGCATTTACCAGGAAATCCTGGGATGCCTTTTCTTCCAGGCGCACTTCCAGATACTGAGGCGTTACCTTAATGTTATCTGCAGAAACTCCGCTGCAGCTTGCTGTGATAGGTACCATCACAGGCTTTGTGTCAAGATTCCCTGCCTGCTGCAGGTCAGCTACTACGGAAATATCAGAAGCCGTCAGTCTGGCAAGAGTCTTTCGCTCTGCAGTCACAGTTACCCTTACCGGCTCCGGATCATCATCCTGCATAACCATCTTATTGTCACTGTCCACGTATGCCTTATTGATCACTTCCACATTCTCCCCTGGGATAATGATCGTTCTGGTCTTAATAGGATTATCCACATTGACTACCAGAAGCCATACCAGGATACCTACCAGAATGGACATGATCTTCAACGGAATATTTGCCGTAAGCTTCCTATTCTTCATGTTTCGCCCTCCCCTTCAGCAGATGGCGCAATTTACTGTTTTCAACAACCTTTTTATTCTGTGCTTTAACCAGTGCTTCCCGAAGCTGGGCACTTGTCAGCCCTCTGGAAAGCCTTCCTCCCTTTGCTACGGATACCTGTCCGGTCTCCTCTGACACGATAATAGTCAGGGAATCACTGACCTCACTGATCCCTACGCCAGCTCTGTGACGGGTTCCAAGCTGCTTGCTCAGTTCCATATTATCAGAAAGCGGCAGATAACAGGTAGCAGCCACGATACGATTCCCCCTTACAAGAACCGCACCGTCATGAAGAGGTGTATTATGTTCAAAAATATTGATCAGAAGCTGACTGGTAAGCACTGCATCTACATTGATACCAGTCCGCTCATATTCTGTAAGACGGATATTCTGCTCGATCACGATCAGTGCACCTGTCTTGACCTCTCCCATATCAAAGCAGGCTTTAACAAGCTCATTCACAGTCTTATCAGTAAAACGCTCCTGCACTTCCTTGCCTGTGTCAAACAGTGTGATGGCAGACATGATCTTCTTCTGTCCAAGCTGTTCCAGCACTTTACGAAGCTCAGGCTGGAAAATAATGATCACAGCAGTGAGTAGTACAGTAGACAGATTCTTAACAATCCAGAGAATGGTGCTCATCTGGAAAACATATGCAATAAAAATAAATCCAAGGACAATAAGGATACCTTTCAGCAGTGTATACGCACGGGTGAATTTGATCCAAACCATAAACTGATACACAAAAAATGATATCAGGGCAATCTCGATCACATCAATGATCCCAACCTGCGGTAACGCCAGCTTTGGCAGATACCTGGCAAGCATAGCTGCAATATCCTGCATAACGGTCTCCTTTCATTTATTGGGGCAGGCACAGTTCTGTTGCCTGTCTTGTTTACAGTTACTGAATGCAAAATAGTGAAATAGTTATTACAGATCTTTCAAAGACTCTTCCAGTTTCTTCTCAAAATCGATCTCATCCATATCATCTTCCTTTGGAACCGGCTTTGCTTTTCTTGGTGCCGGAGCTGGAGCAGTCCTGCGTTTCTTCGGTTTCTCGCCGGAATGATGTGCTGGCTCGGAAAAAGAAGCTTCTTTCTTTTCTTCGGAACGTCTCTCTTCCCTTATAGGCTCTCCGTTAATCTTCTTGATACTTCTCTCAGAAGTAGCTACAGAAGCCTTTGGAACTGCCTTTACATAGTAAAAATATTCATCATCCTCATATTCCAGTCTCTCTGTACGGCTGTAATCCCCGCCAAACACAAAGAATTCCAGAATAATGGCAAATACCACAGACAATACAGCACAGGTGATCAGTGCAGGCATGGAAACAGTTGCGTTCAGGAAAAGACTTCCTCCCAGCATAACAAGCACATAAGTCACACCGCCTGCAACAATGGCGATCCTCCATGCATAATCAAATGAACGTGTACGGATCAGATACACAACAAGAACTACAAGAACAAATGCCACTACTGTGATCCACATGCCCCAGTTCTGTGCCAGTCCATCAGCCAGAAGCTGCAGCTTATCTGCCACTTCCAGATCTGTGCTCATCAAAGATGCAGACTGTCTCTTAATGAATCGGATAAAGTAAAACAGGACCACACTGCATCCTGCCGGGATAGCAGATACTGCATTACCCAGAAGACCGCTGCCAATAGGCAGGATCGCCGGAACATTAAACATAAAAGTAATCGGTGTAAATGCCATCACCGTGTTCTGTCCGCTGCTGAATCTGAGGAAAAAGATCACCATTACCAGGATCAGCACCAGCATAAAACCTGCTGTCTCCAGACTCAGTGCATAACTATGAAGCACCATCAGGATAAATCCTGCATATACAGTCACAACAGGTGGCAGTATGGAGCAGATCAGTGCCAGGATCAGTACCACAAACATGCTGTTCAGCTGGCTCATATAGCCCATATTTTCATTGATCCAGGTAAAATACAGCATGGCAAGGACAAATTTGAATACCGGAAGAAGATAAAGTTCATATTGCCCATACAGGTTTTTTATTTTCTGTTTTAATTCAAGTAATGCTGTCATCTTTTACGTCCTCCTGTGATTTCCCGTCCGGAATTCTTTCTCTCTTCACGACCGTAGATCCTCTCCA
Source organism: uncultured Eubacteriales bacterium (assembly GCA_900316115.1). Lineage (GTDB taxonomy): Bacteria > Bacillota > Clostridia > Lachnospirales > Lachnospiraceae > Blautia_A. Next base: position 5,982 of record ONBN01000013.1, read on the forward strand.
GTTTGGTCAGTTCTTCATAATACTTCTTAACACTTTTCTTGGCAAAGTGATACTTTACTGTGTACACAATATAGGTAAGAACCGAATAACCGATCAGCACCACAGCATATCCGCCAACCACCTGCATACCCAGGCTGACCAGATCCATCTGATTGATATTGTTCATAAGATACTCTGAATAATATACAGCCACTGCTGCAAGAACCAGGGCATATCCGATAGTAACCAGAAAGAAATTTTTAATTAATGCAAGCCCGATGTAATCACTGCGGTAATACCTGCTGACAGGCAGATACTTCTTCCCGCCTCGCTTTTCATACATTGCAAGCCTGTTCATTATCTTGACTTTTTCTTCGTTGATCATAAATGACTCCTTGCTTTTGATACTATAAACGCATTTTAACCATATAGATTAATTATATCATATATCCCATGCTGTGAAAAGCATTTTTTGCCATGAATCAATGGATCCCGCTGCACAGAGTAAGAAAAAACACTGCCCCTGCACCGCTTTTTTTCAGGCATCCGGCGATCTCATCCATGGTACTGCCTGTAGTATACACATCATCTATGACCAAAATACGTTTTCCCTCAATTCTCCTGGTAATTTCAAAAGCCCCTTTCAGATTGCGCCGCCGTCCGGCTGCATCCTGTTCCTTCTGGGCATCTGTATGCCTGATCTTTCGCACAAGTCCTGTATCCAAAGGAAGCTTCATAGCTACTGCCACTGTCTTTGCCAGATCCCCGGCCTGATTAAAGCCTCTCTGCCGCAGCTTTGCTTGGGTCATGGGAACAGGTACCACCAGATCCGGCTTCCATTTGCGTATGGAATCAGCCCCGTATACACACATGGCCCTTCCGAAAAATCGTCCGTATTCCCTGCATCCGCTGTACTTATACTTCATCATGGAAGCCTTCATCCTGTCATCGTAGAGAAAAATCCCTTTTCCCGCTGTAAATGCGCCCGGATGTGATCTGCAGTCTGCACAATATTCTTCTCCCTCTTTTACCGGCTTTCCACAATGATAACATCTTGGACCGGTAATAGGATGCAAATCTTTTTCACACTCCGGACAGATCAGCCGCTTCTGCTCCTTCATCACCTGATGACATAAAGGACATCGTCTGGGATAAAGAAGATTCAGAAAGCTCCCGGATACGCACATCCAGAGAGCTGTAACGCTTCTGCTGCTTTTCATTGCGGATCATCTCCCCAAATGTCTCTTCACTTCCCACTATAGTTACACATTTTCTTGCCCTGGTAACAGCTGTATACAAAAGATTACGGTTCAGAAGCATCCTTGGGCCTGACAGGATAGGAAGAACCACAGCAGGATATTCTGACCCCTGAGACTTATGGATCGTAATCGCATAAGCCAGTTCCAGTTCCTCCAGCTGTTTAAAAGAATACTCTGCCCATCTTCCATCTTCAAATTCTACAGATGCCATCTCGGAAAATTCATTGATCTCCTTCAGGATACCGGTGTCTCCATTAAATACGCCTACTCCCTTTTCTACAGGGATACCGTATTTGCCCCGTACTTCCCATTCCATCTGATAATTGTTCTTAACCTGCATCACCTTGTCCCCTTCACGGAACAGCTGCTGTCCGAATTCATGCTCTCTTTTCCCCGGATCCGGCGGATTCAGGTATCTTTGCAGGATCTGATTCAGTCTTTCTACACCAAGAAGGCCCTTACGCATAGGCGTAAGTACCTGTATCTCAAAGGGTTTGGCTCCCACATATCTGGGCATTTTCTCCTGGATCAGTGCGATCACCACACGGATAATGATGTCTGCATCATATCGTTTCAGGAAAAAGAAGTCCCTGCTTTTATTATCCAGGGACACCTGCTCTCCACGGTTGATCTTGTGGGCATTTACCACAATATCGCTCTCGGATGCCTGCCGGAAGATCTTGGTAAGCTCAACCACAGGAAATGCCTGGCTGCGGATAATATCCCTCAGGACATTCCCAGGGCCTACGCTTGGAAGCTGATTCTCATCTCCTACAAGGATCAGCCTTGTCCCTGCAGTAATAGCCTGCAACAGGGAGTGCATCAGGAAAATATCCACCATGGACATCTCATCAATAATGATCACATCTGCATCCAGCGGATTCTGGGCATTCCTGTCAAAATGGACAGCCTGATTGTCATGCTCTTCATCCGGAACTCCATTCAGTTCCAGAAGCCTGTGGATCGTCTGGGCTTCATATCCGGTAGTCTCTGTCATTCTTTTGGCAGCCCTGCCTGTAGGCGCAGCAAGCCGAAGCTCTGCTCCCTCGCCTTCAAAAAAACGGATAATGGCATTGATGGTGGTGGTCTTTCCTGTACCCGGGCCTCCTGTAAGGATGAACAGGCCATTTCCTGCTGCTTCCTTTACTGCCTTTTTCTGCATTTCATCCAGAACTGTACCTGTCTCTTTCTGGATCTGGGCCAGTCTGCGCTCCACCAGCTTTTCATTCTCAGGACATTTAATATTCAGTTCATTCAGCATTCTGGCTGTATTCAGCTCGACTTGATAATACTTGCTTGGATAAACCAGAGTGCCCTCTTTTGTCTCTTTTAATACCAGCTTCCGGTCAATAGCCATATCCATCAGATGCTTCTCCATATAGGAAGGATCCACATCCAGAAGTCTGGCGGCCCTTTGAAAAAGTTCTTCTTTTGGAAGATAAATATGACCTTCGCCTGAAGCTTGCAAAAGAGTATACAACATCCCACTGCGGATCCTGTAATCTGAATCTGTATGTATACCGATCCTGGATGCGATTTCATCTGCGATCCTGAATCCTACACCAGAAATATCTTCGGCCAGGCGGTACGGATTCTCCTGAAGCACACCGTAAACAGCCTGGCCATATTTCTGGTATATTTTTGCGCCAAGATTCAGGGAAATCCCGTATTTCTGCAGAAATATCATAGCCCTCCGCATATCTGCCTTTTCAGTTACCTGGGCAGCAATCTCACGCGCTTTTTTTTCACTGATCCCTTTTATTTCCGAAAGACGTTCAGGCTCCTCCTCTACGATCCGAAGGGTATCTTCCCCGAAGTGCCGGACGATCCTGGCTGCCAGTGCTGCTCCGATCCCTTTGATCGCACCTGAACCAAGATATCTTTCCATTGCAAGACTGTCTTCCGGCATTTTTTCTGTATAACTGTGTACCTGAAACTGCTTTCCGTAAACAGGATGAGTGGTGTAAGTTCCCTCTGCTTCTATCGTCACTCCCTGACTGATAGATGAAAAACTGCCTACGCAGGTCAGTTCTTCCTCCTGGGTGCCCTTCACTACCATCACTGTATATCCATTATCATTATTACGGAAAACCACATGGTCAATATAACCGGTAATCTTCTCACTCATTCTTTCTAATCATCCATCCCTGACATGATCTCTGCATATTTCCCTGTGCCTGCAGCAACTACCATGATGGCGTCCTGTACTGTCAGTGCATTTACACCTGTTTTCTGCTCGATCAGATTATCCATTCCGTGAAGCAGAGCGCCTCCACCGGTAAGCACGATCCCCCGGTCTACAATATCTGCCGCAAGTTCCGGTGGTGTCTTCTCCAGAACCCCATGCACAGCCTCTACGATCTGTCCGGTAGCTTCCCGAAGAGCCATCCGTACTTCTTCAGATGTGAGTGTAACCGTCTTTGGAAGCCCGGTGATCACATTACGGCCCTTTACTTCCATAGTCCTTGGGGAAGCTTCCTCAATAGCAGTGCCGATCTTTATCTTGATGGTTTCTGCTGCATCTTCTCCTATAAACAGATTGTGAGTTTTTCGCACATAACTCATAATTGCCTGATTAAAATTATCTCCTGCCACTTTAATGGTACTGGATACCACTACCCCGGCCATGGAGATCACAGCAATGTCTGTAGTCCCTGCTCCAATATCTACGATCAGATTGCCAAATGGTTTTGTTACATCCACACCTGCCCCGATGGCGGCTGCAATAGGCTCTTCTGCAAGAAAAACTTCTCTGGCACCTGCCTGATAGGTTGCTTCTTCAATAGCTTTCTTTTCGATTTCTGTTGTGCCGCTGGGAATACATATGCTGATCCTTGGCTTGCGGAAAGCTCTGCGCCCCATTGCCCTGGAAATTAAAAATTTCAGCATTTTCTCCATAACTGTGTAATCTACGATCACGCCCTGGCGGATAGGCCAGATGACTTCCATATTAGAGGAAACATGTCCTGTCATCTGCTTTGCTTCTTCCCCCATTGCCTTTATTTTTTCTGAGTCTTTATCATATACCGCTACTGTAGGCTCCATGAGCACAAGGCCTTTCCCGGTAGAATATACCTGGCTGTTTCTGGTTCCAAGATCAATTCCTATATCACTTGCCGGCATTATGAACCTCCCTTTAATCACTGCTTATTTCCCGTAACTACTGAATAGTTACGTTTTTCCCTATTATACGCAATTCCCCCTCAAAAAGAAAGCGTTTGTTAGTTCAAATATTTGGCTACATACTGTCCGGTGTAGGAGGACGGGTTCTTTGCAACCTGCTCCGGCGTGCCACAGGCAACCACTGTACCGCCACGGTCGCCGCCCTCCGGACCGATATCTATGATATAATCCGCAGTCTTGATCACATCCAGATTATGCTCGATCACTACCACGGTATTCCCGCCTTCGGAAAGACGCTTCAGAATCTCCACCAGCTTGTGCACATCTGCAAAATGCAGGCCTGTGGTAGGCTCATCCAGAATATAAATGGTCCTTCCGGTGCTGCGCTTGCTCAGCTCTGCTGCCAGCTTGATCCTCTGGGCTTCCCCTCCGGAAAGAGTCGTGGAAGGCTGTCCAAGACGGATATAAGAAAGTCCTACATCATACAAAGTCTCGATCTTCCTGTGGATAGACGGAATATTTTCAAAGAATGTAAGGGCTTCTTCTACAGTCATGTTCAGCACATCATATATGCTTTTGCCCTTATATTTCACTTCCAGAGTCTCACGATTGTACCGCTTGCCCTTGCAGACCTCGCAGGGTACATATACATCCGGCAGAAAATGCATCTCGATCTTAATGATACCATCGCCACTGCAGGCCTCGCAGCGCCCGCCCTTTACGTTAAAGCTGAACCTGCCTTTCTTATAGCCTTTGGCCTTGGCATCTGCAGTAGCAGCAAACAGATCTCGGATCTGGTCAAAAACGCCTGTATAGGTAGCCGGATTGGAACGAGGAGTCCTTCCAATAGGGGACTGATCAATATTGATCACCTTATCCAGCTGCTGGATTCCCAGAATATCGCTGTGTTTTCCTGGGATCACCCTGGCTCTGTTCAGATCCCGTGCCAGGCGCTTATACAGGATCTCATTCACCAGAGAGCTTTTCCCTGACCCGGACACACCGGTCACACAGGTCATCACACCAAGAGGAATGTCCACATTGATCTTCTTCAGATTATTCTCTGCAGCCCCACGGATCTTCAGGAAACCGTTTGGCTTTCTCCGCTCCTTTGGTACCGGGATCTTAAGCCTGCCGCTAAGATATGCCCCTGTAACAGATCTTTCATTCTTCATCAGATCTTCTGCTGTACCAATGCCAACAAGCTCTCCACCATGCTCACCTGCTCCAGGACCAATATCAACCACACAGTCCGCAGCACGCATGGTATCCTCGTCATGCTCTACTACGATCAGTGTATTACCCAGGTCGCGAAGATGCATCAGCGCACGAAGCAGCCTGTCATTGTCTCTCTGGTGAAGTCCGATACTCGGCTCATCCAGGATATAGGCGACTCCCACAAGGCCTGATCCGATCTGGGTCGCCAGACGGATCCTCTGGGCTTCTCCTCCGGAAAGAGTAGCCGTTGCCCTGGCAAGGGAAAGATAGTCAAGTCCTACATCAGAAAGAAATCCTACCCTGGCAACGATCTCCTTCAGGATCTGCCTGCCGATCAGCATCTGCTGAGGTGTAAGCTGGATATCCGTAAGAAATGCTTTCAGCTTTTCTATTGATAAATTGGTAATCTCATAAATATTCTTATCAGCTACAGTAACTGCCAGGGATTCCTTCTTCAGTCTCTGGCCTTTACAGGTGGTACACGGTGTGATCCTCATAAAGCTTTCGTATTCCTGCTTCATAGTCTCAGACCCGGTCTCCCTGTACCGCTGCTCCACATTACGGATCAGGCCCGGAAATGCCACATCATAAACACCTTCTCCACGCTGGCCTTTATAATATACCTTTACAGAATGACCTCCTGTGCCATTCACAAGGATATCCTGTATCTTCTGCGGATACTCCTGAAATGGCGTGTCCAGGCTGAAATCATATTCCCTTGCAAGCGCAGACAGGATCGCATAGGTAAAACTGCTTTTATCTGTGCAGGACTGCCACCCGGTCACTGCAATAGCTCCCTGGGAAATGCTTAATGATTTATCCGGGATCATCAGGTCTATGTCAAACTCCATCTTATAGCCTAATCCCAGACAATCCGGGCAGGCACCAAACGGATTATTAAAGGAAAAGCTTCTTGGCTCGATCTCATCAATGCTGATCCCACAGTCCGGGCAGGAAAAGCTCTGGCTGAAATTAAGATACTTGCCATCCATGGTATCTACCACCAAAAGTCCGTCAGAAAGTCCCAGCACTGTCTCAATGGAGTCTGCCAGACGCTTCTGGATCCCATCCTTTACGATCAGTCGGTCTACAATAATGGCAATATTATGCTTAATATTCTTGTCCAGCTTGATCTCCTCAGACAGTTCATAAACACTTCTGTCGATCTCGGCACGCACATAACCGCTTTTCTTAGCCTGCTCCAGAAGCTTGGCATGAGTCCCCTTTCTCCCACGGACAACAGGCGCCAGCAGCTGGATCTTCGTCCGCTCCGGCAGAGTCATGATCTGGTCTACCATCTGGTCTACCGTCTGCTTCCTGATCTCCTTACCACACTTAGGACAATGAGGAATCCCCACTCTGGCATACAAAAGCCTGAAATAATCATAGATCTCCGTCACTGTACCTACTGTGGACCTAGGGTTCCTGTTGGTAGACTTCTGATCAATGGAAATAGCAGGGGGCAGGCCTTCTATGCTCTCTACATCCGGCTTCTCCATCTGTCCCAGGAACTGTCTGGCATAAGAAGACAGAGATTCCATATATCTTCTTTGTCCCTCTGCATAAATGGTATCAAAGGCAAGTGAAGATTTACCGGATCCGCTAAGTCCGGTAAGTACTACAAACTCTCCCCTTGGAATATCCACATTCAGATTCTTCAGGTTATTTTCATTGGCTCCCCGAATGCGGATAAACTGTTTTTTATTATTCTGATCTATAGCCATAGCTGCCTCCTGTATTTTCTAATTCTTAGTAACTTTTCAACCTTTTTACAGTTACCGTCTGTTAAATCAAACAAAACAAATGTTCGTGTTTCATTTTGTTTAGCATAGCACACGAACATCTGTTTTGCAAGGGTCTGTTTTCAATTATGCCCCAAATCTACAGCAAAAAATCCGCCATCACAGTATTACTTACATGGATCCCCCTCCTGGAAAGGAAAACCCTCCCATTCTCTTCTTTTAGCAGAGAAAGATCTTTGTATTTACGGATCACAGCCCCATAGATTTCCTCCATGGAAACACCAAATCTTTGTAAAAATTCTTCTTTTGAAACACCGGCCCGCAGCCGAAGCCCAAGAAACATAAACTCCTCCATCTGATCCTGGCTGGTAAGCCTGACCTGATCTTCCCGGATATTGTCAGGGAAATCTGAATTCCTGCTGGCATCTGTATATCTGTCCAGAGAGACAGTATTGGTAAACCTGCAGCCATCCATCAAAGAAGCCGCCCCAAGTCCCAATCCAAGATAGGGAACGCCTGTCCAATAACCAATATTGTGGGTACAGGCTTTGCCAGGTCTGGCATAATTGGAAATCTCATACTGTTCAAAGCCATACTCACCAAGGATCCGCTCTGTGTCTTCATACATCTGATATTCTGTGTCTTCATCCGGCAGATCCAGCTGTCTTGTGGCAAAAGGAGTTCCTTCTTCAATGATCAGGCTGTATGCAGAAATATGTTCCGGATTTAACGCAGCCACTGTACGCAGGTTCTTTTCCCATCCCGCCCTGGTCTGCCCTGGAATCCCAAACATCAGATCCACATTTACATTATCAAAGCCAGCTTCCCTGGCCATCTGGTAGCTTTCAAGGAACTGGGAATAATCGTGGATCCTGCCCAGGCTGGCAAGCTCTGTGCCGTCTGGCGACTGCAGGCCCAGGCTTAGACGGTTCACACCATTTTGATGGCAGGTTCGCAGCTTTTCCATGGTAAGTGTGCCAGGATTGGTTTCCATGGTTACTTCTGCCTCTTTTTCTATATGAAAGCTTTCATACAGTGCATTTAAAATTTTCTTTAACAGATCTGCTTCTAATAAAGAAGGGGTTCCGCCTCCAATAAAAACAGAGGACACAGGTTCTTTACGCCTGCCGCCCTCTGTCTGAATCTCATATAGAAGTGCCTGTACATACTGTTCCTGTGTATTTCTTCCTGCAGGTGCAGAAAGGAAGTCACAATAATCGCATTTCTTTACACAAAAAGGAATATGAACATATAATTCCATTTTTTTATTCTGCTCCATCTGTACTGCTGTCTCCATTTGTACCTGAAGTATCACTGCCCTCTCCGGTACCATTATTGTCTGTGGCACTGGTGCTATCTGTCTTTGTGCTGCTGCCCTTTTCTTTCTGCACCAGATACTCATTAACCATGGTAACATTGCCATTGGTAACAGCTGCATCACTGCTTACCTGTCTTGGAACCTCTGTAGGTGTTGGGGAGGGAGCAACGGTAATGGTCATAACGCCCATGGAACTTTCATCCTGAGTGCCGGAAGACTTCTTGCTGCAGGCACATTTGCCTATAAAGATCACGATCAACAGCAGTCCTACGGCCATAACCCCGCCACGGATCCACAGCTGACGGTTTCGTTTTATGCTCTTTTTTATTGAATATGAAATCCTTTTCAGGATTTGCAGAATATTTTCTTTCATTGTATTCCTCCATGCAGAGCTTTAATTCTCGTCCAGCTTCAGAACGCTCATAAATGCCTTCTGCGGGATCTCTACATTTCCCACCTGACGCATTCTCTTCTTGCCTTCCTTCTGCTTCTCAAGAAGCTTCTTCTTACGGGAAATATCACCGCCATAACACTTGGCAAGCACATCCTTACGCATGGCCTTTACCGTCTCCCTTGCAATGATCTTGCTGCCAATGGCTGCCTGGATCGGGATTTCAAAAAGCTGTCTTGGTATCTCATCCTTCAGCTTCTCGCACATCTTCCTGCCTCTCTCATAAGCAGTATCTGCATGGACAATAAATGACAGTGCATCCACTTCTTCTTTATTTACAAGAATATCCAGCTTCACAAGCTCACTGCGCTCATATCCGCATAACTCATAATCCAGGGACGCATAGCCTCTGGAACGTGATTTCAATGCATCAAAGAAATCATAAATGATCTCATTCAGCGGCAGCTTGTACTTCAGAAGTGCTCTTGTTTCCTCCATGTACTCCATACCGCCGTACTGTCCACGACGCTCCTGGCAAAGATCCATGATCGCACCGATAAACTCTGTAGTCACCATGATCTCCGCCTGTACCATAGGCTCTTCCATAAACTCGATCTCTGAAGGATCCGGAAGATTGGTAGGATTGGTCAGGTCGATCACCTCACCATTTGTCTTATGGACTTTGTAAATAACACTGGGCGCTGTTGTAACCAGATCCAGATTATACTCTCTTTCCAGACGCTCCTGGATGATCTCCAGATGGAGCAGTCCCAAAAATCCGCAGCGGAATCCAAAGCCCAGAGCAACAGATGTCTCAGGCTCATAAAACAGGGAAGCATCATTCAGCTGCAGTTTTTCCAGTGCATCCCTCAGGTCTCCGTATTTTGCTCCGTCAGCCGGATACAGTCCACAGTAAACCATAGGATTTACTTTCTTATAGCCAGGCAGTGCTTCCTCACATGGGCGGTTATGGTCAGTGACCGTATCACCAACACGGGTATCCCGCACATTCTTGATACTTGCTGTAATATATCCAACCATACCTGCGCTCAGTTCCTCGCAGGGAATAAACTGTCCCGGGCCAAAATATCCAACCTCAACAACCTCTGCCGTAAAGCCGGTAGCCATCATACGGATGGTGGTTCCCTTACGCACCCGTCCATCCATCAGTCGGCAAAATACAATAACGCCTTTATAGGCATCATAAACAGAATCAAAGATCAGAGCCTTCAGTGGTGCATCCGGATCTCCTTCAGGTGCAGGGATCTTCTCCACAATGCTCTCCAGAACCTGTTCCACATTCAGTCCTGTCTTGGCAGAGATCTTAGGTGCATCCTGTGCCTCAAGGCCGATCACATCCTCGATCTCATTGATCACACGCTCAGGCTGTGCACTTGGCAGATCGATCTTATTGATCACAGGGATCACTTCCAGGTCATGATCCAGCGCCATATATACATTGGCAAGAGTCTGTGCCTCGATCCCCTGTGCGGCATCTACTACAAGAACCGCACCGTCACAGGCTGCTAGACTTCGGGAAACCTCATAGTTAAAGTCCACATGCCCCGGTGTGTCGATCAGGTTAAAAATATACTCTTCTCCGTCTTTTGCTTTATATACAATACGCACTGCCTGGGATTTGATGGTAATGCCTCGCTCACGTTCAAGCTCCATATTGTCAAGAACCTGCGCCTGCATCTCACGCTCTGTAAGAAGGCCGGTCATCTCAATGATCCGGTCTGCCAGCGTGGATTTCCCATGGTCGATATGTGCGATAATACAAAAATTCCGTATCTTACTCTGGTCTGTCATTCCAGACAATCCTCCTCTTTTTTGCGCTCTTTTTTGATTATAGCACAGCTTCCGCTTATTTGTCACTGCCTTTTAAAACCCGATTCAGAATATCCCCAAGAGGCTCCATAGCGTTTTTCACCTCCTGCACAGTATTGGTCTGAGCCCCAGCCTCCACCAACAATGCCCGTGGCCGCAGATGCAGATTATAGCGCAGTCCAGCCAGATAAATACACCTGTAAAAGCCAGGATAATACTCTGCTGCCGCATATTCCAGCTGAAAGGAAAATGCCAGATTCTCTTCTATATAAGGATTGGGAAGATAGCTTACTTTTCCCTGATTTACCGTATAGCTCAAACCATTATAAAACATGATCTGGGCTGTATCCCTGCCTCCAATTTCTGTCACCAGCCTTTTTCCCTCCGGCACTCCGTCTCTGTGAAGGTCGATAATGACCTGGATAGCAGGATTCTCCTCCAACACTTTTTCAATATGCTCCCTTGCAAAATCGTATGCCCGGCTCCTATCGATTTCTCCGTCGATCACATCAAAATGCTCCTTTACATGGATCACCTGATAACCATACTTTTCCTCAAGGATTTCTGCCAGATAATCTCCTACCCCCACTACAGTATCTGCTTCTTCTCCCTCCCTGGAGTCTGCAAATGTCTCCTGGGAATGGCTGTGGTAGATCAGGATCTGTGGCTGGCCTTTCTCAGGCTTAAGAGTCAGGTCCTTTGCAAGATACTCTGCTGCATCCAAAGAAGCTGCATCTGCTGTGGTAGAGGCATCTACCACAAAAAAATGCTCCAGAAGATAGTTCTTATCAGCCAGCTTTTCCGGAGAAAGATCGATGACCGGGTGAGGCTGCACAGTTTCTGTGTTCTGTGAATCTCCTGTGTTCTGTAGTTCTTCTGCGTTCTGTGGGGTTTCTGTAATCTCTGGATTTTCTGTTTCCTGAGAAATTTGTGCAGTCTCAGATGTTTTTGTTTTCTGGGGAATTTCTGTAGTCTCAGGTATTTCTGCTTCCTGGGGTGCCTGGGAAATCTGCAGTAGTTGTCCCACATATTGTGCATTTTCCTCTATCAGCTTTTCTTCTGTCTGCCAGTCTTCTTCCAGATATGTATGCCTGACCTTTTGCTCCACAAACCGGTAAACAGGAAACTGCCGGTAAATATTTTCCAGACGGGAAAAAGGCTCTGGCATCACTGCCAGAACCAGAAAGAAACATAAGCATAAAAGAACACTGAACCCCTTCTGGATTTTTGTCACGGAACCACCTCTTTATGCTATCCTATGAAAAAAGGACAGCTGTTATGATTCCCATCTTCTATTTACCCTGTGCAAAAGCCATATTCAGTCCCTCTGAAATAGTAAATCCCAGATATTTCACAGTTTCATCCACATCCTTTGGAGTCACAAACATGGTATGCAGATGAGGAGAAATGATTTCCTCCAGAAATTCCTTCTGTTCTGTTTCCTCAAGGGTTTCCAGCAGGTGAGCCATGGAATCATAAACAATGGTTGCAGCATCCACAACTGTAGGAACCCCGATCCCGATCACTTTTACATGGAGATTTTCCTTTGAAAGGCCAACTCTGTGGTTTCCAACACCAGATCCAGGACTGATCCCTGTATCCGTGATCTGAATGGTTCGGTTCAGCCTTCTGGTACTTCTGGCAGCCAATGCATCAATTGCGATCACCACATCCGGACTTGTCGCCGATACGATTCCCTGGATGATTTCCCAGGTTTCCATACCTGTCTGCGCCATAACTCCCGGAATGATCCCGCTGATCTTATGCATCTTTTCATTTTCCAGACCCATCAGACCATATTCTCTGATAATGTGTCTTGTCATATGAAGATTTCCCACTACCTGTGGTCCAAGAGCATCCGCTGTAATGTTCTGATTTCCCAGCCCTACTACCAAAATGGATTGTTCTTTTTTCAGATCAATCAGCTGAGACAGATGGGCTGCGATCTCTTCCGACACCTCCCTGTGATACCCGTCATCCGGTGAAGACAGGTTAGGAGCTTCTATAGTAATGTAGTTTCCCTGGGGACGTCCCATGGCCTTAGCTCCATTTTCAGTAAAGATCTTCACAACCGTTGTCCGGATATCCTTTTCCTGGTCGTAGGTTTCCTTTACCTCTACTCCCCGCAATTCCACATTTTTTTCATCAAACCGTTCTCTTGCCTCCAGCGCCAGGTCCGTGCGGATCTTATAATCGCCCAACATGATCTCCTCCTTTGATGTGCCTCTGGTTCTGGCTCAAAGATCTTTCATTCCCCGTCTGTAGTTCACATGAATTCAAACCTTTCAGCCCTTACATCATTATATATTTTTTCTTCTTTTTAACCCTTGCATTGTTATATATTTTTTCTCCTTTTTCCCGAATTATGTATTGACATTCCATGGTAAATATACTAAACTATATAAGCATGTTTCATAGGAGCGCCCGTGTCTGTTTCTATGAAAGAAAATATTTTCACGATTATCTAGGAATTGGAGGTGTACGAATTGGCTAACATTAAATCCGCAAAGAAAAGAATCTTAGTTACAAGAACTAAAGCTGCGAGAAACAAATCCATCAAATCTGCTGTTAAGACTTCCATCAGAAAGGTAGAAGCAGCAGTCGCACAGAAGGACAAAGCAGCAGCAGAGGCAGCACTTACAGATGCTATCGTTACTATCAGCAAGGCAACTTCCAAAGGTGTTTACCACAAGAACAACTGCGCTAGAAAAGTTTCCCGTTTAACAAAAGCCGTAAACAGCATCGGTTAATAGAGAATTTTATTTTTAGTTATAAGCTTATAAGTGAAAATATGGCAGTCGCACCGTCAGCGGCTGCCTTTTTCAGTAGGAGAAATTATTTTGAAAAATATTCAGGAAGATATTAAATCAGAAAATTTCAAGCAGGCATATCTGCTGTATGGCGAAGAAGCCTACCTGAAGCAGCAGTACAAGCACAATCTGGTAAAAGCACTGAACCCGGATGGGGATACCATGAATTTTACCCATTTTGAGGGAAAAGGGATCGAAGTAAAAGAACTGATCGACCTGTGTGAAACCATGCCTTTTTTTGCTGACCGAAGAGTGATCCTTCTGGAGGATACCGGATTTTTCAAAAACAAATGCGACGAGCTGGCCGATTATATGAAGTCTTTGCCGGATTATCTCTGTCTCATATTCGCAGAATCTGAAGTCGATAAGCGCAGCCGGATGTACAAGGCTGTGAAGGCTGCAGGCCGGATCTGTGAATTTCTCCCACAGGATGAGAAAGCCCTGATGCGCTGGGCTGCAGGTCTTCTTGGCAAAGAAGGGAAAAAGATCACCCAGCGTGATATGGAACTGCTTCTTACAAAAACAGGGGTAGACATGGGGAATCTGCGTATGGAGCTTGAAAAACTGATCAATTACACAAGTGGCCGGGATGTTGTCACAAGTGCTGATATTGAAGCAGTATGCGTCACACGTACTCAGAACAAGATCTTTGATATGGTACAGGCTGTAACTGATAAGAATCAGAAAAAAGCTCTTGATCTTTATTATGACCTGCTCACCTTGAAAGAACCGCCTATGCGTATCCTGTTCCTTCTGGCCAAACAGTTCAGGCAGCTTTTTCTTGCCAAACAGTTCGCACAGGAAGGACTGGCACAGACAGAAATGGCTTCCCGCCTTGGGGTTCCGGCCTTTGTAGTCCGAAAGATCCTATCCTGTGCCCGCTCTTACTCTCTGGATGAGCTTCAGCAGGCTGTCACTGATTTTGTAGATGCAGAAGAAGCAGTAAAAACCGGTCGTCTTCAGGATACCTTAAGCGTGGAATTACTGATCATAAAATACAGCTGCGGCATTAACGCCGCCTCATAAAACGCAACAATGCCAGGGGCAGTTTTTTGCTCCTGGCATCTTTTCTTTTACATTTATCAAAGCAGATAAACCGGCAGATCCTCTGCTATCTTTACAGGCTTTCCTTCTTCTGCGGGCTTATTGCCTGAAAGAAATTTCACCTGTATTTCCTGTGAATCCATGGGTGTTACCACAGACTGTGTTACTTTCTCAGGTGCTGCCTTTGCAGCGGTCTTCCCTGTTGTTTTACTTGCTGTTGTTGCAGCTTTTGCTGCAACTGTTTTTTTAGCTGCTGCCCTCTGAATGCTCGCTTTACCTACGGACACGGTTCATTACCTCCTCTGCAAGTTCTGTATATTCTTTTGCACTTCTGCTGCTTTTCTTAAATTCGACCACCGGTACGCTGGCATCCTGTGCCCACTCAATGGAGCTGTCCACCCGGATCACAGAATCCAACAACTGGATCCCATCCATATCCTTTAATGTCTCCAGCGTCTGTTTAAAATATGCCTTTCTTGTGTCTGCCTTCGTGATCACGATCCCCAGCACCTGAAGCTCCGGTGCGATCTCCTTTACTTCCTCCAGGAAATCAAACATATTGGCCAGTCCAAACATCCCCCATGGACTTGCCTCTACAGGCACAAGCACCTGGTCAGAAGCACACAGGATATTCATCACCCAGCCTCCCAGGGTAGGCGGTGCATCAATCAGGATATAATCATAAATCCCTGCTGCTTTGATCTTCTGCAGACATTTTTTCAGGATAAATTCCCTCTGCCATTTTGTAAAAAGCTCATACTCAATGGAACTCATCTGAGTAGAAGAAGGGATCAGATCCAGCCCTTCATATGGGGTATGCACAATATAATCTGTCAGATCCTTCTGGCCCCCAATGGCGTGGTACAGATTCATCTCACCGGCAGCCATTTCCAGCACCTTTTCTTCTGAGAAAAAGGACAGGGACAGATTCAGCTGCATGTCTCCATCCACCAGCAGCACCTTTTTCCCTGCTCTTGCCATTGCCGCTCCCACATTGGAGCATGTGGTGGATTTGCCGCTTCCCCCTTTGTTGTTGGTAAAACATATGATAACTGTTTTCTTCATGGCCACCCCTCTTCCCTCTTTTGTATGCCGGACACCTCCAGCCTTTGAAAGCATTATAATATATCCTGTTGGTAAAAACAAGGAGTGGCCGCTATATTCACCACCACACTTGAATCCCCCAGGCAATTACGTTATAATTGAAAATACGCCAAATTAGAAACAGGAGTTTTATTATGAATGATCAATGTGTGATTCTTATCCCAGCGCTGGATCCACCGGAAATATTCCGTACATATATCCGCGATCTGATCCATGCAGGCTTTGAAGATATACTTGTAGTAGACGATGGAAGCAGCCAGAAGGGAATTTTCCAGGCACTTGCCCAGCTGCCCCAGGTCACAGTCCTTACCCATCCTGAAAATTACGGGAAAGGCCGTGCCTTACGTACAGGTCTTGCCTATTATAAAGAACATTTTTCCCAGGAAAAATATTGCGGTGTGATCACCGCTGATTCTGATGGGCAGCATCTTGTGGAAGATGTTCTGAAGATCAGCCAGAGCCTTTCCCAAAGGAATGGTAAGCTGATCCTTGGTGTCCGGGATTTTGACCAGTCCAATGTTCCGCCAAAGAGCCGGATTGGCAATAAGCTGACAAGCCTTGGTTTCCGTCTTCTTGTAGGACTGAATATCTCAGATACCCAGACAGGACTTCGTGGGATTCCCAATTCCCTGGTGGATCTTAGCCTTGAGATCCCAGGCGACCGCTTTCAGTACGAAACGGCTGTCCTTATCGAGGCAGGGAAAAAGGCCGGAACAGAAGAGATAAAGATACATACTGTCTACTATGATGAAAATAAGGGAACACATTTTGACCCTGTAAAGGATTCTATCCAGATTTTCAATCTGGTTCTGGGGACTTTTTTCCGGTACATTTTCGTATCACTTAGTTCTTTCCTTGTAGATATCCTTTTATTCACACTGGGAACCAAACTCTTTTTCCATGCCTTACCTGCACGGATCCCGGTTTCCACAGTCTTTGCCCGGATTTTCTCCGGGACTTATAATTATGCACTGAACCGGAAGATGGTGTTTAAGAGTAACCGCTCTGTTTTATCCTCAGGTTTCTCCTATCTGCTCCTTTGTGTTGTCCAGTGTATTGCTTCTGCGGCTCTTGTTACCGCTATCTGCTATCTGCTTCCAATAGACGAGGTACTGGTAAAAGCTATTGTAGACACCTGCCTTTTCTTCGTTAATTACTGGATCCAGAAAAATATTATTTTCAAAAATAAGGAGACAGCATGAATAAGAAAACAATATCTGTCCGTAAGCTTCTGCTGACGATCCTTGGCCTGCATATGGCGGTTCAGATCGTCCTTGGCTTTGCCTGGATGGCAGTAAACCTGTCAAATATTCCCATTTTCGGCGACAGCACAGAATACTACCAGCTGAGCCAGACATTGCAGGTAGATGAATACCGGCCCCTTTTGTACCCTCTCCTTATACGGATCGCTGACAAAGTTTCCGCACACCTTCCTCTGGAATATCAGACCCTTTTCTATATTGGACAGACTTTACTGTGTATCCTTTCTGCCTTTTTCCTTACTGAGCAGGTGGGACATTTTCTCTTTCCCCCAAAAGGCCAGAAGAAAAGCAGAACCTTTCATCTGATCATGTTTTTTACAGGCCTGTACATCGCCTGTATTCCTATGATCACTTTTATGAATTTCTCTGTACTCACAGATTCCATTGCGGCATCCATGCTGATGCTTACCATTGGTTCCCTGATCCGTATCCTTGGAAGCCCTGATGAAAATAAAAAATACTTTTTGCTGATCACATTGTCCATGCTGGTAGAATATACCATCCGTGCGGACCGCCTTTACACCTGTACTCTTTTCCTGGTTATTGCCTTTGCCGGATGGCTTATAAAAAAGCGCCATGAACAGCTTTTCCGGAAATATCTGCTGCTGGTGCTTGCCACAGTACTGGTTTCCACTGGTGCTGCTACTGCCATCAACAAATCCACACAGCAGCCTGGGCTTTACGGAAGAATCCCTACCACCTTCGGTTTTGTACTTCTGGATCGTGTTGTATGGCCTAACATGGCACAGAATTATGACGATTTTTCTGATGAGATCAATTCTTTGGTAAGCAAAAAGGATGCCAGGAAATTTGATAAGCATAACAACAATGTTATGTACCAGATGGCACCGCTTCTCAGAGAGAAGGTTGGAAATGAAAAAGCCGAAGAAATCTATAAGGAAATGGCTTCTGTAGTCTTTCATAATCAGCCGGTAAAAGTTATCATGGACATTCTGGAGGATATTACCTGTGTGATCTTCACTCCGGTAAGCGCATTCCTCAGTTCCTACGGCCTGGTACAGACAGCAGATGACTGGAACCTTCACTGTGTTTCCCAGTCAAGCCCGAGGCTTAGTGCCTTTTATTACAACTATTATCTGCATACTTTTATTATTCTGTTTATACTCAGCTGCCTGATCCTGCTCTTTCGCTTTATCAGAAAAGCAGGCACAAAACGCAGCAAAAATAACAGCATATCCCATCTACTGGCGCCTGGCTTCTGGCTTTGTATCATCATTGCGCTGTGGTTTTCTATTGGAGACGGCGCACCGCCAAACGACAGGTATGCACTGCTTCATTACATCATATGGACACTTTGGGTTCTGGGGATCATATCCCCGGAACTTTTTTCATTTTAAAAACCCTTCCATCTTCACGTGTTCCCCATCTGTGTACACAGTCACTGCACCGCTTTTCATGGTATATGCCACCTCACAGCCATACTCCCGTAAACGCCGGATCGTTTCCGGCGAAGGGTGTCCATAGGTATTTGTTTCCGAGCAGGAGATCACCCCTTTTTGAGGTCGTATCTTTTCAAGAAAAGCACTGCAGGTGGAATATTTTGACCCATGGTGTCCTACCTTCAAAAAGTCTACCTGTTTCAGATAGGACAGCAGATTTTTTTCTGTTTTTTCACCGATATCTCCAGTAAAAAGGCCGGAAAATCCTGCATATTCCAGCTGTATCACCATGCCATCCTCATTTACGTTTTCTCCTTTTGCCCCATCTTCCGGTGCCAGGAAACAAAGCTTCATTTTCCCGGACCGGAGAATATCTCCTCTTTTTACAGTATGGATCCGGACGCCTGCCTGTCTGCCCAGTTTCTCCAGATCACTCCAGTTTTCCGGCGGATCCTGCCATTTAGGCAGATACAGACTGCTTACATATACAGAGGTCAGCCCCTGTGCCTGCAATTCCAGGATTTCCCACACTCCACTGATATGGTCCTCATCTACATGGGATATAAAAATCCCATTAATCCGGCTGATTCCCCTTGACTTTAAAAAGGGAAGCATCTGATATCTGCCTGTACTGGTTTTACTGCTGCTTCCTCCATCGATCAGATAACTCTTTCCTTCCGGTGTCTGGATCACAATTCCATCCCCCTGTCCCACATCCAGACAGGTGATCTGTAAGTAAGGCGAGGGCCAGACCCGGATCACCAAAAAGCTGACTACTATTCCTGCTGCCAAAACTATCCGGTAAACGATTCCCGGAATTTTTATCATTCTCTGTGACATTTCTTCATGATTTTCTTTATATCCGGTTCGCCATTTTTCTTTTTTTGAATATATTCGCCCTCTCCCCTTTTGGGGATATACTCGCCAGTTACCTTTTTTTGAATATAAGAAAAGGAGTGCTCCCAGGATCATATAGTACAGCACAATCTGCCACAGCTTCGGCTGCCCTGCCACCCAGGTAACAGGAATTTTTAGATTTCCTATGGACAGACTGCCTGCTGCACCGCATAGCATTTCATAAAGCCATAACAGGAATTTTCCAGGTAAGATCAGTATTTTGGCGCCAGTCATCCAGAAACAGCCTAGCAGCATTCCTGCCAGACCACTGACCAGAACCACCGCCACTGAAGGAATCACCAGCAGATTCAAGATTAATCCTGCTACAGACACCTCCCCGAAAAAGTACAGACTCACCGGAAGCATGGTCAGCTGTACTCCCAGTAAAGCAAGGAAAACCGATTTTCCTTTTTTGTTTGTTGTCTTTCCCTTTTTGTGGACTGCCTTTCCTTTTGGGTTTGCTGCATTTTCCAGATAAGGAGAAATGATCCCTGCCCCGCACACTGCTGAAAAGGAGAGAAGAAAACCGCTACTGTACAAATAAGCCGGTGATTCCAGAAGGATCAGCACGGCTGACACAGCCAGGGCTGTTGGCAGATCATAGATCCTGCCAAGAATCCTCGCCCCTGCAGCCATGAAAAACATACACACTGCCCGCATAACAGACACGCTGCCCCCTGTCATCATCCCATATTGGATCATGAAAACCAGGGCGATCATACCGGCAGTCCAGTTTCCCAGACAGCATTTTTTCAAAAGCCTGTAAAAGCCCATGCCGATAATACTGATATGAAGGCCAGAAATCACCAGTATGTGCATGATCCCGCCCATCTGGTAGCGCAGCTTTGTTTCATCCTCCAAGTCGTTTTTGTCCCCAAGTACGATTGCTTTTAATACTTGTCCTTCTTTCCCTGCCACCTGGCACAGAATATCTCCCAGATACTGCTGCAGATCCGCAAGGAACTGCCCATAAACAGAATAACTGGATGATTTTTCCTGTATCACGGCTTTTTTCATCACATAATAAATGTGCTGACAGGCATAATACTGTCGGCTGTCAAACTCTCCTGGATTTCGTTTCCCCTGGATTTCCTCCAACCTTCCTTTTACACGAACCATCATCCCTTTATACAGGACATCCTGATTCTTCAAAAATACTCTTACATTTTTAATGGAAATTTTTTCAGATTGATAGATAAAATAGACGTTTTTAAGATAAACAGATTTTGAATTTTCACTTTCTGTGCACCGTTCCACCTCCCCGCAGATGGTGGTCTCCGGATGCTTTGTTATATATTCTGTAACAGATCCAGGCAGTGGATTCCCCCGGATCAGGGGAACCCCCAGCAGATCTGCCACTGTCATTGCCAACATCAGAAGAAGGCACACAAGACATAATGGCCGTCTTGCCATGCATTTCCTCCTTACTCTTTGTCCTGGATCAGATCTGTATTCCAGCCAAAGAAATTATAAAGAGAGGTATTCTCTCCAAAGTTCACATCATCCTGCCCGTTAATACTGATCTGGACTTTATCTGCATCTACGGCTGCCAGCACAGAATTAACAACAGAATAAATAATGGTTTTCTCCGGGATATCAAGAGCTGCATCAGAAAAAGCCTGACTGAAGTTCACATAACACACCCGATCCGCAGTTGTTACAGACATAACCTCTGTATTCTCCGGAAGGGTAGGATAATGTCCTTTTACCATAGGTCCTTTGATCAACTGCTCCAGGATCACCCGCTCTCTTGGAAGGCTGCGCTTATAATAAACGCTGCGCTCCTCCTCGACAAGCTTTTCTCCTGTACTGTCCGTAAAATACAGGGTAAAAGTATCATACCGATATGCGTCCCGGTCATCTCCCCAAAGTTCTACAAAGCTGGAATTGTCCATCATTCCGATGGCCTTCCCCTTGGAATCTGTAAGTTCCACATTTCCCACATAGAACTGCACTCCTGAAATACCCGGGACCTGTAAAAAGCTTCGCACAACACCGGCTCGCACCAGGATCTCCCTGGTTCTTCCCATACTGGTATACCCGCTGTTAAAATAAACAAGCAGCGAGGTACCGTCCAGCACGCAGGACTGTATCTGCACTTCTTTTGGAAAAAGTGCCTGATAATCTCCGCTGGTCTCTCTGTCGTTCAGCTTCTGCTCCAGTTCATCGATCATATCCTGGGGACTTTCCTTCTCAGGCACATAATCCTCTCTCTGCAGCTTTGTTTCTTCCTGATTTATATAATAAAAATAATATTGATTGCCTCCGCTGTCCTTCTGGTCAGACTGACTCGTATCACCGCATCCGGTAAGGAGCCCTGCGGTCAGCGCCACAGTCAGCAGCAATGTAAGTAACTTTCTCATCTGGCACCTCCTAAGGAATATATGACAACGGGATCCGGACTGTAAATGTAGTCCCTTCTCCCTCTTTGCTGAATACCTTAATGGTACCGTGATGCATGGCTATGGCACTTCTTGTAATGGCAAGCCCAAGACCTGTACCGCCGATCTCCCTGGAATGAGACTTATCCACACGATAGAATCTTTCAAAGATCCGGTCAATGCTTTCCTCAGGGATACCCATACCAGAATCTGCCACTGTTACATAAAAATACTTATGGTCAGCGTCCAATGTTACCCGCACCCAACCATCATCCACATTGTATTTGATACCGTTTTCCACAAGATTTGTCACTGCCAGAGTGAATTTCACTTCATCCACATCAGCCTCCACAGGGCGGAAACAGTCCAGGATCAGGTCAATATTCCGTCTGTCTGCAATGGGACGAAGCCTTTTCAGGATATCCTCCAGCAGCTGATTAATATCCATATGGGTAATGTTCACATCTGCTGCCTTTTTGTCCATCTTTACAAGGGAAAGAAGGTCTGTGATGATCTTATTCTCCCTGTCGATCTCAGCAGTGATATCCCCCATAAACTCCTGGTAAAGTTCCTCCGGAACACCGCTTTGCCCTACAAGGGAATCTGCCAGAACCTTCATGGATGTTAAAGGCGTCTTTAACTCATGGGACACATTGGATACAAATTCATTTCTGGATTCATCCAGAACCTTCATCCTTGCCAGCATCTTGTTAAATGCATCTGTGATAAGCTTTGTCTCTGTATAATCCGGCACGGAAATCTCATCATTCTGATATCCATCTGTCAGATCCTCTATGGATTTGGTGATCCTTGCAAAAGGCTTTACAAGAATGGTAGAAAGAACATAACCAAGTAAAATAGCCAGTGCCACTATGATCCCGATGATCAGGATCTCCCTCTGCTCCAGTTCATCAATGGTAGAAGCGATCTCATTAGCAGAAACACTTACCAGAAGTGCTCCCTGCAGCTGTTTCACTTCAGGGCTTTTCACAGGAACAGCCATCTCAATAGACCGGTTCTTACGGTTATACCAGCTGACCTCATCCCCTTTAAAACAGCGGATGACCATGGAAGAGAGCAGTGTTTTCCCTTCATCTACACCATACGTATCCTTTACGATCCTGTAATCCCTGTCAACCAGCAGGATTCTGCCGTTATATACATTAGACAACAACTCCAGCTTGCTGTTCACTACCTGCGAGCTGGAGTCATTAATATAATTCTCTTTGATTAACAGGTTGCACAAAATGTCACATTGATTCTTCACATTCTCTGTACGGAGGGCAATCGCCCGATCCGCATAGGTATTGATCACAATCTGCGTAACTATGACACTTGGCACGATCCCCAGAATGATCAGGATGATCAGGATACGGAAGCGCAGACTTTTAAAAAAGCTTGTCTTTGGCTTACTGATCATGACTTAGGCCTGGAAATAATATCCCACACCCCATTTGGTGTGTACGTATTTCGGCTCACTGGGATTTGCCTCAATCTTCTCTCTAAGACGACGGATATGTACATCTACAGTACGCACATCTCCTGGATACTCATATCCCCAAACAATATTCAGAAGGTTCTCACGGCTGTAAACCTTGTTAGGGTTAAACACCAGAAGCTCCAGAACATCAAATTCTTTGGCTGTAAGGTTGATCTCACGGCCAGCAATAAACACACGGCGGCTTTCGCAGTCCATACGCAGATCGCCCACCTCAATGGTCTTTGCCTTTTCTTTTTCTTCCTGGTTGCTTCCTGCCCTTCGCATAATGGCTTTGATCCTTGCCTTTACCTCAAGAATATTGAAAGGCTTTGTAATGTAATCATCAGCCCCATACTCCAGTCCCAGGATCTTGTCCATGTCCTCTCCTTTTGCTGTAAGCATTACGATCGGAACATTGGAGAACTCCCGGATCTGCTGGCAGACCTCAAGTCCGTCCATCTTTGGAAGCATCAGGTCAAGAAGAATGATATCATACTTCTTTTCTTTGGCCTTTTCCACGGCTTCCTCACCGTCATAGGCACAGTCAACTTCCATTCCATCCTGTTCCAGGCTGAAGCGGATGCCTTTGACGATCAGCTTTTCATCATCTACTACCAATACTTTCCTGCTCATGTATATTCTCCTTATTCTCGCCTGCCATCCCTTCTCTTCTGCACACAGGCGATATTAATCTACGGAAATCTTGTCTTTGATCCTGGCAAAAACGCCTTCTTTGATCCCTTCCACATTCATGATCTCTTCAATGGAAGAAAATCCTCCCTGCTCCTGACGGTATGCAAGGATGGCGTCTGCCTTGGAACTTCCCACACCAGGCAGTGTGGTCAGCAATTCCTTATCTGCTGTATTAATATTAACCTTCCCTGTTCCGGATGATACCTCTCCCACATTCTCCTGATCCTGACCTGATACTTCTGTCTGGGTGCCAGAACTCCATAAAACCCCTGTACCGCCAGACGCACCATCTACTCCAGCAGCATCTGCTGCTTCAACTTCCTGTACGGTGGGAACATATATCTTCTGTCCATCTGAAAGCCCGGCTGCCTGATTCAGCCACGCTGATGCAGCTTCCGACGTACAGCCTCCTGCAGCTTCAATAGCCTGAAATACCCGGCTGCCTGCGTCCAGACAATACACTCCCGGACTAACCACAGCACCGGAAACATCTACATAGACCACTTCCGGCTCCTGAAGCGCTTCTGTAAGCACAGCAGGCTCTGTTACAGCAGCTTCTGAAACAGTGATCTGTGTCCCTGCCTCATCCTGCTCTGGATCCTTAGGTTCATCTTCCCCCAAGGTCTCCTGGGAAGCTTCCTGAAAAAATTCATCCTTCCTGACGCATCCTGCCAATACACAGCAAATGCAGATCATGCAGAAGAAAATGTGGAAATATTTCCCCGATTCTAAAGGTTTTCTTTTCATTTTCGGTTCTCCTCCCATAAAAATCATGGCAGGCTCCCCACTACTCATTCTTATTTTAACGAAAGATCTGTACTTTTACAATACCAATCTCTTAATTTTGCCACTTAAAAATAACGATTCCGGCAACACAGATCAACATACCCATAACCTTTCTCCACTCAAAAGGCTGCTTTTCTACGCCAAACATTCCCAGTAATTCGATCACATAAGCAACTGCCAGCTGGGACACAACGATCACCATTGCTGCCTTGGCAGGGCCAAGTGATCCCATACTCTGGATCACAGTCACTGTAATAAATGCTCCGATCACGCCCCCAAGGAGCATGTATTTCGGACTGACCTGCCACAAATCCGATACACTGTCTTTTCCGGAAAAAAGCCATGCTGCCACACATACCAGAAAAGCAGAAAACTGCACCCATCCGGTAGATACCCACAGACTGGACTGTTTGGTCACTTCCGTATTAAATACCCCCTGAATGCTCATTAATGCCCCTGACAGCAGCGCTGTAAGAAATCCCCACATATCCCTTCCTCCACAGATATTGAATGAAAGGGATGCCTGCAAAATCTGTCAACAGATCCAATACATCTGTGTGATCTTACAGCATCCCCTTTTCATGATTCTGTTATCAGGATATACTTTTTCCCGGAAAATATACCTTACATTTTCATGTTTTTCAATGCAGTTGTA
Organism: uncultured Eubacteriales bacterium; assembly: GCA_900316115.1. GTDB lineage: Bacteria > Bacillota > Clostridia > Lachnospirales > Lachnospiraceae > Blautia_A. Next base: position 31,354 of record ONBN01000013.1, read on the forward strand.
AGCTTCAACGGATTGCCATAATGAAGAGTTCCATACCGGAACAGCTTAGCTGCCAGCAGTCCGGACAGCACGCAGGAAGCTACCAAAAGTCCGCCGGAAAGGATCACTTCCCAGGCAGCTACACTGCCCATAGCCACACGGATAAACATTGCATTTCCGGAGGTAAATGGTATGAAGGAAGCCACTTTAACCATAATCCCGTCACAGTCATTTAGGCCAAAAATAGCTACCAGGAAAGAAGCCACATAAAGCATTGTCACAGGTCCGGACACCTTGCTGATATCCTCTGTCTTGGAAACAAGTGCGCCAAGTGCACCAAATATAAATGCATATAAAAGATAACTAAAAATTGCAAAGAATGCATAAGCAGCAAATACATTTGCCGGAATATCAAACAGCGGATCCAAAAGCCCGCCCCACTGTTCCTTAACAGCTCCGTATGCGCCAAATGCACCGCCAAGGATCACCAAGGCCTGAAGCAGACCTGCAAATGCACCTGCCAGAACTTTTCCAAAGATCAGGCTGTTGGAATCCACACTTGTCACCAGGATCTCAATGGCACGGTTGCTCTTTTCGGAAGTTACTGAGGTTGCGATCATCTGTCCATAGAAGATGATCATGAAATACACAAGGAATATAAGGATATATGTATACCAGTAATTGGAAGCACTATCCTTGCCCAGAATATCCGTGGAAACATTTATATTTATATTCTCTGCAGCAACGATCTCTTCCTGTGTCAGGCCCTTCTCCAGAAGATACTGCTGTTTCTCATAAGCTTCCAGTGTGCTGACAAAAGCATCCTGGTAACTGTCATACAACTCCTTATTATTTACCACATAAGAAACATCGGAAAGGCTGTTCAGAATAAATCCTGCCTGAACATCCTTATCTTTTACAGCCTTTTTCAGACTCTCTCCGTCCTGATATGTTTCCCAGTTCACCCACATTCCTGAAAGCAGGCTGTCCACATCTGTGATCTGATCCGTTTTCACACAGATTCCCAGTGTATCTGTCTGGTCATTATCTTCAGAATCAGCACTGCTTTCAGATGCTGTATCATTTTCTAGCAGCCCTGGGATCATAGTCGGTACAATGATCACTCCCATAAGCACCAACGTCAGAAGAATTGTAGCAGTCACAAATCCTTTGCTTTTAAAGTAATTATTTAACTCAAATCTTAATACAGTCCAGAACTTTTTCATGCCTCATCACCTGCTTTCTCCACAAAAATGTCATTTAAGGATGGCTCATACATACCGAAAAATTCCAGATCCACATCCTGTTCCACAAGTCTTTCCATGATCTTAAGCTTTGCATCTGAAGCTTTTTTCCGGATGATCAAACGATCCTTCTGCACCTTTTCTACCTCAAGAAGGTCAGAAAAAGTATCACGCAACCTGTGCGCCAGTTCCTCTGGTGTCTCCTCAAGACTGGATACAACCAAACGATCACGCCCAAACTCTCTTTTGATCTCCTTTAATTCTCCTGACAGAACCACATCCCCATGATTCAGGATGGCGATCTGCTGACAAAACTCTTCTACATAACTCATCTGATGGCTGGAAAAGATCACAAGCTTTCCCTGCTGAATCTGTTCGCTGATCACATCTTTCAAAATCTGGGAATTGACCGGATCCAATCCTGAAAACGGCTCATCCAGGATAATGATCTCCGGATCTGTGATCAGGGTCTGTGCCAGCTGCACCTTCTGCTGATTCCCTTTTGAAAGCGTTTCCAGCTTCCGATTCTCATACTCTGACACTTCCATTTTGGCCAGCCATTTTTTCATATTTTCCTTTGCCTTCTTCGCACTCAGACCACGAAGCATTCCCAGATAGATCAGCTGTTCACTGACTGTTTTCTTGGGATACAGCCCCCTCTCCTCAGGCATATATCCGATCTGATGCTTTGTCGGATCAAAGGGCTTGCCATCCAGAAGAACTGCTCCCCCGTTTCCTTTAAATACATTCATAAGAATACGGATAGTCGTTGTTTTCCCGGCTCCGTTCCGCCCCAGAAGCCCCAGTGCATTTCCGCTTTCCACGGAAAAAGAAATGCCATGCAGCACTTCGTTTCCCCCGAAGCTTTTCCTAAGATCTCTTACTTCCAGTCTCATACTCGATTCTCCTTTTCCGGCCGTAGAATCAGCCCTTTTTCCTCTCTGAACCTTATATCTATCAGTTCCATCAGTTCTTTTTCAGACTGAATATCTGACTCATATGGATATACTGCTGCCTGCTTTTCAAACCTCTTCTGCAGCTCTTTTCCCTTGGAAACATCCTGGTCTTTTAGAAGCGCAAGCCCATACTGTGTCCGTGTCACGGAAAAGAGGCTCTTCCCATAAATTTTCATAAACTTCTGCTGTTCCTTATCCAGAAGTACATCCAGGACTTCTTCATTTCTCTCTCCTAACAGCTGACACAGGATCCCATCACAAGCCAACAGCTTTCTGTGCAGGTCAATGATCCCGTTTTCAGTGTGCAGCAGCTTTTCTATCTGATGATCTGCTTCTTCAAATCTATGTTCATCCATCAGCCGGTTGCATACAAAAACCCCAATTGCAGCAGACAAAGGATTTTGCATATCTTCATCTGACGGCATCTGAAACCATTCCTCCGGCAGTTCTTTCAGCCTTCTGCCTCTGGAAACCTCCTGGTTGATCTGCATCTGGATTCTGAAGGCACGCAAAGCCCCTGGAAACTTTCGGATCGTCCAGGCATTATAGCCATCATTGGGCATTCCACCCATAACTGCTGGAATCCCATTCAAAAGTATAAAAGCGCACCCCATTAAGGCAATGATCAGGAAACATTCTGCCCCATATGGATGCGGTTTCCAGAGTGCCAGACCGATCACAAGACAGATCAGGGACACCAGAAAATTCATCAAAACACCACCCAGATTGTACAACACATAGGGCATTTTCCCATTGATCAGCTCCGGTGGATCCAGCAGGCACTGCCCGGCCGTCCCCGGGATATGCAGCTTCTTCCATTGAAATCCCTGCTCTGTTTTTAACAGGATCCTGTTCCCTATCCTGAAAGAACTAAACTTATATCCGGTGAGCATGCCGAATACCAGATGACCTCCTTCATGCACCAGAATATGTAAAAACATACCAGCATAAATTGCCCCCAGCACGATTAAAATATTCAGCACAAATGTCCACATGCTCCCATTTCTAATACTGTCGGTTTTATCCGCTATCTTAACCATCAGAAAACCGCCTGCTGCACCCACAGCTAATCCAAGCAATCCACCTACAAACGTAGACAGCCATTTCTTTTTATTTTTCTTTTTCATTCCTTTTTCCTTCCTACAATATATTTATGGTTAATACCCCTGATTGCCGCTTATCGAAGCTTCTCTCCCTTTTTCATCATACAACCTTTACAGTAGGTGATGCTCACTACCATCCAGACAATTGCCAGCATTACGATTGCCATGATCCCTGTATTCCAGATCATCTGGAATACCATCGCCAACGCTGTCAGGATGGGAAGCAGCCTGATAATACACATATAGGCCTTGTAGCTCCCCTGGTAAATTGCTTCCTTTTCGGCCTCGTCACAGCTCTCCAGCCATTGCCGGGCAAACTTCCTTGATGCCGGATCCCCCTTCTTCTGAGGATAAATCCTCTGGATACGCTTAATTACCCTGATCTGGCCAATACCAATATATAAAAAAGTAATTACAAAAACTACCATCCCTGCTAACCAAAAATATGCCTGCCAGTCTTCCACTGTATCAATATAATGAGCGGAATAGCTAGTGCTTAAAATCAGAATGTCCAGGATCATAAAAATATTATGTACAATATTGGTAATGCCATAGATCCGGTCCAGGTCATACTCCAACCGGTCATTCTCATCTTCTTCCTCCACGCCTTCCAGCCGCTGTTCGATTGCTTTCATCTGATGCAGTGCCCATTCATTCCAGATAATACAAACAACAAACAGGATCAGAAGGATAAAAAACATCCTTTCACGGATTCCCAAAACCAGCATCTGTGCTGCATCCTGGATGGTTTGTCCCAATGGCGCGCCATGATTCAGATAGCTCATCCCGCCGCCAAGAAAACCTCCAAAGATCATTGCCGCCAGCATGATCAGTCCATATTTCAAATAGGTATTCATCTTTCTTTTATTTACTTTATCTTTCTTCATCTTCATCCTCCAAATAGCTGAATATATCCTCCACCTGAACCTGACAGATCTGTGCCAGCTTCAGGGCAAGTGTTACCGATGGGGAATAGTCGCCTCTTTCGATCAGGCTGATGGTCTGTCTGGATACTCCTGCAAGCTTCCCCATTTGCGCCTGATTGATCCCAAGTCTGGCTCTTTGTTCCTTCAGGTGATTCACCAACGGCATTCACATTCCTCCCTTTCATTTTTCTTTTGTCATTTTATTTCGTCACTTTCATTTCTTCTATTTTATGACTTGTATTTTTGTCATTATGACAAATTTTCTTGTCATCCAATATAGCATTGACAAATATACTTGTCAACATATTTTTAAACTGGTGAGTTGCAAACCGAGATTCCCGTTTGAAAGCCAAGAATCCCATTTGGTAAATAAAATTCTTGTTTTGTAACCGAGATTCCCGATTTGTAAATGAAAATCCCATTTTGTAAGCAAACTTCCCGATTTTCATTTATATTGTGGCATGCTATAATACGTTCAGCAATAAATTTGCGTACGACAACCAGAGATCAATTCCCTCTCGAAATTTTTGTATTCGGAGAATCCATCCCTGTTTTTGTTTGTTCTGTTGTCTTTTTCTGGCGGCACATTGCAAATTTATCTGTTACTTTTTGAGAAGTTTGGGTTTCAGGATGATGTTTTCGGCGGCAACCGGTCTGCATCCAAGTTTCCTGAGAACATCTTCTCCGTAATAAAAGCTGAACGTTTCGTATGGGCTACGGTTGTTCAGCTTTTTTCTTTTGTAAGAATTGATATGATCCATCATCAGAAAAATATCCTCTTGTGTCAGATCATCAAAGCTGCTTCCTTTTGGCAGAATACGGCGTATCAGTTCATGGTTTACTTCACAGGCTCCTTTTTGATATGGAGCGCTTGGATCACAGTAAAATACATTGGTTCTGTTCCGTGGGATAGTTTCCCGTTTTTCAATCTCTTTAGGATTTGAAAATTCACTTCCGTTATCTGTAAGGATAACCGGAAACAATTGTGAAAATGTTTCATATCCAAGGATTTTATCTAACAGATTTATGATCTGTATGACGGACGCAGATGTATTGGACTCCCGCAGAAATGCCAGCATAAGACTTGTTTCAACGAAATGTATAGTCAACAGGCATTTGCCTCCTATACGGCCGATCACGCTGTCCATCTGCACGACAGTAGTTTCCGGATTGTCCACAAGGAACTTCTGAAAATCCGTATAGTTCCGTCCAATTCTGCAGCCTCTGTCTACCTTAAACTCAGGCTTTTTATAACGTGGGCGATACTTAACTTTGCGGGGCAGATCAATGTTTCGGACATCGAAAAGTTGTGCATCAACATAATTGTATAATGTTTTTTCACTACACATGATCTCATCTACATGGTCAAGATAGATCTGATGAAGCGACTGTCCATTTCTGACTAATGGACTGATGATCTGATTAATTCTGGCTATATCATCTTCATTGGATAAAATGCCTGTTCAGGATTCTGAAATAGACTGGTATGACTTCTCATGCGCATCTGCCGGATCATAGATCCGTTTGAGCAGTGTGCACTTCGGAAGTTTTCCGCATCCATTGCAGACATACGGCGGCTTTGTTTTAACTGAACAGATCTCTTCTGTAAAATCAGGACAGTGCAGTGTACATTCAGAACATAGGCTGCATTTATATGCCGACTGATGGTTACAACTGGTTCCGCATAATTTTTTAGCTTTACAGATAGTGCGGAATTTACAAGGATTATAAGGATATCCGGGACGACCACTTTTCTTGTCATAGGAATATTTTTTAATTTCCTTTGCAATCGTAGTACGGTCTTTCCCTAATTCTTTTCCAATAGCGCCAAAGGAAGCATTCTCCTGAATGCGCTGAGCAATGATCAATCGATCTTCATATGATAAAAACTTTGACATGGCAGTTCCTTTCTGACCGCCAGAAATCAAAGAATAACAGAAAAGAGACCAACTATCCAGTCAGCCTCTTTGATTTGTAAGGGAAAATCCATATCTTTTCTTTACATTGATTTTCATTAACTATTATACTTGTCCAAGATAGCAGGTATGGAATCTTGGATTACAATTCACGCATATTTTTAAACTTACAGCAGTGAAATGTTACAGATTTTCCTGTAGCATAAACCTCAAAGATATGGTAAGATAACTTTAAGAGCCTGCATAAACTGAAATAAAGTGCAGGTTCTCTCACTCAATCATGAGATATGGCAGATCGGGTCACAACCACAGATCCCGGTCAACGCATCACCCAGTATCTCAATGAAAATTAAAATGGAGGTAGCTATGAAAAAAATGAAGAAACTGGCAGCACTGGCATCTGCTGCAATCCTTGGTGTTTCCGCAGTTCCGTACAACGTACTGGCTGCCGGCTCCTATGCTGAAGCAGAAAAATCAGCACTGGATAAAGCCCTTGAAACATTCCGCGCTGTTTATGGTAAAAGTGTGGAGATCAGCAAGAAAACTTATGAAGGACAGGGTGTTGATTTCTCCCTGAAGATCGAAGACGGAGCTAAGACTCTTCTCGCTGCACTCTTACCTACTGTAGATATTTCCTGGCTTGACTCAATTGGCTTTACCGGAGATGTAACTCTTGAATCATCCAAGGTGGGCGAAGATTTCACTTTGAAAGTAAATGACAAAGATATCTGTACTGCACAGCTGTATATGGATGTAGCCACAATGGATATGTACATGAGTATGCCGGAGCTTTTTGACGGCTATATTAAGATCAATGCTAATGACGCTGCAGAAAAAGAAGCAGAAGCAGCAGAGGACGCAGCTGACGATCTGGATATTTCCGTAACAGACAATCTTCCGGTAGACACAGAGAATCTTTCCGAATACATGGATACTATGATGAAATTTCAGGAATCCATGCCTGAAGCTGACACAGTTTCCAATATGATCGATAAATATCTTTCTATTGCAGTAGATCATGCAGCAGAGACAGAAACTGGCAGCGAAACACTTTCTGTTGATACTGTAAGTGCAGACTGCACCACTATGGAAGGCACTATTTCCGGTGAGAACCTTCTTCCAGCTTTAACAGATATGGTTGAGGCACTGAAGGATGACGAGGATTTCAAATCCATTTTTGAATCTGTAGCTATCCTTGCACCAGATGCAGACTATACTTATGACGATTTCCAGAGCAGTCTGGATGATATCCTTGAGTCTCTTCAGTCTGAAGACATTTCAACAGATGACATTACCCAGAGCTTTACTTCCAAGATCTGGATCGATGGAGATGACAATGTAGTTGGACACGAGTTTTCCTATGCAGACGAGGACGGCACTCATCCATTCTTCCTCTATCAGAAACCAACAGATGGAGATAATGCCGGATACCGTTTACACGCAGGTTTAGACGACAGCAGCATTGATATCGTAGGAAGCGGTCAGGTAACAGATGGCACCTTAAATGGCTACTATGAACTTTCCGTTAATTCCCAGCCGATTCTTGGTGTTACTGTTTCAGATTATGATACCGAGTCCCTGAAGACCGAAGGTCTTGTACATGGTTCTTATGAATTTTCTATTTTCCAGGGTGATATGGATGACTCTACCTATGAGACCATCAGTGCTTTCGGTATTAAGCTGAACTTAGATGGCCGGAACTATTCACTGGATCTTTCCATGAGTGGTACACCTCTGGCAACTCTGTCTGTATCTGTTCATGATGCTGATCCTGTGACCTTCGTGGATTCTTCTGAGATGGATCCGATCTATGATGAAGACAATTTAAACAGTGATACCTTTACTTCCGCAGTAAATGTTGATACTGTTCTGCAGGCCCTGACAGATGCAGGTATGCCAGCTGATTTCTTTGATACCCTGACAAACGGTACCTCTGGTTCTGAAGAAGTAGATACAGATACTGTTGACGATACTTTCACAGATGACACTGCAGATGATGACACAGAAATTGGTGACACTGCAGAATAATTCTGCCAGCCAGCACAGCATATATTCAGAAACAGAGATGTAGATAAATATCATATCTGTGCTTTCCCATGAATAATTAAAAGATCCTGACACAGACTGGGTTTTTATCCCTGTATCCTGTGCAGGATCTTTTTTTATATCACCAGACTGTCTCCTAACCCGGCTGAACTTAAATCAAAAATGTGACCTATTTTTCCGGAAACATTTTTCTAAAGATAAAGCGAATCAGTGGTCCACAGTACATAAGCTGCCAGAAAAAGGCTACTGGAAAATTCATGAAGGTTGTCTGTAACCATACCGCAACGAATTGAGAACCAGCATTCTTAAATAATATTGTGGCAATTAAACTCATAACCGGACACATAATGCAGATAATCATAATTGAAATCGCAATTGTGATGGCAATTGGTCTGTCCTGTGGTGTTACAATACGAAATGCAAGCTTATGAGCCAGATTATCCACAATGAAAAATTCCAGTACAAATGCAACTGGCCACATGATCTTCATTTCACCAAACGCCATAAGAAATACCTGATTGCTCATTCCACCGATGTTCAGGGAAATATTGTAGCAGATCATGGCATACACCATAAGAAAGGACATCATAAGGGTGAAAATAACATTTTGAAACTTTGTTTTTGGCATAAAATTGTTCTCCTTTTTTGAATTTTGGGCACAAAAAAGACACTTGTGTTGTTCGTTATCAAGCATACACTTGTGTCGTTTCCAATTTTATACCAGAGCTATTTTGTTATTAAATTAAACGCATGTCGCCTACCGGCCACATTACCAAGTGACTATTATACCAGACAATCTGGAAAATGCAACCCCAAAAACGCAGCACCTAAACCCAGTCCCAAAACCATACAATTACTTTAAAATAAGCACTATCCCAATTAATTATATCGTATTGTTCGCTGCATTGTAGAAAAGATCTTGGTTATATATCTTTTCTACTACAATGCAGCCTGAACAATAATAAATATAATTAATTTTCTCTATTCTATCCAGATATCAGAATCCACAGCAGCCCGCTCCACCGGAATCCCCTTCAGATACCTCTCCATGAAACGATTATAACCTTCTACCCCCTCCGGATCCGGGGTAAGGGTCGTACCCATATTCCCGGCAAATACCTTCTGATCCAGGAAATCCTCCAGGGTTTCCCGCTCTTTCTTGTGGATCAGATAAGAGGCCAGAACTGCGATCCCCCAGGCTCCGCCCTCTCCTGCTGTCTCCATAACAGAAACAGGTGCGCCTACTGCATCTGCCAGGATCTGCTGTCCTACGCCCTTGGTCTTAAACAGACCGCCATGTCCTAAAAGACGGCTTATCTTCACATTCTCTTTCTTAAAAAGGATATCAAGTCCCACCCGCATAGCTGCCAAGCAAGTATAAAGATTAGTACGCATAAAATTAGCCAGGGTAAAATGGCTCTCCGGAGATCTCACAAATAAAGGCCTGCCCTCTTCAAAACCGGTCACATGCTCACCGGAATAATAGCAGTAGGACAGAAGTCCGCCACCGTCCTTATCTCCCTCCATAGCCTTCCTGTATAAAGTGCCGTAAAGCTGATTCATATCTACCTCCATCCCCATAGCCTGGGCAAATTCCTTAAAGATCCCTACCCATGCATTCAGGTCTGTGGTGCAGTTATTGGAATGTGCCATAGCCACCGGATGCCCGGATGGTGTGGCAACCATGTCAATCTCCTTATATGGGGCAGATAGTTCTTTCTCCAGTACAATAGAGGCAAATACAGATGTACCTGCTGAAACATTACCTGTACGCATGGCAACACTGTTGGTAGCAACCATGCCTGTGCCAGCGTCTCCCTCCGGCGGACACATAGGGATCCCTGCCTGTAACCTGCCGCTTACATCCAGAAGCCTTGCTCCTTCTTCTGTAAGATACCCGGCATCCTCACCTGCCACCAGGCATTTGGGCATAATATCCCGCAGCTTCCAGCCAAATCCATAATGCTGTACCAGCTGGTCAAACTGCTGTACCATCGTCTCATTGTAATCCTTCGTCTCACTGTCTACCGGGAACATACCAGCCACATCCCCGATCCCCAGCACTCTCTTGCCTGTAAGCTTCCAGTGTACATAGGCCTCCAGGGTCGTAATATAATCAATATCCTTTACATGAGGCTCGCCCCTCAGGATCGCCTGATATAAATGGGCAATGCTCCATCTCTGTGGAATATTGTAATGGAAAAGCTCTGAAAGCTTCTCACTTGCTTCTCCTGTAATATTATTGCGCCAGGTACGGAATGGAACCAGCAGATTACCCTCTTTATCAAAAGGCATGTACCCATGCATCATAGCGCTGATACCTATAGCACCTGTACTGGTAAGCTCAGTCTCTGCACCATACTTCTCCTTAATATCCTGTAGAAGGCTCTGATAGCAGTCCTGAAGTCCGCTCCAAACATCTTCAAGGCTGTAGGTCCATACTCCGTGTTCATAACGATTCTCCCACTCATGGCCGCCAGACGCTACCGGCTCATTCTGATCATTGATCAGCACAGCCTTGATCCTGGTAGAACCAAACTCAATCCCAAGGGCCGTCCTGCCCTCCAGAATCGCCTGTCTGTTCTCTGCAATACTCATTGTAAAATCCTCCCTTTTCCCTTTCTCTATCTGTATCTTTATTATCCAGGAGTCCCTATCTCCGTCGGAATAAGAAAGATATAACATACACTCCCACCGCTATCATGATAAGAGACGGCATAAGACGGCCGATCATCTTGATCAGCACACTCAAAATCCCTACAAAGATCACAAGAGAAATCAACTTCTCATGCCAGGGCTTATCCTGCCAGGGCTTGTCCTGTGAATTGTGCGCGTGTCCCTGATCCTCCTTATAATCATCCCCTGAAAATCCTGAATGCTCTGTAGAATACTCCTCATAAGATATATTCCCACTATCCGTATCTGTATCCAGAAGGGTTCTGGCAATCAATCTGGGATCCCCCAGTTCTGCCAGCACATCCTGCTCTGACCTGCCCCTCATCACCTGAGACTGTATATAATCCTCATAATACCTTAAATGAGCGGCAATCTTCCCCTCATGCATCTGTCCTGCAAGCTGATTCTGTAAAATATCTAAAAATTCTCTTCGATCCATGCTGTATCCAACCTCTCGTTTTGTATCATAATTGGGTCATTCCCAACACTATGGCTCTATTTTATCATAAGGCATAGGTATATCCTATATCCTTTTTCTAAAATTTCTATTATCTTTTTATCATTTTATGAATTTTGCACAAATTTTACTGTTATTTTTCTATCAATTAACTTTGATAAATACTTGACAATCTTATTTGCCTATGCTAAAGTAAAGCCATCAGTTAAAGAACTTCTGAATACTGACGGATTCGTGGAATTGACCACAGGGACTTCAGAAGTTGGACACAGCCGACCGTCTGGGCAGTATTTGATCTCATCAGATACTGTCCTTTTTTAACAGAATGATGGAAGTGCTCCCATTCTGTGGTCCGGCAGCAGCCTCCGGTGGATAAAGGCAGAATATTCCCGGAAGACGGCTATCAAATATTTAAAATCAGGAGGAGAAATTTATGGGATTCAAAAGTGACATTGAAATCGCACAGGAGTGCACTATGCAGCCGATCACTGAGATCGCAGAAAAAGCAGGGATTGATGACAAATACCTGGAGCAGTACGGAAAATACAAAGCAAAAATCGACTACAATCTTTTAAAAGAAACAGACAAAGAAAACGGAAAACTGATCCTTGTTACTGCTATCAACCCTACACCGGCTGGTGAAGGAAAGACTACTACTACTGTTGGTCTGGCTGATGCAATGCAGAGAATGGGCAAAAATGTTATGGTAGCACTTCGTGAGCCATCCCTTGGACCGGTATTCGGTGTAAAGGGCGGTGCCGCAGGCGGCGGATATGCACAGGTAGTTCCTATGGAGGATATCAACCTTCACTTCACAGGTGACTTCCATGCCATCGGCGCAGCAAACAACCTGCTTGCAGCAATGATCGACAACCATATTTTCCAGGGAAATGCACTGAACATTGACCCACGTAAGATCACC
>ONBN01000016.1 GCA_900316115.1 uncultured Eubacteriales bacterium
GGAGAGCTTATAGGAATAAATATCTGCAATTATCAAGGTTCATTCGAGCCTATTTTATTGGCTCTGTTTTTTCATAACTTATTTGACACTACCTGCTGTATTTACAAGCACTGCACAAGGTTTCATCCTTCTTAGTTCTCCTTCTCCGATCATATTTCTTGTAGATGGATTTAAGGGGATATGTAAGGATATGGCATCTGACACCTCAAGCACTTCTTTAAGTCCTGTAAATCGTACATAAGGATATTTTTCCTGCTGTCCGAAAAATGGGTCATATACAATGATTTCCTTGAAAAACGGACGCATTTTATCTGCAACATTTCTGGCAATATTTCCAAATCCCAAAAGTCCTAATACAGAATCCTTAACCCTTGGAAGTGCACCCATGTCTGACATCTGGAAGCTTCCCTTTAAAAGAAGATCCCTTGCCTTTGTGATCCCACGCATCCCATTCAGGATATGTGCAATGGCTGTATCTGCCACTTCATCAATACAGTAAGCCGGCACATTGGATACATAGATTCCTTTTTCCTTTGCAGCCTCCAGATCAATATTATCCACACCAATGGCATAACGTGCGATCACCTTACAATGATCCATTGCCTGTATTACCTCGTTTGTGATCTTTGAGAACTGTACCACCAGAGCATCACAGTCCTTTACATAGGGAATGATCTCTTCCGGTTCAAAAAATCCACCTTTTCTGATTTTCGTAAGATCCACAATCTCCACGTTTTTCCCAAGCTTTGCATAAGCTTTTCTTTCTTCTTCCTGATCTTCATAATAGTAATCCGTGATCACAATTTTATAACTGTCCATTAAATGACTCCTGCCTTTTCCATAATTTTCAAGATTCCCCTGATACTTAAGGAATCTACCTGCGCCTCTTCTGTGATGGTTGTGATCCTGGCCTTTTCAAAAATCTGCTTCAGCACAAATCCATACAGCCTGCACCTTTCCTCCTGACCGATCAGCACGAATTCCTGAGGTGTCTCACTGCTGATACTTTCCAGCTGTCCCAAAGCTTTCATATCTTCTGCTGCAAGCAGAGCCTAGAAAAACAGATCTCCTTCATACCACCCGGTATCCAGCAATACTTCCAGAAACCTGGGATACATAAGTGTACGCAATATTCCGGCTTTCTGGTTCCAGTGCACTGCCTGACGGATCACGTTTTCATCAAAGTAATCTTTGGGGCACTCTTCTTTACTGTCCCGCTTTTCAACAGATTTTCCTACAAAGGTTTTTGCAAGAATTGCCTCATAAGCCTGTCCACTGATCGTAGTCAGACTTCCCCTGATCTGTCCCTCTTTGTCAACAGGAATAAACTTTGTATGAGAAGACAGAACCACAGCCATTACCGGACGTTTGGAAGGGTATTCTTCCATCAGCCCTACCATCTGGGTTTCCTCACCTCGCATAAAGTCTGCAGAACCTACTAATACAAATGGATCCTCCTGGCTGTCTTTTTTCATAGGATTTTTGATTCCCCTCACAAAATACACCGGTATATCCTGCTGTGTCAGCTTCAGTTCTTTTACAAGAACCACATTTTTAGCCAGCTTATCCACATCGCAGGGAGCTTCCAGATGTTCCAGTTCACATAAACCGATTTCAGATGTGATCATTCCTGATGAAAAAATGCCCAGAATGTCTTTTTCTGTTAATCCAGCATCCAGGATAGCCTGACGGATGATCTCTTTTACACCGGACAGCAGCACATCCCTGCTGCCGGTGACTGCTGTATCACGAACCCCCACCTTTTTCCTTGCTTTTCCATATACCTTGCCTGTACAGTCGATCACATAAGCTCTTGAATTAGTGGTTCCACAATCTACAGAAATATAATATGCCATTACAATACCCCCAGTTTTGCAAGAGATTCACGGATTGCATCTTTTTCCGCCTGGGAAGCCGGGATAAATGGTGCTCTGGGATATGCGGTAACAATTCCTCTGATGTCTGCAATTGCATAAATGGCAAGCTGAGTGGATCTTGCCAGATACATTACATCACGCAGCTTGTTGATCAGGAACTGAAGCTTCAGGGCCTCTTCACTTTCCCCTTTCATGGAATGATTCCACATCCTTGTACAAAGTTCTGGGAACACATTTCCGATTCCCGGAATATATGCTTTACATCCCAGGGCATGTGCTGATACCCAGATTGCCTCTGTACCAAGTGCCACATCAAAGTTTTCATCTAACAGTTTCCTTGCATACTGCATAACATTGAATGTTGCATCCTTGATTCCTGCAAGTCCCTCTTCTTTTAATGCTTTCATAACAGACAGGCTTGTTTCATACCCCTGGAACTGGGGATTATGATATGCATAAAATGGAATCTCATTTTTTGTTTCCTTCAGGATATCGCTGTAATACTTTTTCAGGGAGTCATCTGCATACTTAAAATAATACGGGCCTACTGCAGAGGCTGCATCACAGCCAATATATGCTGCATGTTTTGTCAGTTCAATGGTATCCCTTGTTGTAGTTGTCCCTGTATGTACCACAATCCTTGTACCAGGAAGTGCATATTTTTTCACGATCTCTGCAACCTTTTTCCGCTCTTCCAGAGACATAAGAGGACCACAGCCATAAGAACCGCAAATGAACAGTCCATCCACTCTTGGAGACAGATATTCTACAAGCTTCTGAAGATTTTTTTCATCCAGGTTTCCCTGCTCATCAAAGGGAGTGATCATTGGTGGAATAACACCTTTTAATTTGTTCATGTTTTTTATCCTTTCTTTTTTAGATTTCTTGTTTATTTTATACAGGCAACCATTGATACCGGAGAAGCTTCCAGTCCCTTAAATCGGACAGGAAATGCCGAAATCCACTGGATCTCATTTGTATTTTTCAGTTCCCTGAATTTTTTCACGTTTACGTCCTCATAAATTAAAAGTGTACGGTAGGGTTTTCCCATCCCGGTATCCAAAAATGCATGATGTGCCGGAAATCCATCTGCTTCTCCTGTTACAGAACTGTCCACACTTAAAAAATCAACTGCAATGGCTTTAAGTCCCGGGAAATTACATCTCAGATACTCTGCTGCTTCCACAGAAAAGCATGGAAAATCATCCGCAAATTCTTTTGCGGACCGTTCCCGCAGTTCACTGTAACCTGTAGAAAAAAGCAGGATATCGCAGTTTCTGATCTCTTCCTCCCGGTTCATCAGCTCTGATAACTGTATTTTTTCTCCTTTTCCCTTGGGAAGTTCCAGCACAAAGGGTGCCGTATAATAGAAGTCTTCTGTCGGGATCTGATCAATGGTCATCCCTATGGGATTAAAATGACGGGGTGCATCCACATGGGTGCCATTATGCATATGATGGAAAACTGAAGAAGCGTTACAGGCCGCTCCCTTTTGTATTTCCTGTTCATACACTACCTTTTCCTCCGGATTGCCAGGCCACTTTGGGCTGCTTTCCTCCACCGGATAGCTTAATTCCATAAATTTCAAGAGATTCATCCCTCCTTACATAGGTTTTATTATCTATTTTATCTGTGATTTTCTTTCCGGTAAACGCAGTCTCTTTTGAATTTCTTTCACTCTGATTTGTTTTTTCTGATATAATAAAAACACCTTATAATCCAAAGGAGACACCTATGATAAAGACACGACTTCCCTGAATGAAGGAATCATTCTGAAATCCCTGAAGGAATCTGCACAGAAAAAGACTATCGTACTGGTATCGCACAGAGCCTCTACCATGCAGGTGGTAGATGTGGTATATGAAATGGAAAATGGCAGATTGTCCTGACTCCATGGCTTAGGCAAACTTCATATTCTATCTGGATTTTCCTAAACTTGATACATGGAAAATACTGATTGAGAAACGAAGGTAAATTGGTTATAATAAAATCAAGAAGAAAGATTTGTGAATTGAGAAACTTATAGTATTATCAGCAAAAATTGAGGTGATGATATATGCCAAAAATTATGCAGGATTTAATTAAACAGTATGTGGAAGCTGTCAAGAAGATTTATGGTTCCCATGTACGCCAGATAATCCTTTATGGTTCTTATGCAAGGGGTGACTTCCGCCCGGATTCTGATGTGGACATTATGATTCTGGTGGATATGTCTGATCTGGAGTTAAAGGCATATGCACAACAGCTCTCCTATATGACATATGATTTCAATCTGGATCATGATCTGGATATCAAACCTATTGCCAAAAGCGAAGCACATTTTAACAAGTGGATCGTGAACTATCCATTTTATTCCAATATTCATAAAGAAGGAGTCGTTTTGTATGGAGCAGCATAATCTGGAAATGGGTACAAAACGTGATTTGGTGTTGTATCGTCTGGAAACAGCCCGAAATGATCTGAAATCGGCAAGAGCATTATTTTCTATTGAAGATTATAAAGGAGCTAATAACAGAGCATACTATTCCATCTTTCATGCAATTAATGCAGTACATGCTGTCAGCGGTAAAGCATATAAAAGGCATAAAGATGCCGTAGCAAACTTCAATAAGGATTATGTGAAGACAGCTATATTTCCAAGAGAAATTGGAAGGAAAATCGGTCAGGCAGAAGAAATTCGCCATGCCAGCGATTATGATGATTTTTATATTGCAAGTAAAGAGGAATCGGAACGACAGATTTCTGTTGCAGATGTATTTATAATTCTGGCAGAAAAATATTGTCTGGAACAGCTTGAATAGCAGAAAGTACAGAACAAACATTCGCTTTTGTTCTGTACTTTCTTTATATGGGATGATATACTGAAAACACAACCATAATAAAAGAAACCTATCTCAATTTGGGATAAATGAAATTTAATTAAAACAGGAGAAAACTATGGATCATTTCAAACTTCATTCCGAATACAAACCTACCGGCGACCAGCCACAGGCCATTGATGAGCTGGTAAAGGGCTTCAAAGAGGGCAACCAATTTGAAACCTTATTAGGTGTTACCGGCTCAGGTAAGACCTTTACCATGGCAAATGTGATCGCACAGCTTAATAAGCCTACCCTGGTTCTTGCCCACAACAAGACCCTGGCAGCCCAGCTTTATGGGGAATTTAAAGAATTTTTTCCTGAGAATGCAGTCGAATACTTTGTATCTTATTATGATTACTACCAGCCAGAGGCTTATGTTCCCTCCTCTGATACGTATATTGCCAAGGACTCTGCCATCAATGATGAGATTGATAAGCTTCGTCTTTCCGCTACTGCTGCCATGTCCGAGAGGCGTGATGTGATCATTGTATCTTCTGTTTCCTGTATCTATGGCCTGGGCTCTCCCCAGGAATTCCAGGACATGATGATCTCTCTTAGGCCTGGCATGACCAAAGACCGGGATGAAGTGATCCGTGAACTGATCGACATCCAGTACACCAGGAATGAAATGGATTTTCACCGCAGTACCTTCCGGGTACGTGGAGATACTCTGGAGATCTTTCCTGCCAACTATTCTGACAGCGCTATCCGTGTAGAATTTTTCGGCGATGAGATTGACCGGATCACAGAGATCGATGTGCTTACCGGCGAGATCAAATGTGAGGTTTCCCATGTAGGGATCTTCCCGGCATCTCATTATGTAGTGCCTATGGAGCAGATCCAGCGTGCAGCCAAGGCAATCGAAGAAGAACTTGAAGAACGTGTTACCTACTTTAAAAGCGAAGACAAGCTTCTGGAAGCCCAGCGTATTTCTGAACGAACCAATTTTGATATAGAAATGATGAAAGAAACCGGCTTTTGTTCAGGTATTGAAAATTACTCCAGACATCTGGCTGGCCTTGCTCCCGGTCAGCCACCTTATACCCTGCTGGATTATTTCGGAGATGATTTTCTTCTGATCATTGATGAGTCCCATAAAACGGTCCCTCAGATCGGAGCCATGTATGCAGGTGACCAGAACCGTAAACAGACCCTGGTAGACTATGGTTTCCGTCTTCCCTCTGCCAAGGACAACCGTCCTTTAAGCTTTGAAGAGTTTGAACAGAAACTGGATCAGGTTATGTTTGTGTCTGCTACCCCAGGAGAATACGAAGCAGACCATGAACTGCTCCGTGCGGAACAGATCATCCGTCCTACCGGCCTTCTTGATCCGGAAGTGGAAGTTCGTCCTGTAGAAGGGCAGATCGATGACCTGATCGGCGAAGTGAATAAAGAAGTGGAAAAGAAGCATAAGATCCTGATCACTACCCTGACCAAAAGAATGGCTGAGGATCTTACCCAGTATATGAAAGATGTAGGGATCCGCGTCCGTTATCTCCATTCTGATATTGATACATTGGAGCGTGCACAGATCATTCGTGATATGCGTCTGGATGTGTTTGATGTGCTGGTAGGTATCAACCTGCTGCGAGAAGGTCTTGATATCCCGGAGATCACCCTTGTTGCGATCCTGGATGCAGATAAGGAAGGCTTCCTCCGTTCCGAAACCTCTTTGATACAGACCATTGGCCGTGCAGCCAGGAACAGTGAAGGTCATGTGATCATGTATGCGGATACTATGACAGATTCCATGCGCCAGGCCATTGACGAAACCAGACGGCGCCGCCAGTTACAGGATGCCTATAATAAGGAACATGGTATTACGCCAACCACTATCAAAAAGGCTGTCCGTGACCTGATCGCTGTATCCAAAGCAGTTGCAGAAACAGAGGTGAAGCTTGCCAAGGATCCTGAATCAATGAGCAAAAAAGAGCTTACCAAGCTGATCTCCCAGGTAGAAAAACAAATGCGTGCTGCAGCAGCTGACCTTAACTTTGAACAGGCTGCACAGCTTCGTGATAAGATGATAGAACTGAAAAAAAGCCTTGCCGAGCTTGAAGGGAATTGATAAGATTCCCGGCCCGGCAGGGCTTTTCCTATAAGACTTTGTGATTCGTTTTTTGTCTTTCTGATCTATTTCACCGTTCGTTTTTTCTTCTGTTATATTGTCTTTTCAGCTTCCATCTTGATCTCATGATAAAGTTCTGAAAAGCTTTTTTTATTTTTACGTGCCAGTTCTGCCACACTGTCACTCTCCGGATAGCAATAGCATTCTCCTTCCCAGGTGCAGAATTTCACTTTTGCTGTCCCATAAGATGTACTCACCTTGCGGATCTCACGGCTCATTTTGGAACGGTGTACCTGGTAATACCGGATCCCTATAGCTGTAGTATGGGTAAATATCAGCTGCTCCATGATTTTTTGATCCTGCATTTTGCACAGAATACTTAATTTGTAGGCAGGACGGTTTTTCTTCATATAAATAGGCTGATACCATACATCCAGCGCTCCTGCCTGAAGCAGTTCCTCCATAACAAAGCCAAAGGTTTCTCCTGTGCAGTCATCCAGGTTGCTTTCCAGCACCAGTACCTGATCCTGTTTTTGGCTGTCCAAGGCTCCTTTGCATCCACCAGCTGCCCAAACGCTGTCCTGCTGCCTGTTCTCTTCCGGTTCTTCAATCCACATGGCACGAAGGATCCCGGCAATCCCGTAATCCCGCTTGCCGCCACCCATACCAATCTTCTTGATGGTAAACTGCTCTGGCAGATGGTCTTTGGTACCAATAGCCGCTGCAATGGCTGCTCCTGTAGGAGTCACAAGCTCTCCCTGTACATGGGTAATGTGAAGAGGCAGCTGATAAGCCTGAGCAATGGCTGCTGTTGCAGGAACAGGAATTGGAAGAAGGCCATGCTGGCAGCGGATCTGCCCCTGTCCTTCATTTACAGAAGAAATAATGACTTCCTGTACCTGAAGATCATCCAGACAAATAGCTGCTGCTGCAATATCAATAATAGAATCCACTGCACCTACTTCATGAAAATGTACCTGATCCACAGGCTTACCATGTACGCTTCCTTCGGCCTGCGCCAGGATATTGAAAATTTTAAGCGCCAGTTCCAGTGCGTGTGGGGTCATGCTCCCTGCCTGAAGGATCCTTGTGATCTCCTGAAGATTTCTTCCATGGTGATGACCATGTTCATGGACGCTGTCATGATGAACATGGTCTTCATGAGTATGCCCCTCATGAATATGCCCCTCATGAACATGCCCTTCATGGATATGTTCTTCATGGATATGCTCTCCATGAGCATGTTCTTCATGACCATGTCCGTGAAGATATTCCATATCATGGTCATGATTATCATGATCCAGGATCACATTAAAATCACAGACCCTTAAACCGGACTTTGTCACATTTGTGATCTCAGTTTTCCATCCATCAAGAGGAAGGCTTTCCAGAGTTTTTATCAGGTGCTCCGGATCAGCCCCAAGATCCAGAAGGGCTGCTACTGTCATATCCCCACTGATCCCGCTGGAACAATCCAGATAAATCTTTTTTCCATTTTTCTGCATATATAAATACTTCCTGTTTTCTCTTTATTCGTAACTGCAAAAAGTACCAGGCAGTTACCTTTATTCACTCTGCCCTTTATTATAAAGCAAAAGCCTGTTCCTCTCAACCCAAAAAGAAAAGCCGTTGTTTCATAACAACCGCTTTTCCTCATTTTCAGTCCTTGACAGGACTTGTTACATTTTTAAGCCATTCTTTTTCTTCTTCCGGCAAAAAGGCATTAACCTTCTCATATACCATTTCATGATACTGATCCAGCCACTTCTTTTCCTCACAGTCCAGATATTCCATTTTTACGGCAGAAAGATCAATAGGACAAAGAGTCAGTGTTTCAAAATGTAAAAATCCTTCCTGTGAATCTTTTACACACAAAAGCAGATTCTCTGTGCGGATCCCATGGCTTCCTTCCATATAAACACCAGGCTCATCGGAAGTGATCATTCCCTCCGTAAAAACCGTCCGAAGGTGATCCGGCAATCTCCAGTGGATAAAGTTAGGCGGCTCGTGCACATTCAAAAGCGCACCCACTCCATGACCGGTTCCATGATTAAAGTCCAGTCCATGCTCAAGCAGTGGCCCCCTTGCCAGATAATCCAGCATCTGGCCATTGGTACCCTGATGGAATCTGGCTTTTGCCAGGTCGATCATTCCCTTTAACACCAGCGTATAGTGAAGCTTCTGTTCCTCTGTTACTTCCCCCATTACAACTGTTCTGGTAATATCCGTTGTACCGGCTCTGTACTGTCCACCTGCATCCACAAGGTAAAATCCCTCTTTTTTGATCTGGGTATCTGTTTCCTTAGTAGAAATATAATGGCACATAGCGGCATTTTTACCATAAGCAGAAATGGTTTCAAAGCTTGGCTCCAGATAACCCTCCTGCTCTCTTCTAAGCGCCTCCAGATGAGCCGCAGCTTCCATCTCCGTTACATGTGCATCTTCCGGGATATGCTTCAGCCAGTACATATATCTGGTCATAGCCACACCATCCCGCAGATGGGCACTCCGCGCCTGTTTCACTTCTTCCTGATTCTTCACTGCCTTCATCAGTACAGAGGGATTTGTTGCTTCTTTTTTGGTCACATGCTTTGGCAGGCAATGGTACAGTTCATCGCTTACCTTTTCCGGATCCATTAAAAGCGTACATTCTGGAAGATTCTCAGCAACCCGGATGATCTCATCATAATCTCTTACAAAGATCCTGTCCTTTTCCAGTACCTCTCTTTGTGCCTCATTAAGAGCACCACTTTGTACAAACAGGATGGCTCCGTCCAGGGTGATAATGGTATAAGCCTGGATCACCGGGCTGCAGGCAATATCCATTCCACGAAGATTATAAATCCAGGCAATGTCATCCAGGGATGTGACCAGATGCACATCTGCTCCCTGCTTTACCATTTCTTCACGGACACGCCCCAGCTTATCTGTCCTGCTTTCTCCTGCCTCATCCATTGTCAGGAACCAGGCAGGCGTTTTTTCCATTGCAGGCCGGCTCTCCCATGCTTCATCCACAATATCCCTGGAACTGCTGATATTGATCTTGTTTTTTCCAAGTACTGACCGGAGATTTTTTCCTTCTGATGCACTGATCACCCTGCCGTCAAAGCCTGCCGTTTCTCCTGGTTTTAATTCCTGTGCCAGAAATTCCTCTAAGGTTGGCACCTTGGGCTGTCCGCTTTTAAACAGATGAACCTCTGTACCTGCCAGCTGGTTTCCAGCTTGTACAAAGTAGCGTCCATCCACCCAAAGCCATGCGCCCTTTTGTGTTACCACCACAGTGCCTACACTTCCGGTAAAACCGGTAAGATATTTTCTTACTTTAAAATGCTCTCCAATATATTCAGAACCATGAAAATCATTGGTAGGTGCAATCCATGCATCTATCTCATATTTTTTCATTACATTTCTGAAATTTTCCAGCCGTTTCCTGATTACCTCTGACATTTTTCTTACTCTAATCCGTACTTGGCTGCAGCCTCGTCAATTGCTTTTCTGCATTTCTGAACACCGGCTTTGATTCCATCCGGATCCTTAAAGATCGCAGAAGAAAGGATGATTACATCCGGGTTACATGCGATCAGCGGATCCATGTTGTCATGACGAAGACCACCGTCAATAGCAAGTTCACACCGTGGATTCTTCTCATCGATCAGCTTTCTTGCTCTCTTAACCAGATCTACTGCAGATTTTCTCCATCCCCAGTTATCCTGTCCGTCTGTTTCATCTACACCATGGGTAACGATCTGCAGGCGGTCAATATCATTAATGGACTCATCAACAAAGCAAAGCGGTGTGTAGCATCCTACAGTAAGACCGATCTTCATGCCAAACTCACGGCAGTAATTGATTAGGTAAGCAAGAGGTGCACCGATAAAATGCTCTGCCGGTACGATCAACATGGTACATCCGGCTTTTGCCAGCTTTTCAACAAACAGACGGTCACACTCGATGGTATAGATATGACATTCAATGTGCTTGTCTGTTACTTCACGAAGTCCGGAAATGATCTGTGGACCTCCCATAAGCTGCATGTTTTTCAGGTCATACATATCTGCTGCATCTGAATGGATATAATCAACTCCGCCGTCAATAGCCTCCAGAACCCTGTCTGCGATCCTTGCATAGCTTACATGTGCCAGTCCTGCTGCGATTTTAATGTGTTTCATAATGATTTCCTCCTTCTTATCCTGAATAATTTATTTTATTTTTTCAAAAATGCATTCAATGTTACTAATTTGTTACTTTCCCTTATAAAGCCGGAATCACTTCACATCTGATGTACAACCTTGCCATCGATCAGTGTGCAGATACATACTGCATCCAGATTCTTTACAGGATTCTTATCAAATACTGCAATGTCTCCGTCTTTGCCAGGTTCAATGGATCCCAGCCGTTTCTCCATGCCAATGGCCTGTGCAGCATGAAGGGTGACTGCTTTCAAAGCTCCCTCTTCACTCATTCCTTTTCTGTGGCAGATTCCTGCACATACGATCAGATTTTCCTCATGCATTCCCGGAAGATCGGTCATGATGGCAACCTTTACACCTGCTCTCTCCAGGATTCCTGCGGAAGATTCATCCTGGTGGATCACTTCGTTTTTATGCGGAAATCCGGTAAATGGCCCAAGAATGGCAATCCTGTTTTTGGCAGCCAGTTCTTCCGGGATCAAATGTCCCTCAGAGCAATGTTCAATGGTCATCTTCAATCTGAATTCTTCTGCAATACGGATGGCAGTCATAATATCATCTGCCCTGTGTGCATGAGCCTTTACAAGAAGTTCTCCCTTTACAACAGGAACAAGTGCTTCCAGTTTCATATTGAAGGCAGGCATCTTATCAGGATCTCCTGCTGCCCGTTCCTTTTTATCCGCATATTCCTTTGCCTTAAAAAGGGCTTCCCGGATCAGTGCAGCCACACCCATTCTTGTAGATGGAGTCCGTTTACTGCCATATACATTCTTTGGATTCTCTCCAAAAGCCATTTTCATTGCAAGAGGCTCTTTGATCACCATCTGCTCCATGGTACGTCCCTTTGTTTTCATTGCAAGGAACTGTCCACCGATGGGATTGGCACTTCCAGGGCCTGTAGCCACACAGGTAACGCCTGCCTCATAAGCCCTTCTAAACTCCGGATCCAGAGGATAAATCCCATCCAGTCCCCGCATTTCAGGAGTGATCGGATCATGCTCTTCATTTCCGTCTACACCTGCATCACCGATCCCGGATTCAAAAATCCCAATATGGCAGTGTGCATCAATGATACCAGGCATAACAAAACCACCATGTACATCAATCACCCTGCAGTTTTCCGGTGGATCAATGCTTTGTCCAACCTTTACGATTTTTCCGTTTTCCAACAGTACGCAGCCATTTTCCAGAGTTCCCTCTGCTCCCATGGTAACAATGGTACCGTTCTTTATGAGAACTGTTTCACTCACAGCTTCCACCTCCCTGTATTTTCCCGGACAGCTGCTCCATCTGGGCAACTGCTTTCTCAGAAAGCTTCCGGATCACTCCATCCTCAAAAGGTACCTGAAGCCCGGCTTTATGAAGGGTGTCCGTAAAACCGTACTTTCCACTGTACCTTAGGATATCCATGTAACAGTTCCAGCCCTTTTCCCTGTCTTCCTCACTAAGGAAATGTACCTGCAAAGCACAGGTCTGTGCCAGCACATAATCAATATAATAGAATGGCCATTTATAAATATGGGTCTGTCTCTGCCAGAATCTGCCCTCTGAAAGAAAGCTTTGATTTTCATAATGCCTGAAAGGTGTGTACTCCTGCTCCAGCTTTTTCCATAAATCCAGTCTCTGCTGTGGTGTCATCTCCGGATGGTCATATACAGTTTCCTGAAACTCATCCACTGCACAACCATAAGGAATAAAGGAAAGTGCTGTTTTCAGATGCTGATATTTATATCTGTCGATCTGGTTTTTGGGCATTACCTGGTCAAGATAAGGCCATACAAGAAATTCCATACTCATGGAATGGATCTCAGCAAGATCACTGCCACATTCTTCTGTAAACCGGAACGGCTCTCCACGCTTCAGATAAGAATGGAAACCATGCCCGGTTTCATGGGCAAAGGTCTTCAGTGCTCCGAATGTGCCATTATAGGTTTCAAAAATAAACGGCATATTGTACCGGCCTACCAGATTGGAGTAAGCTCCATTGATCTTTCCGGGACGAACTGCAAGGTCAAAATATTCTCCTCTTGTCAGATCATCATAATATACAGCTGTTTCTTTAGACATAGAGCCGTAAATCTTTTTAAAGGCCTTTACCACATTGTCCGTTATATCGTACTTTTCACCTGGGAAACTGAAATCCTCATCATAATGATAAAGCGTTTCCACACCCAGCCGTTTCCTTTGTTCCTCAAAAAGCTTTGACACCACCGGAACCAGCTGTTCTTTTACTGCATTCCTGAAAGCTGCCACTTCTTTTTTTCCATAGCTTGTCCTTCCCATGGAACAATAACCGATCTGTGTGTAGCTGTCTTTTCCAAGTTTTCCGGCAATCTTTGCACGGATCTTTACAAGGCCGTCATAAACCTGATCCAGTTCCTGTGCAATCCCCTTCCAGCTTTCTTCCCATATTTTATAGTATTTGGACCGTTCCTTACGGTTCTCACTTGCTCCCATTTTTGAAAGGCTTACAAGGGGCACTTCCCCGTCTTCTGTTTTTGCCTTAAGAGTAGCCGTGATCTCTGAATATCTGGCAGAAAGCCTGTTTTCTTCTCTCAGATCCTCCAGGATTTCTTCTGAAAAGCACTGCTCCTTCAGGCTGGCCTTCCGAAAAGCTTCCTTTCCGGTAAAATAGGAAAGCTGCTCTTTAAAGGGTGTTTTTTCCATAGCACTGCTGAAACGGTTTTCCAGCGCTTCATATTCCGGCCGGATCTTATCGCACCAGGCAGCCTCCTCTTTATAAAAGGCATCTGTCACATCCATGGTATTGCGGATCTCACAGATGGTTGCCATTGTCTGGTATTTCACCATCAGGGTATCCAGATCCAGCATTGCGTCATAAGCTTCTTCCATTGTTTTCGCATTGGAAAAACGATTCAGTTCTTCTTCAAAGTGTTGTTTATAGGACACCATATCCATTCTTAAAAACGGGATATCCTTAAATTTGATCATAATTTTTCTCCGTAACTTTCATCCATGATCTGAAGGAGTGTTTCCTTTGGTGCAAATGGAAGAACATTGAATACAAAATTTCCTTTCATTTCTTCAAACTGCTCTTTAGTCACTCCCAGATTGGAAAGTGTATTGTAAAGACCGATTTCTTTCAGGAAGCCTTCGATCTGTGCCGGAAGATGGGATGCTGCTTCCTCATCAGAAACCTGTGAAAGTGCAGGATCAAAAAGTCTTGCCACATCTGCACATTTTTCCGGTGTTTTTGTGATCTGGAATTTAATAAATGCAGGATACAGGCATGCCAGGCACTGTCCATGTGCGATCCTTGGTGTAACCCCTCCGATCACCTCACTTAACGGATGCGGAATGGTTGCAGATGCATTACTCAGGGAAATCCCGGAAAATGCTGCTGCTCTTGACATAGCCTCTCTGTATTCCATATTGGAAGTATCCTTTACCAGCTTTGGAAGAACCTGTATGATGGTTCTCATGGCTCCTTTTCCAAGAAGCATGGTATAAGGAGATGCCAGTTCTCTTACATAGCTTTCAAAAGAATGGGTAAATGCGTCAAATCCTGTAATTGCAGTGGGATAAGGCGGCAGTGTACGGCAAAGCTCCGGATCAATGATGGCAACCCTTGGGAAAACAGCCTGATGGTAAACACATTCTTTATCATTATTTTCCTGGTCAGAAATGATCATTGCCTGGGTAAGCTCGCTTCCGGTTCCTGCAGTTGTTGGTACAGCGATCACCGGCAGTACACTTTTTCCCGGAAGATCATATACAGCAGAAGGACTGGAATACTTGGAGAATACCTCTTTCCAGTGGATCTCTCCTGCATCATGGAACAATGCCACGGATTTGGCTGTATCCATGGAACTTCCGCCACCTACAGCCAGTATTACCTGCAATTTTTCTTTATTTACGATCTCAATTGCCTTTGCAATTCCCCGGATATCCGGATTTGGAACAACTTCATCAAAATGCACATAACGGATTCCTGCTTTTTCCAGGATCTTTTTCACCCTGTCATATAAAGGCCGAAGTACATCTTCCTTATTTGTGGTAGTTACAAGCAGGCAGCTATCCCCATAGGATGCTACGATCTCCCCTGCTTTTTCAAGCTTTCCTGCACCAAAATCAATTCTGGTTGGCTGGTAAAACATAAAATCTGCCATTTGAGTGTTCCTCCTTTAATATGATTTAACGTAACTGTTCAGTCTCCTCACAGTTATAATTTAATCCAGATTCACTTTCTTTCCATCCATGTAAAGAGCGGTCAGATCATCTACATAATCGATCTTTTCCAGCGGATTTCCTTTCAGGCATACAAAGCTTGCCTTTTTCCCTGCTTCCAGAGAACCAAGCTCTGGCAGATCCAGAAGCTCTGCGCCGCCTCTGGTCGCTGCATCCAGAGCTGCCTTAGGTGTAAGGCCTGCCATAACCATCAGCACCATTTCATGGGCTGCTGCTTCGTATGGATTAAACGGGCATCCTGCATCCGTTCCCATTGCGATCTTAACTCCTTTTTCCCAGCATCTTTTCAGTACATCTCTGTGACGCTGCAGAACCTCTTTGCTCTTCTTATGATCCGGGTTATCCGGCTCCAGACGGATCCCTTCATTTACTGCATAATAAGGAGCACATAAGGTAGGTACAAGGAAGGTTCCCTGTGCAAGCATCTTATCCATAATATCCTCTGTCATAAACACACCATGCTCAACAGAATCCACACCTGCTTCTACACATCTGCGGATAGCTGTATTTCCATGGGCATGTACGCCCACCTTTCTTCCCCAGTTATGAGCTGTCTCGATTCCGGTTTTGATCTCTTCCCAGGTAAGTTCACATGGTCCTGGCTCCGGTCCTGGTGAATTAACACCTCCGGATACCATCAGCTTCACCACATCTGCGCCGTCCTTAATCACCTGGCGCACTGCTCCACGCATCTGATCCGGATCATCAACTTCATAGCTGATCTCATAACCGTGTCCGCCTCTTGCACACACTGCATAACCGCAGGCAAGCACCTTAGGTCCTGGGATCAGTCCACGGTTGATGGCATCACGGATACCAAGCACATAACCTTTATAAGAGCCAAGATCCCTGCATGCCACTACGCCTGCTTTCAGAAGCTGTTTTGCATGGGCAGCACCTTCGCATACCACATTTGCCATCTCACGGTTTTCATTTGCGTAATCCCCGCCGCCATGGCTGGTACTTCCAAGGAAATGCACATGGCAGTCAATAAATCCTGGAACAACATATGCGTCCTTCAGGTCAACTACCTGATCTGCCTCTGTCTGATCTGCTTCTTCTCTTTTTTTCACCCAGAGGATCTGCTCCCCTTCTGTAAGCATTGCAAAATCTTCGATCACGGTTCCATCTGCATCTGCTGTATACAGCCATTTTCCCAAGTATAATGTTTTCATTTTTCACCGCCTCCAAATCCGGTATTTAAGCCATCTGTTCCAGGCAGCACAAATCTGCCGTTTTCAATAAAAGCAACCTTGCTTCCGTCTTTTTTGATACCTCTTAAATACTTCACCTGATGATAGGGAAGTGTAATATCTACATGATTTTCAAAATACACATTTTCTTTTTTGTCTCTGTCTTTTGTTACCTCATTTTCCCTGCACACCATCTCTTTATGGTCATACATATTGTAAATCGGTGCATCCTCAGATCTTGCAAAACACGGATCACCAATTGCAATATGAGGGCCCATTTTCTCATAGATCAGGATCGGCAGTCTGCCTCCCAGCTGATATTTATGTGCAATGGAATAAGCCTTTGTATTGCTTCCGATTGCAAATTCTCCCATAGTCACTTGCTGATAAGGATATAAAAGTCGGTTCATCACATAATCTTTTCCCTCTTTGCAGCTGGCATCCACAACCCAGCCGTCCTTAAAGGTAAGCCGCAGGTCATGATAAAAGATCCCTTTCAGGCAGATCTCCTCCACATGGTAAAGCCCGGTTGTTCCGGTAAGTCTTGGAGTTGTGAAAACCTCTCCATAAGGAATATTCAGATCACCGCCGCAATTTAAAAACTTTGTTTCTTTTTCCGGATCCTTCACAGGCCACAAACTGATCTTAATATCTGTTTCGTTTCCATTACAACCTTTGATCTCCACAGTCTCACAGGTATCCAGTCCATCGATCAGTACCTGCTGCAGCAGTTCAAATGGCTCAGACACTTCTGCATTCATCTGGAAAAAATCCTCAAAAATCTGTTCAAACTGATCACCCACCAGCATATTTGGAAAAGCAACCTTGCAGAAAGAAATCTCAGAAGGCCGGATCCACTGTGCCTCAAAATCCCGCTTTTTCTGTGAAAGCTTTGTCAGCCATTCTTTATTTTCCTCTGAAAGAGAAGCCTTCTCATTGGCTGTATCTACCACAGGCTCCATCCCAAACTGATCGATCCCGATCATTCCACAGGTATCCTTTAATTCCTTTTCATAGAAATATATGGCAGCTTTATACGCTTCCCACTCTGCATGAAAAAGCTCTTCATCCATTACATCCCCATGCTCAAGCAAGGGATCTGACGGGCTCTGGCTTGCTGCATACAGAATATGAGGTGCAGTGATCACCGGTGTAAGGCCTTTTTCCTTTAATGCCTTTACCACTTCCTTTGCCAATGCTTCCTGGCCGATCTGATAAAAGAACCTTACTCTTTTTCTGTCCCTTCGGTCTCTGCTCTGACTGATAAAACCATGAAGAAATGCATCTGCAATGGTATTTCCCATTGCCTGAAGTTTTTCTTCTTCAAGGCCAAACCAGAAGTGCATCATTTTCCGGTCTGTATCTGTAACTGGAAGTCCATATTCTTCCATCCAGCCTTCACTTTCAGGATTTGCCTTTTCCAGGATCATTTCATAAGGATTATCTTTTCCGATCCGTACCAGGCTTTTTACAAAATCCTGTGCACGGTCTGCAGAAGTTTCCAGAAGCTTTTTTTTCCACTGCTCTTTTTCCACGATCTGTGTATCTTGTTCCTTCATCATGCCCTCCTTGGTTACATTCCCTGTTTTTTCAGTTTCTCTTTGTAGTATTTACTGTGAAGAAACAGCCAGGTCAGGATCACAGAAGCAACCCATCCGCTGGGCACTGCCAGCCATACACCCATTTCTCCCCAGAAGTTTTTCAGAATATATGCAAGAGGAAGCCTTGCTCCCCAGTTTCCAACAAGAGTGATCGCCATAGGTATTGCCGTATTTCCGGTTCCCTGGATAAATCCATGAAGAACTACCCAGTAAGAAGCCATAAAATATGCAATACTTAAAACCCTGATATAACTTTCTGCCATTTTTGCTACTGCAAGATCACTGCAGAAAAGCGATGGTATGGCCTTTCCTGTTCCCCAGAATAAAAGCACCAGGAACAAACTGTAGCCATAAGCCCACATCAGACTGAAACGCTTTCCCTTTCTCACACGATCCGGATTTTTTGCCCCCAGATTCTGGCTTGTAAAAATACATAAGGACTGTCCGATCCCTGTGATTGGTATGTTTGCAAATGAATCAATCTTTGACCCTACGGTATAGGCTGTAACCACCTGAGTTCCAAGTGAATTTACTGCTATCTGCAGCACGATCATGCCGATGCTGTTGGCGCATTGCTGCACAGAGCAGGGAATTCCGTATATAAAGCCCTGCTTGATCGCAGAAAGGCTTATTTTCAAATGAAATGGATTGTACCTGATCATTCCTTTTTTCGTATTTATATAGATAAGACAGCAGATAAAGGATATGGTCTGAGACAGAACTGTGGCAATGGCTGCACCTTTCACGCCCATGCCCAGCCCTCCTACAAAGGCCAGATCAAGTCCAATATTTAGTACTGCTGAGATCAGTAAAAGAACCAGCGGGATCACTGCATTCCCACTGCTGCGGATCAGTCCGCTTAATGTATTGTAGCCTGCAACACCTACAAGCCCTAGAAAATAATATTTCAGATAAAGAACTGCTTCATCAAGTATTTCTGCCGGTGTACCGATCAGAGAAAGTAAAAATCTGGAGCCGAAAAAACCGATCAACATTGTTATAACTGCAATCGCAAGGATCGTTGTAAGCATGGAATCCAGGGTGATCTTCTGCCCTTTTGCGTCCTTTTCACCGATCTTTCTGGCAAGAATGATCTCTGTACCTGCCCCAAGACCGATCATTAAAGAGATCAGAAGGGTAATGATGGGAGTACTGGCTCCTACTGCTGCCAGGCTGTTTCCTCCTGCCACACGCCCTACGATCACTGCATCCGCTGCGCTGTACAACTGCTGCAGAATATTACTTGCAAGAATCGGAAGGGTAAATAATGCCAGCCGTCTTTTTACCGGTCCTTCCGTCAGCAATTTTGCCATTCTTTTTCATCCTTTCCCTCATAAAAACTTACGGGAGGGATTGCAAAATCAGCAATCCCTCCCGCGGGACTAACTTACTTTATGGAATCCTCCATATATGCAGACCCTGCAATCTTTATTTTGTGATTGAAACATATTTGAAATCAAATTCATAACCATAAGTAAAGATTTCAAGACCCTGTACATTGCCTTTAATTGCCCAGTGATTCAGAGCGTATACCTGAGGAATGTAGATGAAGTTATCAAGTACCATTTTCTCAACATCCATCCATGTCTGGATTCTGTCGTTACCAACCTGTGTATGAGCTTTCTCAACTAATGCCTTGAACTCATCATTATCCCATTTGCCTTCATCATAGATGAACTGCATGAAGCCCTGAGGATCACGATAATCGGAATCCTGTCCACCACCGATTACACAGTCAAATGTTCCCTCTGTAAGCATCGGAAGGATTACATTGAAATCAAGAACGCTTACAGGCATCTCGATACCAAGGTTTGTTTTCCACATATTCTGGATAGCCTGAGCCTGAACTTTTCCGCTTTCCAGACACTGAATGGAGAATCCATCCTGCATATCTTCTTTTGTCTTGCCGATTTCTTCAAGGCCCTGATCCAGAAGCTGCTGTGCTCTTTCGATCTCGGACTGATCAGATGCATCTTTTACGATTGGGCCGGCCTGCTCACGGAAATCTCCGCCGTCAAGTCCTTTTACTCCGTAAGGAACAAGACCATAAGCTGCCAGATCTGCATTGTGCATTACCTGCTCTGCAAATACTTTACGATTGAAAGCGATGGATAATGCTTCACGGATGTTCTTGTTTGCAAGATATTCATTTGTGTTCGGATTGAATTCAATGAATGTATTTCTCAGAAGCTTGTTGTCAACGATATTCTCGTCTGCATACTGATCAAGAAGCTCGTCACTGACTTTCAGAACACTCAGCTCATCATTCTGATACATACCCTGAAGAGTATTGGCATCAGATGTAATTGTGATCTCGATCTTATCAAGCTTCACATTGTCTGCGTCCCAGTAATTCTCGTTCTTTTCCAGTGTCATGGAATTCTCATGTGTCCAGTCTGTTACAACAAACGGTCCGTCTGCAACGATCTTGTCCACATCTGTTCCATAGGTATCTTTATACTCTTCTGCTGCTGCCTTCTGAACAGGCGCAAAGCTTGCAGATGTTAAAAGGTCGATAAAGTAATCACATGGTTCACCTGTTGTAATCTCCAGTGTGCTGTCATCTACCGCTTTTACTCCAAGATCATCTTCTGTTGCTTCCCCATTGTAATAATTCTCAGCATCTTTGATGATGAAGTATTTGTAAGCAATAGCAGATTTCAGTTCCGGATCAAGCTCACGCAGGAAGCTGGCAACAACATCGTCCATTGTTACATCTGTACCGTCAGCCCATTTTACACCATCACGAAGTGTAAGGGTATGTACGGTATAGTCATCATTGTGCTGATAATCCGTCATCAGGGCTGGTTCCCATCCCTGCTCATCATTTGTCTTTCTCAGCATTGGCTCATGAACAGCTGCCACTAAATTACCAGCTGCACCAGAGTTATTTACCCACAGATCAAGTGTTGCAGGCTCATTGTTAAGGGAAAAATAAAATACCTGCTCATCTGCCAGTTCAGCATCTTCTGCATACACTGCTGTAGATGCTCCGATCGTTCCTACGCCAAGCATTGCAGTCAACATAAGACTCATACCTTTTGATACACGTTTGTTCATTTCTTTACCTCCTTTTAATAAAACTTACCCGTTTATTAAGTGACAGGCCACTTTATGACCTGGACCACACTCTTTAAGTACCGGCGGCTGCTCAAAGCATACCGGCTTTGCATATGCACATCTTGTACAGAATTTACATCCCTTAGGTGAATTGATAGGGCTTGGAATCTCCCCTTCCAGCTTGATCCTGCTTCTCCCTTTTTCAATCTTGGGATTGGCCACCGGGATTGCGGAAAACAGTGCCTTGGTATAAGGATGCTGAGGATTCTCATACAATTCCTTATTGGTTGCATATTCCATAATGCTTCCCAGATACATAACTGCTACAGTATCAGAAATATAACGTACCATAGACAGGTCATGGGCAATAAAAATATAGGATAATCCTTTATCCTGCTGCAGCTTCAGAAGAAGATTCATAACCTGGGCCTGAATGGAAACATCCAAAGCACTGATCGGCTCATCACAAATGATCAGTTCCGGTGACATAGACAAGGCTCTGGCAATGCCAATACGCTGTCTCTGCCCTCCAGAGAATTCATGAGGAAAACGGCTTGCATGCTCTTCATTTAAGCCTACCGTTTCCAGAAGCTCGATTACCCTGTCTCTTTTCTCCTCTGCGCTCATATGAATGGCATGATTCAGACCCCAGCCCTCAGAAATCAACTGAGAAACTGTCATACGCGGACTTAAGCAGGCATATGGATCCTGGAAGATCATCTGAATGCTTCTTGCCAGATCCTGGCGGAACCTTTTAGTGCTTTTTCCGCTGATATCCTTTCCATTTAAGGTGATCTTTCCTTCTGTAGGCTCATAAATACGGATCAGTGTCCGTCCAAGAGTGGATTTACCACATCCGGACTCCCCTACAAGCCCTAATGTTTTTCCCCTCTCAACTTCAATGCTGACGCCGTCTACGGCCTTTACTACTTTACGTCCTTTTATTTTGAAATATTTTTTCAGATCTTCTGCTTTTAAGATTACATCACTCATGCTTCGCTACCTCCCGTTCTGTAATGGGATTGACTGTCCTTACTGCTTTCTTATGGTACAGCCAGCAGGAAGCATAATGATTTTCACCCTGCTGTGAATATGCCGGAGGATACATGGTTGAACATACCTTCATAGCATATGGACATCTGGCTGCAAAAGGACATCCGGCCGGAGGATTAAACAGATCTGGCGGTGTACCGAGGATCGGATGCAGCGGTTCCCTGTTGCTGGTATCTTCCGGAGGAATCGACTGAAGGACGCCCCAGGTATACGGATGTGCAGGATGCTCGAAAATATCTTCTGCATGTCCGTATTCCATGATCTTTCCTGCATACATAACTGCAATATCGTCTGCAATATTTGCAACAACTCCCAGGTCATGAGTAATCATGATCACGGAAGTATCGTACTGTTTCTGAATATCCTTGATCAGATCCAGGATCTGCGCCTGTATGGTAACATCCAATGCAGTGGTAGGCTCATCTGCGATCAAAAGCTTAGGATTCACTGCCATTGCCAGTGCGATCATAGCACGCTGTCTCATACCACCTGAAAATTCATGAGGATACTGCTTGAATCTCTGCTCCGGACTTGGGATCCCGGCCATTGCCAGAGTATCCAGTGCGATCTTCTTTGCTTCTTCTTTTGTTTTATTTCCATATTTCAGAATACCTTCCACGATCTGTTTTCCAATGGTCATGGTAGGATTCAGACTTGTCATAGGGTCCTGGAAGATCATGCGGATCTCCTGAGCCCTGATTTTCTGCATTTCTTTTTCTTTTAATTTTGCCAGGTCTTTGCCGTCAAACCAAATCTCTCCCTTTTTCAGAAGCCCCTTTGGCTTTGATGGATTCAGGCCGATAATGGATTTGGCAGTTACGGATTTACCGCATCCGGACTCTCCTACTATACCAAGACTTTTGCCTCTCTCAAGGGAAAAGCTGACGCCTCTTACAGCCTGTACTTCTCCTGCATAGGTTTTGAAAGAGAAGGTAAGGTCTGTTACATCCAACAAGGTTTTTTCATTTCGGTTCCCCATGTTTGTTTCCTCCTTACTGTCTCATTCTCGGGTCAAGGGCATCTCGTAAGCCATCACCCATCAGGTTAAAGCAAAGCATTGTAATACAGATCAAAAGTGACGGGAATAAAAGCTGGTATGGATAGCTAAGCAGCTTATTGGCACCATCGCTTGCAAGTACACCCCAGCTTGCTGTTGGAAGCGGAACACCCAGTCCGATATAGCTGAGGAATGCCTCTGAGAAAATAGCGCTTGGAATAACATTGGCCATACTGATAATGATAGGGCTCATAGCATTTGGAAGAAGATGCTTCATAATAATGTGAAGGCTTCCTGCACCCATGGTCCTGCTGGCCATAACAAACTCTGATTCTTTTAATGAAAAGACCTGACCTCTGAAAAGTCTGGCCATACCGATCCATCCGGTTACTGCAATAGCCAGGATGATAGGAAATACACCCGGCTTCATGATCAGGATCAGAAGCACTACCCACAGCATCTGTGGAATAGATGCGATCAACTCACAGAAACGCATCATGATATTATCTGCCACACCACCAAAATATCCTGCGATACCTCCGTAAAGGATACCAATGGTACCGTTAAGGATGGCAACGATAAAGGCAATCATAAGACTGACTCTTGCACCCTCCCAGCAGCGTACAAAAATGTCTCTGCCCAGTTCATCTGTACCGAACCAGTGCTCTGCTGACGGGCTTTGATTAATTGCAAACCAGTCCTGCTGGTCATATGTATATTTGCTCACCATTGGCTGGAAAATCGCCATTCCAATGATCAGAACCAGGATCACAGCGGATACCATGGCTACTTTATTTCCCCGAAATCTCCTCCATGCATCACTCCAGTATGTAAGAGAAGGTCTGGACATCTTGTCCGCATTCACATGAGCGGAGTCATCTCTTTCAAAAAGGCTGTCTTCCAGATCCTGCAGATCCATTTCTTTTGTCTCCATGAACTCCCCTCCTATCCTGCAATTCTGATACGTGGGTCAACCAGACCGTACACGATATCTACAACGAAATAACAGACAACAGATATAAAAGAAAAGATGATGGTCAGACCCATGATCATTGTATAATCTGAGTTCTGGATCGCAGTGATCATTGACTGTCCAATACCTGGTACATTAAAAATCTTCTCAATTACAAAGTTACCTGTAAGAACACCTGCACACATAGGTCCAAGAGATGTTACAAGAGGAAGGAATGAGTTACGGAGCATATGCTTTCTTACGATCTCATTCTGGCTTAAGCCCTTGCTCTTGGCTGTGTAGATATAATCCTGTCCCATGGTATCCAGCATGCTGGTCCTCAGCATTCTGGCATAGTAGGCAATATTGGTAAAAGCAGCTGCTCCAATAGGAAGAACTGCATATTGCCATCCTTTCCATCCCTGGATAGGGAACATCTTCCATTCTACTGCAAAATATCTCTGGATCAGGGATCCAAATACAAAGTTGGGAATGGAAACTCCCAAAATCGCAAGTATGATAACAAAATAATCAACAAACCCCTTATTTTTCAATGCTGCTAAAGCACCAAGTACGGAACCGATCAGACATCCGATCAGTACACCGCCAAACCCGATAATTGCTGAAACCGGCATACCAGATGTAACATTGCCAATAACTGTCTGGCTCTTATATTTCATGGATACGCCAAAATCTCCGTGAAGAAGATTCTTCATATAAATCAGATACTGTTCAAACAGAGGCTTATTCAGGCCGTACTGCTCATATAACGCTTCCTTTACACTATCCGGTGTCTCTCTGGTAATCTCAAAGGGCTGTCCCGGTACTGCATGCATCAGAAAGAATGTTACTGTTGCTACCAGAAACAGCGTAATGAGCATTGACACAAAACGCTTTGCTACATATTTTGCCATTTGCATCCCCTCCATTGATAAATGATATGTAATAATATATTCTCAACCGCTCGGGCACAGTTGAACATTTTGTATACTCTTTTGAGACAATTTAAATTGCATTTTGTAGATTATGCATAGAGTATAACCGACATATATTCTCTTGTCAATAAAAAATATTCAAAAATATATTCTTTTATCGTGTTGACATTTTTTTCTCATTGTGATAATGTTTTTTTACAAGATATTTGCATGGTGCTTATTTCTGTTGCAAATACCAACTATTTCCATTATAATTACACAAGGAGGGTCCTATTTTATGAAGTACATGACCGCAGAACCGTTTCGTATCAAAATGGTAGAGCCAATCACCAGATCCACCAAAGCCCAGCGCCAGCAATGGCTTCAGGAAGCCGGATACAATGCATTCCGGCTGAAATCCGAACAGGTTTATATCGACTGTATTACAGACAGCGGTACAAGCGCAATGAGCCAGGCACAGTGGTCAGCTATGATGATGGGTGACGAAGCCTATGCAGGATGCCGCAGCTTTTACCGTCTGGAAGCTTCCGTACAGGATATTTTTGGCATGCCTTACGTACAGCCAACCCACCAGGGCCGTGCAGCCGACTACATCATGACTCAGATCTATTGCCGTCCAGGTGCTTATGCGATTGGTAATATGCACTTTGACACATTCAGAGGCAATGCTGAGATGATGGGATGCCTGCCTGTAGACTATGCCATTGATGAAGGTATGGATACTGCTTCTGCTCCTCATCCTTTCAAAGGAAATATCGACCTTAATAAGATGCAGAGCCTGATCGATGAGAAGGGTGCAGAGAATATCTGCGTATGTATCATCACCATTACCTGTAACAATAATGGTGGACAGCCTGTATCCATGCAGAATATCCGTGAAGTCAGCGCTCTTTGCAAGAAATACAATATCCCGGTTGTTCTTGACAGTGCACGTATGGCTGAGAATGCTTACTTTATTAAGACAAGAGAGCCTGGCTATGAAAATAAGAGCATCAAAGAGATCACCAATGAAATG
Organism: uncultured Eubacteriales bacterium; assembly: GCA_900316115.1. Classification (GTDB taxonomy): domain Bacteria; phylum Bacillota; class Clostridia; order Lachnospirales; family Lachnospiraceae; genus Blautia_A. Next base: position 26,012 of record ONBN01000016.1, read on the forward strand.
TTCAGTTACTGTGAGACAGCTACCATGTCCAGTAAAAAGGACGGTCTTGTAAATATCGGCGGTCTTTTTGTTACAAGAAATAAGAGTGTTTATGAGCAGGCTAATCAGCTTGCCATTGTACATGAAGGATTTATTACATACGGCGGTATGTCCGGCCGTGATATGGAAGCACTTGCTGTAGGCCTTCAGGAAGCTTGCGAATTTGATTACCTTGACTACCGTATCAAACAGGTAGCTTATCTTGGTGAGAAATTAAAAGAAAGAGGAGTTCCGATCATCGAACCTACCGGAGGCCACGGTGTTTATGTAGACGGACGCCGTTTCTTCCCGCAGATCCCACAGAGCGAATTCCCAAGCCAGCGTCTTGTATGTGCACTTTATGAAGAGGCAGGTGTACGGGCTGTTGAGATCGGTGCATGTGCTTTCGGTTCCATTGACAAGATCACCGGCGAGCCTATTTATCCGGCTATTGAGGCTATGCGTATTGCCATCAACCGTCGTGTTTACACCAATACCCATATGGATGTGATCGCCAATGCACTTGGTGACATCTATGAGAAGAGAGATCAGTATCGAGGCATGAAGATCGTTCATCAGGGCTCTATCCAGTCCCTGCGTCACTTCACAGCCGGATTTGAACTTTTATAAATACCAATAATCTTCCCCAAAAGGAGAACATACTATGCTGAATGTTGATTTTTACAGACCTATTGTTGAATTTCTGGCCCTTTACATGGGTTCCAATACAGAAGTGATCCTGTGTGACACCAAGAATATCCTTCTTATCGAGAATTCCATGGATGAAGAACGCTTTGAGGGCGCTCCTATCGGCGAGATGCAGCAGGCTCTGATCCAGAATCCGGAGTGCAGGGATATCCCCTACAATATCAATTACCGGACCCTGTCCAAAACCGGTGAGAAAGTCCGTTCAGCGACTCTGTTCATCCGTGATGCAGAAGGCACTCTCGAGGGGCTGCTTACTATTAACCAGGGCGTCGGCGAGCTTGTACGCCTGCGTAATATGCTGGACATGCTGATCAGCGGAGAACAGAACCATAATGTGCTCCACAAATCCAAGCATGGCAGCTCAACAAAGCAATCTTATGAAGCACTGACCCTGTCTGTGACAGAGATCATAGACAGGGTTCTGGAGGAAGCTACCATCCGTTTTGGCGCTCCCCCTAACAGACTGACTGCCAACGAAAAAATTTCTACTATCCGTGAGATGGACGGCAGAGGTGTTTTCCTGGCAAAAGGCTCCGTCAATGAAGTGGCAGATAAGCTTGGCAGTTCCAAAGCCACGATTTATCGATATCTTCACCAGCTGGAGGCTGAAAACAATAAATAATAAAGGATAGATATTTAATATGGCACAGATCATTGATGTGGAAAAAGCCAGAACCGCCCTTACAGAATGCGGATATACAGTGGAGAATATCAGTCAGATCAATGAAGGAAGCAACCACTATGTATTTGATGTGACTCTGGCAGGCGGCAAACCTGCTATCTGCAAATTCGCCAAGATCCGGGAAACAGAAGAAGGGCTTTCACAGGAAAACAAAGATACATTGTTTGGCGGTACCCTTTCCCTTGGCAGGGAAGCATATCTTTTCCGTATGATCCGTCAGGAAGCAAAGGTTCCCACGCCGGAAGTATACGGAGTACATGATTCTCCTTATGGGAAGTTTATCCTCCTTGAAAGGATGAGCGGTATCTCTCAGAAAGAGTGTATGGTACAAAGCGGTTATTCTAAGAAGGTATTTCTTGACAGCATGAAATATCTTGGCCGTGATTTTGCACGTATCCAGAATATTACATTCCCCACTTTTGGGAATATTATGGAAGACTCCGTGATCGAGCCTTCTGATATGACAAATTTTTCAGACCGTTTCCTTCAGGTGGTTGACATGCGGCTTCTTCGCTGTCAGCAAAAGGAAGTATTCACTCCCCAGGAGCAGGAAGCAGTAACAAAGTTTTTCCATGCAAAGCTGGACTCCTTACGCTCCTGCTTTGATAAGGACAAAATGCCTCCTGTACTGGTCTTTACAGACATGCATGCTGAGAATTTCTTCACAGATGCACAGGGAGTTCCCACCGGATATTTTGACCTGGAATCTGCGCAGGCAGCTCCTGCTGCCCTTGAATTCTATGGATTCCGGTTCTTCCTCTATAACTATTATGACCATACCTGTTTTGAGGAAGCTGAAAAAGCATTTTTTGATGGTTATCAGGAAGCTGGCGGTAAATATACCCCCACTTCTGCTTCAGATTTTGAAGCCATTGATTTTCTTGCAGGATGCCGTCTTCTTGAACTTGCCCAGTCCTATTGGGGGTACATTGACGGGATCCGTGATACCTGGGGACAGGATATGAAGGATTTGCTGTTCCATTATATGGACACTGGTGTGATCGATTACGATGCAGTAGGCAGTATCTGGAGGCAGCGTGATAAGCAGCCCCTCACCCCGGCCCGCCCATAATCACACTCTTGTGTTTTTTTTAAAGATATGATACAATCAACCTCGGTTAACGGAATGCAGCGGAAGGGGGAGCGCCCTGCCGCTGCGATCACATTATACATATATGATGACGAAAACCAGATTGCGAGGGAGCCTGTAATTCCAGGCTGAGAGGATCCCGTAAGGATCGACCGAAACCTGTCCACCATACACTGGTGGATTGTCAGCATCTGCCTGAAAGTCATTTTTCAGTACATGCTGCGGTATGTACTTTTTTTTTGGCAGAAAATCAAATCTACGGAGGACTTTACAATGAAAAAAAGAATCACCCCAGCACTCTCCCTGGCGCTCTGCCTGGGCCTTACCCTTGGAAACACCAGCACAGCATTTGCTTCTGATGCCAAGACCATTGACTCATTAAAAATCGCATTTTCCCCTTACGCAGACTCTGATACCATTACAACTGCTACAGAGCCGCTGGAAAATCTCTTAAAAGAAACCCTGCTTGAAAAAGGCTATGATGTGGAAAATGTAGACATGACTGTTGGTACCAGTTACACAGCTGTAGGACAGGCATTAAGCGCAGGCAGTGCAGACATTGGCTTTATTTCCGGAGGCAATTACGTACTTTTCTCTGATGACTGCGATGTGCTTCTCACAGCACTCCGCTATGGGATCAACAAGGACTCTGATGATCCGAAAGACTGGAATGACGGCACCATCGAAGAAAACACAGAGGACATGTCCACCTATTACCGTTCCATCCTTCTTGCAGGTCCCAGTGAAAAAGGACAGGCACTTCTTGAAAAAGTGAACAACGGGGAAGAACTTACCTGGGACGATTTAAATGATGCTACCTGGGCTGTTATGGGACCAACCTCTGCTTCCGGCTATATTTACCCAAGCCTGTGGCTGCTTCAGCGTTATGGCAAAGGCATCAGTGACCTGGATCACGCAGTAGAATCTGATTCCTATACTACTTCTCTTGCACGGCTTGCATCTGGACAGGCGGATATTATGGTATCCTATGCACACATCCGTACCAAATATGCGCCGGAATGGAAAGAAACATTTGGCGGTACAGATGATATGGTAAATCAAACTGGTGTGATCGGTGTAACAGACAAGATCTACAACGATATGATCGCTTACAGCAAAACTTCTGAAGTGATGGCTGATGATGATTTCCGCCAGGCTCTTGGGGATTCCTTCATCGAAATTGCTCAGACAGAGGAAGGAAAAGACATCATCAGTGTATTCAGCCAGGTTGGCTATGAATGGGGCGATGACTCCAATTATGATGGTGAACGTGAAGCGCAGAAGCTTCTGAAATCCGAAGAATAAGGAAGGTGATTCCCATAAAGCTCCAGATCAGGCATATTCATAAAACCTTTAATAACCATGTTTTGGCACTGGAAGACGTAAGCTTTTCCATTTCCCAGGGCGAATTTGTCTCTGTGATCGGTCCCTCCGGTGCAGGAAAAACTACTTTGTTCCGTATGTTAAATGGTACAGAAAGCTGTACAGACGGTCAGATCCTTATGGATGACCATTCGCTTGAAAACATGCATGGATCAAAAAAACGGCGGCTTCAGAAAAACATTTCTACCATTTATCAGGATTTCTGCCTTGTAGAAAACAGTTCCTGTCTGGAAAATGTGCTTACTGCCGCACTTCCTGACATGGGCTTTTTCCCTGCAGTTCTGGGGCTTTATGGCACTGGCCGTACAAAAACGGCCCTTCAGATGCTTACCAGGGTAGGTCTGGCAGAAAAGGAACAGGAGCCGGTAAAGAACTTGTCCGGCGGTCAGAAGCAGCGGGTAGCCATTGCCCGTGCTTTAATGCGCCATCCTTCCCTGCTTCTTGCTGATGAACCCATCGCTTCCCTGGACCCTGTTACAGGCCGTCAGATACTGTCCCTTTTAAAGGACATTCAACAAAAGGACGGTGTAACGGTTCTTATGAACAGCCACAATCTAAAGCTTTCCATGGAATTTTCCCAGCGTCTCATCGGACTGAACAATGGCAGAATTGTTTTTGACGGTTCTCCTGATGAGATAAATGATTCTGTGATCCGTACCATATACGGTGATTCCAGGATCAGCCCTCCAGATAATAACAGAAAGGAAGTGGAGCTATGACCAGAAGCAGTAAACGCAGGTGGAAGCATCTGGCCTGCTTCCTTCTTTTTTTATGTCTGTTTCTTTTTACAGCAGTCTATACACAATGTGACCCTGCCTTATTCTGGAAACGCCGTGATCATCTTAGTGACATTCTGTCAGGTATGTTTCCTCTGGATCTGGCTTATATCCCACACATTCTTACCCCGCTTTTTTATACCATCCAGATGTCTGTTACAGGTACTGTGATCGGATCCCTTCTTGCTGGTATTTTGGCACCTGTGTGTGCAGATTCCATGGATTTTCCAAAATGGAGCCGATATATTTTCCGGTTTCTCATACAGATCCTCCGGTCTTTTCCTGCACTGATCCTTGCCCTTTGTGCCACCTTTCTTTTTGGTCTTGGCACTTTTGCAGGTACCTTTGCCATTATCCTGTATACCTTTGCCATTATGACCCGCCTTACCTATCAGGATATGGAAGCAGCTTCGCCCCTGGCTTATCAGGCACTGCGGACTATGGGCACTTCCCGTTATCCTGCGTATATCCATGGGCTTTTCCCGGAAATCGCCCCATCCTTTTTCACAAATGCGCTGTATATGCTGGAAACCAATGTTCGACACAGTTCCATCCTTGGCTATGTGGGAGCCGGAGGAATTGGCCTTCTTCTCAATGAAAAAATATCCTGGCTGGAATATGGAAAAGTGGGAGCCATTTTACTAGTACTTTTTATGGCTGTCTTTGTGATTGAGAATCTCAGCCGTTATCTGGCTGCCCTGATCCGTAAAGAACGGACATTAAAAAAACAGTATATAAAACTGCTTTTGCTTCTTCTGGCAGCCCTGTTTCTTGTTTGCACCATCACTTTATCACCGCCGGATTTCAGCAGGACAAGCCTGCAGGCCCTGAAAAATATGTTTTCCGGATTGTTTTCACCAGACTGGGGATTTTTCTTTTCCACAGGAAAGGACGGGCTTTTTGCCCTTATCCTTGAAACCCTTTGTATCGCTTTTGCCGGTACTGTGGTAGGCGCTGTTTTCTCTGTACCTTTGGCATTTGTAAATACCAGCCGTTTTGTACCTGATCCTGCTGCCTTCTTCTTTAATCTGGTGATCATTGCCATCCGGTCCATCCCCTTCCTGATCTACGGTCTGATCTTTATTCGTGTATCCGGCCCAGGCCCTTTTACAGGAGTGCTGACCCTTTCCATGTGCAGCATCGGACTTCTTACAAAGCGTTTTACCGAAGCCCTGGAAGCCCTGGATCTAAAACCTTACCATGCCCTATTGGCTATAGGTACCCATCCGATACCAGCGATCTGTCATGCCATTTTGCCTCAGCTAAGACCTGTCTTTATATCCATCTTCCTGTATCGGTTTGATGTAAACATCCGTGAGGCTTCTGTACTTGGCCTTGTAGGTGCTGGTGGCATTGGTGCACCACTGATCTTTTCCATGAATCAATATGCCTGGGAAAAGGCTGGTGCTATCCTTCTTGGCTTAATTTTGCTGGTTTGGCTTATTGACATGATTTCAATCAAGATTAATCATCTTTTATGAAACCTAATATGGTTTACATGAATTATAAAATATGATAAAATTAATCACGAATCGTTGAAGGGCATTTGTCGTGAACCGTGATGGTCTTTGTATGATTATCCAGAACACAGGCGCACGGTTCTGACAGGGAGGAGAAATGTATGAGAAAGCCAGACAAAGGATTAACGCCCATGGAACAGGAGGTTATGAAGGTTCTGTGGGAAAGTCAGCACGAACTTACAAACAGTGAGATTGCAGAATATATGAAGGATCAGAAGGTCAGCGTAGCATCCGTTGCACAGACCATGAAGCGGCTCCTTGAAAAGGGCGCTGTCTGTGTAGGAGATCATGTTCTTGTATCGAATGTATATGCAAGGACATTTCGTCCATGTATGAGCCGCAGGGAATTTGTCCTGGAGGAGCTGATCCGGCTGCGTGACAGCGCATACCGTGACCAGGCAACCGGTACCCAGGAGATCCTGGATATCCTTGTAAAAGAAAGCAAAGCATAACTGCAGGGAATTCCCATCAGTTACATACAGCTGAAACAAAAAAGAAGCCTTTGGATGAGGTACAGTTATGTGATGTATCTCCATTCCAAAGGCTTTTGTGTTATCTGATCTTTACGTCATCTGAACTTTTTGCTGTCTGATTTATGTGCTTTCTGATTGGTGCGTTCGTTATCTGATGCTTCACTCTCTGAATGTGAGGGATGTGTCGCTCATGGAATCAATGATCGCCAGGGATTCCAGACGTACTCCCATATCACGGATCTGCTGTCCACCGGACTGGAAGCCTTTCTCAATCACAATGCCAGCTCCCTCAAGAGTAGCTCCGGATTTCTTAACAATATCGATCAGTCCTAAAAGAGCGCATCCATTTGCAAGGAAATCATCGATGAGAAGAACATGATCCTGCTCTGTAAGGAATCGCTTTGCAAGGATCACATCATAAACTTTCTTGTGGGTAAAGGATTCTACCTTCGTGGTATACATCTCCCCATCCAGATTAACGCTCTGTGCCTTCTTTGCAAATACTACCGGAACATGGAAATACTGTGCAGCAATGCAGGCAATCCCAATACCGGAAGCCTCAATGGTAAGAATCTTTGTGATCGGGCAGTCAGCAAAACGGGCTTTAAACTCCTTGCCGATCTCATTGATCAGGTCAATATCCATCTGATGGTTCAGAAAGCTGTCTACCTTAAGAATATTTCCCGGCTTTACCACACCATCCTTAAGAATGCGGTCTTTTAAAAGTTTCATGTTTTTTCTCCTTTTTTCTGGACGTAATGTAAATTAATACTATGATACGCTATTCTTCAGGGAAGTTCAATCCTTTCCTGAACTTTCTGCCTTTGTTGGGGCAGGCGCTTTCGTTGGGGCAGGACTTTCTGTTTGTTCAGGTGCCTTTGTTGGTGTTACGTCTTTTGTTGCTGCCGGAAGGTGTCTCTGCTGGTACAGGCGTCTCTGTTGGTGCCGGAGTCTCTGTTGGTACCGGTGTTTCCGTTGGATCCGGCACGATCTGAGATTTCAGGTAAAAACCATTATCCACAAGGATCTGATAATTATCCTTATCAATCACCTGCGCCTCACAGGTATAAGTACCAATGATCTTCTTTCCATTATCATACTGCTCATAATCATTAACCTCTGGCTTATCTCCCTGCAGATAGGTATCTACCATCTGGGCACAGGCCTTTGCCAGTTCACGGCCATCCAGGAACAGGGTAAAATCCTGCTGATCCATGGCGATTTCCTTTACAGAATCAGCTTCTGCTCCCACACCAGTGATCATAGGCCAGCTATCCTGGGAAATCCCTTCTTCGTTCAGTACCTGTATTACCTGGCTGGCAAATCCGTCATAGGCTGTACAGATAATATCCGGGGTTCCCTCTTCCTGATAGTTTTCTTTTATAATCTCCTCGAATCTGGATCTTGCACTGTCCTCGCTCCATCTCATAACAGCTGAATCATCAAAAGAAGATTTCTGGGATCTGCATACCAGGGTACCGTCATCCAGGTACTCCTGCAGGCTTTCCATCAGTCCGTTATAGAAAAACAGTGCTCCACCGTCATCCGGGGATCCCATAAGGAATTCTATGGTTATGGATTCCTTATTCTCTCTTGCTTTTTCCAGGTCTGCCTTTTTAATAATGGCATCCCCTACATCATTTCCTGCTTTTCTTGCATCAAAGGTAATATAATAATTTACCGCATCTGTATCACGGATCAGCTTGTCATAAGCAAATACCGGTATAGAATCTGTATCCTGTTTTACCTCTTCCAGAACCTCTGTAAGAGAATATTCATCTACAGGAGAGATCACCAGTGCTGCAGCCTCATCTTCCTTTGCCTGGCGGATCTGTGCGATCTGGGTATCTGCATCATCATCTGCATAATAAGCTTTCGGTGCATACCCTGCGTTTTCCAACTGCTGCAGAAGTTCTTCCTCTTCCAGTATATGTCTTTCATCCTGACGGTCTGTGGAAAAAAGGACACCTACGATTATTGCAGGTTCTTCTTCCTCTGTTTCCTTAGCATCTGTTTCCTCTTCCTTTGGTACTTCAGTAACCGTCTCCTCACTGTCACCTTTTCCTTCTTTTTCAGTTTCCACACTTTCATTAGCTGCTTCTGTGGCTTTATTGGAACCGCAGCCTGTCATCAGAACCGAAAATGCTGCCACACTTAATAACCATGCTTTTCCTGCAGTTTTATTAATCATAACACATTCCTCTTTCTTATATGCCTTTATACTCTCTTGCCAGACTCTTCAGATATTCCCTGTATGCCTGGCCTGCCCTTTTAGGTTTTGCGATATGTACGCTTTTCCCCATGCGGGTCAGCCAGCCGTAAAACTCCGGATCCTCCGCAGTCTGTACAGTTGCTGTAAAATACCCTGGGTCTTTTTCTTTATACTGGACCAAAGGACCGAACCAGCGGCTGATCTCCTCACGCACAGCTTCTTCACATAAAAGCTTGATCTGCTTTTCCTCTTCCTGGAGCTGTGTCCTTGAAGTCTCCCGGGCAGGTGCAGCTGCTCCATGCGCTTTCCCTTCGCCTGCCAGATAATAACCGCCTGGCTTTCCTCTTTTGTACTGGATATCCATTCCAAAGGAGCGGAGCACTTCCATATCATCATAAATGCTTTTTCGCTCTGCGGATATGCCCTGCTCTGTTAATTCATCCAGGATCTCCTGCATGGACACTGTATGATCCTCCCCTGTCCTTTGCAGGATCCTTTCAAGATATAAGATCTTTCCCTTTTGATTATATGACTTTGCCATATTCTCCTACTCCTCTGTCTGGCCGCTTTTTACAAATCTATGGTATACATATGCGTTTGCCTCTGCCTCCTGGCTGTCATCAAGAGGTGCCAGTTCTACAGGCTTCTGATACTTCTGTTCAAGGGCACGGGCGATCAGCCAGTCTGCAAGCTGAGGATTCTTGGGAAGAAGTGGTCCATGAAGATAAGTACCGATCACGTTTTTGTATACTACCCCTTCATAGCCTGTCTTACCGTCATTCCCTGAGCCGTATAATACCTTTCCAAGAGGCTTATTTTCCCCTATAAATGTCCTTCCGCCATGGTTTTCAAATCCAACTACAGGCATATCAAACAAATCGCTTTTAAGCACGATATTGCTGATCAGACGACCTTCTCCCTGCTCTGTATAAAGGTCAACCAGATCAAGTCCTGTAATGGTTCCCTGGTCTGTTTTGTAATATTTTCCAAGAAGCTGGTACCCGCCGCAAATAGCGATCACCACGCCTCCTTTTTCCACATAATCCTTAAAATCAGCCTGAATCTCTTTTAATTTCTCGCATACAAGCATCTGTTCCCTGTCGGATCCTCCGCCAAGAAGCACAATATCCAGCCTTGAAAAATCAATCTGGTCTCCCAGTTCAAAGGGGATGGTCTCTGCATCGATCCCGCGCCACTGACAACGCTTCATCAGGCACTGGATATTTCCTCTGTCGCCGTACAGATTCAGAAGATCCGGGTATAAATGTCCGATGGTGATTTTCATTCCTTCTCTCCCTCCATCCTTTTCAGAATATTCCTTGTGCTAAATAAAGCGGTATAATTTACAAGCACATAAAGGTTGGATACTCCATCCTCCACCCTTGCACGGATCGCCTTTTCTACATCAGCTTCCAGCATGGATGGGATATCCACATATTTCAGACGCAGACGCATGTCCTGGCACCGGATACCGCTGACTGTAATAGACTTCACAGAAGGATCCATCAGCCGGTCAAAATCCACATCCCACAGCCAGGAAATGTCCCTGCCATCCTGTGCATTGTCATTGATGGTAATGATAATGTCCTTAGGGGATGTGTCCTGCATCACTGCAGAAATATTCTGGTTAAAACCAGCCGGATTCTTGGCAAGGTTCAATGTAACGCCACAGCCTTTGATCCGAAACTGTTCCATTCTTCCGTTTTCAGGATTAAACTTACTTAACATATCCTGAAAATGGCTGGCATCAAAGCCTGCAGTCCTAACCCCTGCATAAGCTGCCAGTATGTTATACACATTATAAAATCCACGATAATTTGCCAGAAGCTTACGGCCTTCTACCTGGAAAGACAGCTGATCGGCTACCTTTACATCTGTGGCATCATAGTCCAGTGCAGGTCTTGCAAACCCACATTTTGGACATTTGTAGTCTCCCAGCTGGCTGTAATGATAGAAACTGTACTGGAGACGTTCTCCGCATCTTTTGCAGAATCTGCCCTCACGGATCTCATTGGTATCGTTTTTAAGTACCTGTTTACTGATACCATAGGTAATATACGGATTCCCGCAGTCCATAGCCAGATATGCAGACAATGCATCATCTCCGTTTACGATCACCTTCATCTTTGGAACTTTACGGATCATCTCTTCCAGAATATTCATGGTAATATCAATCTCTCCGTACCTGTCCAGCTGATCCCTGAAAAGATTGGTCATCACCATATAATCCGGCTGAAGATGAGGGAAAACGTGTCTTGTAGAGGCTTCATCCACCTCTATACAGGCATAGTCCGCATCCAGCCGACCATTTAATCCTGCTGATAGTACAAAGGCTGCCACAACACCGTTGATCATATTGGAGCCTGTATGATTGCACACAACCTTCTGGCCTTCTGCCTCCAGTGCTGCACAAAGCATATTGTTGGTGGTTGTCTTGCCATTGGTTCCGCATGTTACAAAAATCTCTTTCCGCACCTGGGAAGAAAGCTCTTTCAAAATGTCAGGTGAAATCCGCAGGGCGATCTTCCCTGCCCAGGTCACACCCTGTCTGCCAAGCTTTTTACATACAAAGCCTGCAAATTTTGCCGCCCAGATGGCTGCAAGTGTTCTTATACTCATTGGTTTCTCTTGTTTGCCCTTTCTCTTTCTATATTCCGTTATAGTATACCCTTTTCCTTTTAAAAAGTACAGACCCCAAAATTTCCAAAGAAATCAGCACAGATAAACATATAGAATTAAACACGTAGGAACAAAAACTCGCAGAAATAAATACACAGAAATAAATGCATAGAAATAAATGCATAGAAATAAAAACACACAGAAATATAAAAATCAAAAATAAATACGCAGAAATAAAAAACTGCTGCAGGAGCAGCAGGCATAAACCTGACGTCTTGCAGCAGTTCATAAATTCAATATGGTAAATTAAACAAGCTCGATCAGAACTTCCATAGCGCCATCACCTTTACGCTGTCCGATCTTTACGATTCTTGTGTAACCGCCGTTACGGTTAGCATACTTAGGAGCGATCTCCTCAAACATTTTCTTAACAAGATCAACTTCTTTTGTATTTTTCTTTCTTCCAGCAGCTTTTACCGGAACTTCTTTTACAGGATAGAATACTTTCAGCATCTGACGACGAGCGTGCAGTCTGGAAGGAGCATCTTTCTTGATCTCTTTCTGAACTTCATCGTATACGGTTTTCTTCTTGCCGTCTACAACTTCTTTTACTCTTTTGCCTTCAGCATCTTTTCTTGCAACTTTTGCAGTTACAGTAACTGTCTCGAAATTGTCTCTCTCACGAACAGCCATAGCGATCATGCTCTCAGCGATCTTGCGGATCTCTTTTGCTTTTGCTTCAGTGGTAACGATCTTTCCATGGTATAAAAGGCTTGTTACCTGGCTTCTGAGAAGTGCTTTTCTCTGATCAGATGTTCTGCTTAATTTTCTATATTTTGCCATGTTATTTTCCTCCATCTGTGGGACAGCGGTACACGCTTGTTCGGTCTTACTGTACCGCTGCTTTGGCATCCCACTGTAATTATCATTTCATGTGTCCTGGCTGCTTATTCCTCAGTAGGCTGAAGCTGCAGACCAAGTTCTTTCAGTTTTGCAAGTACCTCTTCCAGGGACTTACGACCCAGGTTACGAACCTTCATCATATCATCGGAAGTCTTATTGCAAAGCTCTTCAACAGTATTAATACCTGCTCTCTTCAGACAGTTATAGGAGCGGACGGAAAGCTCAAGCTCATCGATACTCATCTCAAGAACTTTTTCTTTCTCGTTGTCTTCTTTCTCGATCATAACCTCTGCTGTTCTTGCATTCTCGGAAAGATCAATGAAAAGACTTAAATGCTCACTTAACACCTTAGCGGCAAGGCTGACAGCCTCATCCGGATCCAGTGTTCCATTTGTGTATACATCTAATGTAAGTTTATCGAAATCTGTTACCTGACCAACACGGGTATTCTGAACAGTCATGTTGACTCTGTCTACAGGAGTGTAGATAGCATCTACTGCGATCACGCCGATCGGCATGTCGTCTGTCTTACCTTTGTCAGCACTTACATAGCCGCGTCCTTTGGTAATGGTAAGTTCCATTGCCAGTCTGCAGTCTTTACCGCCATTCAGTGTAGCGATAACCTGATCTGGATTCATGATCTCGATGTCCTGATCAGCCTGGATATCAGCAGCTGTTACAACACCTTTGCCCTCACACTCAATGTATGCGGTCTTAGGCTCATTATCAGCACTGTTATTCTTGATGGCAAGGCTTTTCAGATTCATGATGATCTCTGTAACGTCTTCTTTAACTCCTGGGATGGAGCTGAACTCATGAAGAACACCTTCGATCTTAACCTGGCTTACTGCGGCTCCCGGCAGGGAGGACAGCATGATTCTCCGAAGTGAATTGCCAAGTGTAGTACCATATCCTCTTTCAAGAGGCTCTACCACGAATCTTCCAAATTTCTCGGATTTTTCGGTGATTTCGATTTTGGGTTTATTGAAATCAAACACTATAATGTTCCCTCCTTCTGGGTTTAATCAACATTTGAGGGTATTTATGATTCAAAGGGCTTATTTAGAATACAGCTCGACGATAAGCATCTCGTTTACAGGAACGTCGATCTCTTCTCTTGTAGGAAGCTCTTTAACAACTCCCTTTAAGTTCTCCTGGTCAGCATCCAGCCAGTTCGGAACAAGTCTTCCTCCTGTGATCTCCAGGATTCCTTTATATCTCTCTGAACCTTTGCATTTCTCTTTGATTTCAACTGTGTCACCAGCTTTAACCAGGTAAGACGGAATGTTTACACATTTGCCGTTTACCAGTACATGCTTGTGATCTACGATCTGACGAGCTTCTCTTCTTGTTCTGGCAAAGCCCAGACGGAAGATTACATTGTCAAGTCTTGTCTCCAACATGATCATCAGGTTCTCACCTGTCTGACCTTTCATTCTGTCGGCTTTCTTGTAGTAGTTACGGAAAGGTTTCTCAAGTACACCGTAGATGAATTTTGCTTTCTGTTTTTCTCTTAACTGTGTACCGTACTCAGATACTTTACGGTTTGCACGTTTTAACTGTCTTGTGGATTTCTTATCAATTCCTAAATAAATCGGGTCAAGGCCAAGAGATCTGCATCTCTTCAGGACCGGTGTTCTATCTACTGCCATTGTGGCTTACCTCCTAAATTAAACTCTTCTGCGTTTTGGTGGACGACATCCATTGTGCGGAACCGGTGTTACGTCACGGATGCTTGTTACTTCAAGACCGCATGCCTGAAGGGCACGGATAGCAGCCTCACGGCCTGAACCAGGTCCTTTTACCATAACGTCTACAGTTTTTAATCCATGAATTAAAGCAGCTTTTGTAGCTGTCTCAGCAGCCATCTGTGCTGCATAAGGGGTAGATTTCCTTGAACCTCTGAATCCAAGACCACCAGCACTTGCCCAAGAAAGAGCATTTCCTTCGTTGTCAGTCAGTGTAACGATTGTGTTATTGAAAGATGACTGAATATGTGCCTGTCCATGTTCAACGTTTTTCTTGACACGACGTTTTGTTACCGTTCTTTTCGTTGTTTTTGCCATTTTAAAACTAACCTACGCTTTCCTTTTTCGATTAATTATTTATAAGCTATTATTTCTTCTTATTTGCTACTGTTCTCTTCGGACCCTTACGTGTTCTGGCATTAGTCTTAGTCTTCTGTCCACGAACCGGAAGTCCTTTACGATGACGGATACCTCTGTAGCATCCGATTTCCTGCAGTCTCTTAATGTTGAGGGCGATTTCTCTACGAAGATCTCCTTCTACCATCATTGTCTCATCAATGACAGCACTGATTTTCTTAACATCCTCGTCTGTCAGGTCTCTGACACGTGTGTCAGGATTAACACCTGCCTGAGCAAGGATCTTGTCTGCACTTGCTCTGCCGATACCATAAATATAGGTAAGGCCGATCTCAATTCTTTTCTCTCTTGGTAAGTCTACACCAGCTATACGAGCCATGTACTGTTTCCTCCATTTTCTTTTACTGAAAGCCATTCGTCCTGTACACCACTTGTATCTCTACAAGGTGAAATGGGGTGCATCTGTACGCTGCTTTCTCCTTCATTCCTAATTGGGGTGCCTCGGTAATACACCCAGCCGCTTTGGCGTGTTGCGGCCTTTCCGATTTGTTGCGGCCAACGGGCCAACGTCGCCTCTCGGTATTAGGCAATACATGAATAGTTCATTATTTCATCAGTCTTGACAACCCATCCGGGTGTCTCAACTGCAGCCGCATACCACACAATCCAGTCATCAACCCTGACGCTGTTTGTGTTTTGGATTCTCACAGATAATTCTGATAGATCCTTTTCTTTTAATGACCTTGCATTTTTCGCAGATCGGTTTTACAGATGATCTTACTTTCACTTGGAAATCCTCCTTCCGTAAAATATAGCATTAAAATCTGCAGTATGGGCGCACGTATACATAGACTATACATGCGTACAAAGTGTATTTTAACATTATTATTCCTAAAAAGCAAGTATATTTTTGATTTTTTTCTTAATAATAATCAGAAGTGGAATTTAACTTTTCAGCCATAATAATCAGAAATAAGTTACAGTTACTTTATTCATAGCAACCAGTAATTAGCCCGGGACATTTATGTGTCTAAAAAATATTATACGAGGAGGATATCCTGATGAAAGATAAAATATTTGGTGTACTGCAAAGGATCGGCCGCAGTTTTATGCTTCCCATAGCCATTCTTCCTGTGGCAGGCCTGCTTCTTGGTCTTGGCAGTTCCTTTACCAATCAGACTACCATTGCCACTTACCGGTTGGAGGGAATCCTTGGGGAAGGTACATTGCTGCACTCCCTGCTTGTGGTTATGAACCATGTGGGAAGTGCAATTTTTGACAATCTTCCGCTGATCTTTGCAGTTGGTGTAGCTATTGGAATGGCAAAAAAAGAAAAGGAAGTAGCTGCACTTGCTGCCTTGATTGCCTTTTTTGTTATGCATATTTCTATTAACAGTATTCTGGAACTTAAAGGGGATCTGCTTCCAGACGGAAGTATTTCCCCGGATGTACTGGAAGGTACTATCACTTCTGTATGCGGGATCACGTCCCTTCAGATGGGTGTGTTCGGCGGTATTATCGTAGGTCTTGGTGTGGCAGCCCTTCATAACCGTTTTTACAGGATCCAGTTCCCAAATGCCCTTTCCTTTTTTGCAGGCTCCAGGTTCATTCCTATTATATCCACTTTGGTATACATGGTAGTTGGCATTCTTATGTATTTTGTCTGGCCTTTGGTTCAAAACGGGATCTATGCCCTTGGAAGCCTTGTAACCGGCACCGGATATCTGGGTACGTTTTTCTTTGGTATCATAAAAAGAGCATTGATTCCCTTTGGACTCCACCATGTATTTTATCTTCCATTCTGGCAGACTGCCCTTGGAGGCTCCTCGTATGTGGCAGGACAGCTGGTTTCAGGAGGCCAGAATATTTTCTTTGCCCAGCTTGCGGATGCAGCCAATATTACCCATTTCAGTGCAGACGCCACCAGATATTTCTCCGGTGAATTTATTTTCATGATCTTCGGCCTTCCCGGTGCTGCCCTGGCCATGTATCGATGTGCCAGACCGGACAGGAAAAAGGCAGCCGGCGGTCTGCTTTTATCTGCAGCCCTTACCTCAATGCTTACTGGTATTACAGAGCCTCTTGAGTTTTCCTTTCTGTTTGTTGCTCCTGCTCTTTTTGGTGTGCAGGTACTCCTTGCCGGAAGCTGCTACATGGTAGCTCATATATTGAATATTGCTGTTGGTCTTACATTCTCCGGTGGACTGATCGATCTGTTTCTTTTTGGAATCCTTCAGGGAAATACAAAAACAGGCTGGCTGATGATCCTGCCTGCAGGTATTATATATTTCTTCTTATATTATTTTTCCTTCTCTTTCCTGATCCGGAAATATGACCTGAAAACCCCAGGCCGTGAAGATGGCGCAGAAGAAACAAGGCTTTACACAAAAGCCGATGTAAGGCAGAAAGCACACAGCCAGACCAGTGCACTGATCGCTGAAGGCCTGGGCAGTGCTTCAAATATTCTGGATGTGGACTGCTGTGCTACAAGGCTGCGGATCACTGTAAAAGATCCTTCCCTTGTGTCAGATAAAATCCTGAAAGCCTCCGGTGCAAAAGGTGTACTCCAAAAAGGTCCAAATGTACAGGTAATCTACGGACCGCAGGTAACTGTGATCAAAGTGGATCTTGAAGAGTATCTTGCAAATCCTACTTCAGCCTCCCATATAGATTCTGCTATTTTAAGTGCTGATAAAACGCCAGAGGATTCCCATAGCTTTTCTTCTGATACAATTTCGCCTGATATGATTTTTTCTCCTGCCACCGGAACAGCTATGGAGCTTTCTCAGGTTAAGGACGGGGTATTTTCAGAAGGACTTATGGGGCCCGGGGCAGCCATTCTGCCTGAAGAAGGAAAAATCTATGCACCTTTTTCCGGAACTGTATCCATGGTTTTTGATACCAAACATGCTCTCTCACTTATATCAGACAATAAAATGGAAATCCTGATCCATATAGGCATCGACACAGTAAATCTGAAGGGAAGGTATTTCCATATTCATACGTCCTCTGGTGAGAAGGTAAAAAAAGGCCAGCTTCTTGTTGACTTTGATCTGGAAGATATAAAAAAAGAAGGCTATCCGGTTGTCACGCCTGTTATCCTGGTAAACGGTGAAGATCACAATGTACAGCTTGTGAAAAAAGGCAGGATACAAAAAGGTGAGGATTTTTTAATGGTTGAGTAAGAATACCAAAAGTAAAAGGCTGCTGTAACCATTCCCTGCACAGGAATGAATACAGCAGCCCTTAATCAGTTCATAAACTTAAAAGTATAAACTTAAAACGGATCTTATTTATCTCTCCAGATGATCCTGCCCTTGGACAGATCATATGGCGAAAGTTCAATCGTTACTTTATCTCCCGGAAGAATACGGATGAAGTTCATACGCAGCTTTCCGCTGATATGTGCAAGAACCACATGCTTATTCTCCAGTTCAACCTTAAACATTGCATTTGGAAGTTTTTCCAGAACAGTACCTTCCACTTCAATAACATCTGCTTTTGACATTGATTAACCTCCTGTGTCTGTCATCTGAAAACGAATATTTCAATTATTTTGTAAGCGTCAGAATCTCCGGTTCACCATCTGTGATCAGGATCGTATTCTCATAATGTGCTGAAAGAGAACCATCCATTGTTACAACAGTCCACTCATCATCCAGCCAGGCTACATCCGGACATCCCAGATTGATCATCGGCTCAATG
Organism: uncultured Eubacteriales bacterium; assembly: GCA_900316115.1. Classification (GTDB taxonomy): domain Bacteria; phylum Bacillota; class Clostridia; order Lachnospirales; family Lachnospiraceae; genus Blautia_A. Next base: position 44,206 of record ONBN01000016.1, read on the forward strand.
GCAAGTGTCATTCCCGGAATCAGCTTAACGCCTCTGCGTTTCTGCGGGAAATTGGGGATCTGCGGATCCTCGTGAAGATGTGTGCCGATCCCATGGCCCACCAGATCACGGACAATACCATAATGGTATTTTGCCGCATAAGCTCCGATGGCCTTTGAAATGTCATTAAGATGATTTCCTGCTTTCGCATACTTGATCCCCTCGAAGAAACACTGCCTGGTCACATCCATCAGCTGTCTGGCCTCCTGGGAGACTTCTCCCACTGCATAGGTACGCGCTGCATCTGAATGGTATCCTTTATAGATCAGTCCGGCATCGATCTTCACCAGATCGCCGTCCCGTATAACCTTATCCTCCGAAGGAATCCCATGAACAACCTCGTCATTCAGGCTGATACAGAAAGATCCTGGAAAACCTCCATAGTTTAAAAAGTTTGGAATACACCCAAGAGAACGGATCATTTCTTCACCGATACGATCCAGTTCCTTTGTGGTGATCCCAGGTTTAATATAAGGAATAAGTCCGTCATGCACCTTTTCAAGGAGATGTCCGGATTCCCTCATAAGTTCGATTTCATGCTCTGTTTTTATAGTAACTGACATTTGTTTTCCCCGTTTTATTCACCAAGGATAGCCACGATATCACCAAATACCTCCTCAAGGTCCTTGGTTCCATCTACTGTCTTTAAAACACCCTGGTTTGTATAATAATCAATCAGTGGCTGTGTCTGCTCATGGTATACATTCAGACGCTTCTGCACGGTCTCTGGCTTGTCATCATCACGAAGGACAAGATCTTCTCCACATGCATCGCATACGCCTTCTGTCTTTGGTGACGCATATACAACATGATAAGTAGCACCACATTTCAGGCAGGCACGTCTTCCACCCATACGTCTTACAATATTCTCATCCGGAACATCTACATCGATTGCAAAGTCGATCTTGCTTCCCAGATTCTCAAGTGCCTTTGTAAGACACTCAGCCTGAGGAATGGTCCTTGGAAATCCATCAAGAACATATCCGTTTTCTGCATCAGACTGCTGAATCCTGTCAACAACAAGATCGCATGTAAGTTCATCCGGTACTAAAAGCCCCTGATCCATATATGTTTTTGCTTTTTTGCCAAGCTCTGTTCCGTTCTTAATGTTTGCACGGAAAATATCGCCTGTGGAAATATGGGGAATACCATATTTTGCAGCGATCTTCTTAGCCTGTGTACCCTTGCCGGCGCCCGGCGCTCCTAACATAACGATTCTCATAAAATACCTCCTGCATAGGATTACTGCGGAATACTATCTATTAATTAAATAGCTTCCTATAGGTTTCCTCTTATTTTAAGCAAGGCTGCGATGCAAAAAGCACCGCAACCTTATCATGGCTTTATTCGTTCAGGAAGCCCTTGTAATTGCGGACAAGCATCTGGGATTCGATCTGTTTCACAGTCTCAAGGATAACTCCTACGATAATGATGATGGATGTACCACCAAAGGAAACATTTGCTCCAAATACACCGTTAAAGATGAACGGAATAACTGCCACAATAATCAGGCCAACTACACCAATAAAGATTATATAATTCAGGATTTTAGTCAGATAATCTGACGTAGGCTTACCAGGTCTGATACCTGGGATAAAACCACCCTGTTTCTTGATATTGTCTGCTACTTCCAGTGGATTGAAGGTAATGGAAGTATAGAAATATGCAAAGAAGATACAAAGTAAGATGTACACTACCAGACCCCATGTATATTGAAGCTGGCTTGGATTACACCAGTTGTTGGAAGAAAGGCCACGAAGGATCTCACTGCCAATACCTGTACCGTTTGCTTTTCCTGCCATCTGGGCAATTACACCTGGGAAGGACATAATGGAAGAAGCAAAGATAACAGGGATAACACCTGCTGTATTTACTTTCAACGGAATATTAGTTGTCTGGCCACCCATAAGCTTTCTTCCAACCATCTTCCTGGAATACTGTACAGGGATTCTTCTCTCTGCACCGTTCAGGATCAAAACGAAAACAACCATTACGATAATGATGGCTGCAATGATCAGTCCGGCAAGCATTCCTTTTGCAATCGTCTTACCTTTAATAAAGTTCTCATACAGAACTGTCAGATCACTTGGGATACGGGATACGATATTAACAGTAAGTACGATGGAAATACCATTTCCAACACCCTTCTCTGTAATACGCTCACCAATCCACATCAGCATTGCAGAACCTGCTGTCAGGCACACAACAACTGTAAATCCTTTGAAGAAGTTCATGTTCGGGATAAGTCCCTGACGTCCAAATCCGATTGCCATGGCAATAGATTCAAACAGTGCAAGACCAACCGTTACATAACGAGTAATCGCTGTGATCTTCTTCCTTCCTTCTTCACCATCTCTCTGCATCTCTTCCAGTGCCGGAATGGCAATGGTAAGCAGCTGCATGATAATGGAGGAAGTGATGTACGGTGTAATGTTCAATGCAAAGATTGACATCTGAGTAAAGGAACCACCGGTAAATGCATCAAAGAAGTTAAATGCATCGCCGGTATTCTGTTTAAACCAGTCCTTAAAGAAATCGCTGTCCACTCCAGGTACCGGGAGCTGTGATCCAATACGGATCACAAGAATCATCCACAGTACATAGAGCAGTTTACGCCGCATTTCTTTAACTCTGAAAATATTTTTCAGATTTTCTAACATTAGATCACCTCGACGGTACCACCAGCAGCCTCGATTTTTGCTTTTGCAGTCTCGCTGACAGCATTTACTTTGACATTAAGTTTCTTTGTCAACTCACCATTTCCAAGGATCTTAACTCCGTCTCCTGCTTTGGAAATTGCTCTGCTTTCAAGTAAACTCTCAACAGTTACTTCTGCACCATCCTCAAAACGGTTCAGAACGTCAACATTGATTGCAATGATCTCTTTAGAATTTCTGTTTGTGAATCCTCTCTTTGGCAGACGTCTGTATAAAGGCATCTGTCCACCTTCAAATCCCGGTTTCTTGTGTCCGGAACGTGCTAACTGTCCTTTATGGCCTTTTCCGGCTGTTTTGCCGTTTCCTGAACCATGTCCACGGCCTCTTCTGAAGTTATCGCTATGCTTAGAACCATCAGCTGGTCTTAAGTTTGATAATTCCATTTTGGCACCTCCTTTTAGTATTCAACTCTTTTAACTATTATGCTTCTTCTACTTTTACCAGGTGCTGTACCTGCTGAATCATTCCTCTGGTTGCAGCATTATCCGGCATCTCAACTGTTTTATGCATCTTTGTAAGACCCATAGCCTTAACAGTCAGTTTGTGCTTCGGAACTGCGCCAATAGGAGATTTTACTAATGTAACTTTTAATGTGTTTGCCATTTTCGTATTCCTCCTTAAGCCAGAATCTCATCAACAGATTTACCGCGAAGTTTAGCAACTTCTTCCGGAGTCTTTAACTGTCTTAAGCCTTCGATGGTAGCAAGAACAACATTCTGTTTGTTTCTGGAACCCATACATTTTGTACGGATGTTTTTGATACCTGCTAACTCGATTACCGCACGGGCAGGACCACCAGCGATAACTCCAGTACCTTCCGGAGCTCTCTTCAGAAGCATCTGTGCGCTTCCGTAGTTTCCTACAAAATCATGGGTAATAGAACCATTCTCATCTCTGGCAACTGTAACTAATTTCTTCATTGCATCCTCTTTTCCTTTGCGGATCGCTTCAGGAATCTCGGCTGCTTTTCCTAAACCTGCGCCAACGTGTCCATTGCCGTCACCGACAACAACTAAAGCTGTGAAACGGAAGTTACGACCACCTTTAACAACCTTTGTAACACGCTTGATTGACACTACTTTATCTTCTAATTCTAACTGACTAGCATCAATAAGATTACGTTTCATGTGTTTTCGCTCCTCCTTTTAGAATTTCAGTCCAGCTTCTCTTGCTGCCTCTGCCAATGCTTTTACTTTACCATGGTAAATGTAACCGCCTCTGTCAAAAACTACGCTTTCGATGCCAGCCTCTAAAGCCTTTTTACCGATCACGGTACCAAGAACTGCTGCAGCTGCTACATCGTCTGTGTTCTCAAGCTGTGCTTTTACATCTTTCTGAAGAGTAGAAGCAGATACTAAAGTCTTGCCAACAGTGTCATCGATAATCTGTGCATACATATGCTTGTTTGAACGAAATACTGCAAGACGAGGAGTCGTAGCAGTGCCGTTTAAATGATGACGTAATCTTCTATGCTTTTTCTGACGAATTTCCGCCCTAGATGCTTTATTAATCATTTTCTCACTCTCCTTAATTATTTCTTACCAGTCTTACCAACTTTACGTCTGATAACTTCATCAGCATACTTGATACCTTTGCCCTTGTATGGCTCAGGTCTTCTCTTATCTCTGATCTCAGCCGCAAACTGTCCAACCTTCTCTTTGCTGATACCGGATACGATGATCTTGTTGTCTTCAACTTTTGTCTCAATACCGTCCGGATCTTCCATTTCAACCGGGTGAGAATATCCAAGGCTTAATACAAGCTTTTTACCCTGTTTTGCTGCTTTATAACCAACACCGTTTACCTCAAGTGTTTTGGAATAGCCTTCGCTTACTCCGACTACCATGTTGTGGATAAGGCTTCTGGTCAATCCATGAAGGGATTTCATCTTCTTAAGATCATTTGGTCTTGCTACTACTACATGACCATCTTCAACTTTGATTTCCATTTCTGTAGGAAGCGCTCTTTCAAGTGTTCCTTTTGGTCCCTTTACAGTTACTACATTACCCTCAGCAATAGATACCTCAACTCCTGCCGGGATAGCAACTGGAAGTCTACCGATTCGTGACATACTGTGTGTCCTCCTTACTTAGATTATCGGAGGGGAATCTGTTCCCCCTCTGTTTTCAGTGCTGCGCCTTTGGTGTGCATCAGTGTAAGCTTGTCAGCTTACCAAACGAATGCCAGTACCTCGCCGCCTACCTGCTGTTTACGAGCTTCTTTATCTGTGATAACGCCCTTATTTGTAGAGATGATTGCTACGCCCAGTCCACCAAGAACCTTTGGAAGCTCATCTTTACCAGCATACACACGAAGACCTGGTTTGGAGATTCTCTTTAAACCTGTAATGATCTTCTCGTTTTTGTCTTCACCGTATTTCAGTGTGATATGGATTGTCTTGCTTGCTCCATCCTCAACTAAATCATACTTTGTGATGTATCCCTCATCTAAAAGAATGTTTGCGATAGCAATTTTCATTTTGGATGCCGGAACGTCTACTGTGTCATGTTTTGCAGTGTTAGCATTACGAATTCTTGTAAGCATATCTGCGATTGGATCGCTCATTGTCATGTAAGTTTCCTCCTCATTCAGACTTTACATGTCTTAGATATATTTAAATTTGCGTGTTACCTTGTTCAGCAACATCCCTTACCAGGTTCATACTATGCCTGACGGCCTGTACTCACCAGGGTTCGGGATGGGTCTTATATCTTACCAGCTAGCTTTCTTAACTCCCGGGATCTGACCCTTGTAAGCTAACTCACGGAAGCAGATTCTGCAGATTCCGTATTTTCTTAAATATGCATGTGGACGTCCACAAATTCTGCAACGATTGTACTCTCTGGTAGAGAATTTTGATCCACGCTGCTGTTTGATTTTCATTGCTGTTTTAGCCATGAATCTTTCCTCCTATCAATTACTTTGCAAACGGCATATTGAATAATGTCAGTAATTCGCGGGCTTCTTCATCTGTCTTAGCTGTGGTAACGAAGATAATGTCCATACCTCTTACTTTATCAACTTTATCATACTCTACCTCAGGGAAGATCAGCTGCTCTTTAATACCCAGTGCATAGTTTCCTCTGCCGTCGAAAGCATTTGGATTAACACCACGGAAGTCACGTACACGTGGAAGAGCAAGATTGATAAGACGATCAGCGAACTCATACATCTTTTCTCCTCTTAATGTAACCTTGCATCCGATAGGCATTCCTTCTCTGATCTTGAAGTTAGCAACGGATTTCTTAGCTTTTGTTGCAATTGCTTTCTGGCCTGTAATCAGCTCCATATCAGCGATTGCTGAGTCAAGAAGTTTTGCGTTTTCTTTTGCTTCACCAACACCCATGTTAATGACGATCTTCTCGAGTTTTGGCACTTCCATAACATTTTTGTATCCGAATTTTTTGGTCATGGCATCCATGATCTCTTTTTTGTAAAGCTCTTTTAATCTACTCACTTATGTCTGCCTCCTCTCTCAATTAATCATCAATTACTTTACCGGTTGCTTTTGCAACACGGACTTTTTTGTCTCCGTTCATCTGGAAACCTACTCTGGTAGCTTTTCCATCAACCAGTAACATAACATTGGAGATGTGAAGAGGAGCTTCCTTTGTAACGATTCCACCCTGCTGGTTTGCAGCAGACGGTTTGGTGTGCTTTGTAACGATGTTTACGTTCTCAACAAGAACTGTGCTGTTCTTTGCATTTACTGCAAGAACCTTTCCTTCTTTACCTTTATCTTTTCCAGCGATTACTGTAACAGTGTCGCCTTTTTTAATTTTCATAGCTGACATTAGGCACCCTCCTATAATACTTCCGGAGCTAAGGAAACGATCTTCATGAATTTCTTCTCACGAAGCTCTCTGGCAACTGGCCCAAAGATACGTGTTCCTCTCGGAGTTAAGTCGTCTTTAATGATTACGGCAGCATTTTCATCGAAACGGATATAGGATCCATCTTTACGACGAGCGCCCTTCTTTGTTCTTACTACAACTGCCTTTACTACATCACCCTTCTTAACAACGCCGCCTGGTGTTGCATCTTTGACAGTAGCAACGATAGTATCGCCAATGTTTGCATATCTTCTTGTAGAGCCACCCATAACACGAATACAAAGGATTTCTTTTGCACCAGTGTTGTCGGCAACTTTCAGTCTTGTTTCCTGCTGAATCATACTGGTCTTCCTCCTTATTTCACTTTCTCTACAATCTCAACCAGTCTCCATCTCTTGTCCTTGGACAGCGGTCTGGTCTCCATTACTTTAACGGTATCACCAATATTGCACTCATTATTTTCATCATGAGCTTTTAATTTATATGTTCTCTTCACGATTTTTTTGTAAAGAGGATGTTTTACATGGTCTTCAATAGCAACTACAATGGTCTTGTCCATCTTATTGCTGACAACCTTACCCACACGGGTTTTTCTCAGATTTCTTTCCACGATTGTTTCCTCCTATATTCACTATTTGGAAGCGTTAGCCTGCTCAGTGATTACTGTCTGGATTCTGGCAATATTTCTGCGAACCTCTTTGATTCGTCCTGTATTGTCTAATTGATTTGTTGCATTCTGAAATCTCAGATTGAAAAGTTCTTTCTTAGCAGCTACTAATTCTTCATTTAATTCAGAAGCTGATTTTGTTCTTAAATCTTCTACGAATTTATCAATTTTCACTGTTATCACCGCCTTCTAACTCTGCACGAGAAACTATTTTACATTTACATGGTAACTTGTGCATTGCAAGACGCAACGCCTCACGGGCGATATCCTCGGATACACCTGCGATCTCGAACATTACACGTCCTGGCTTAACAACTGCTACCCAGTACTCCAGAGCACCTTTTCCGGAACCCATACGAGTTTCTGCTGGTTTTGCTGTTACCGGTTTGTCTGGGAAAATCTTGATCCAAACTTTACCACCACGTTTGATATAACGAGTCATAGCAACACGGGCTGCCTCGATCTGATTGGATCTGATCCAGCAAGGCTCTGTAGCAACAAGGCCGAAATCACCGTAATTGATCTGGTTGCCTCTAAGTGCTTTGCCTCTCATGGAGCCACGGAATTGTTTACGACGTTTTACTCTTTTTGGCATTAACATTATTTATCGCTCCCTTCCTTAGTTCCTTTAGTCGGAAGTACTTCACCGTTGTAGACCCAAGCTTTTACGCCAACTTTTCCATAGGTGGTGTCAGCTTCCGCAAAACCATAATCAATATCTGCACGAAGTGTCTGAAGCGGAATAGTTCCTTCGCTGTAGAACTCTGTACGAGCCATATCAGCACCGCCAAGACGTCCGGATACGGATGTTTTGATACCTTTTGCTCCGGCCTTCATAGTTCTCTGCATTGTAGATTTCATTGCACGTCTGAAGGAGATACGGTTCTCAAGCTGTAATGCAATGTTCTCTGCTACTAACTGAGCATCTCTGTCAGGTCTCTTAACCTCTTTGATGTCAACGATTAATTTCTTTGTTGTATATTTAGCAAGCTCTGCTTTAACTTTCTCGATCTCAGCGCCGCCTTTACCGATAACGATACCAGGTTTTGCTGTGTAGATGATAATCTTAACTCTGTCAGATGCTCTCTCGATCTCGATCTTGGAAACACCTGCGCTGTATAATTTCTTTTTCAGGAAAGATCTGATATTATAATCTTCTACCAGATAGTCTGCAAATTCGCCTTCTGCATACCATCTTGAATCCCAATCTTTGATAACACCGACTCTAAGGCCATGTGGGTTAACTTTCTGTCCCATGTTTTTCCTCCTTATCTTTCATCCAGCACGATGGTGATATGGCTTGTTCTCTTCTCGATTCTGTAAGCCCTACCCTGTGCTCTCGGCTGAATTCTCTTCATTGTAGGTCCTTTGTTTGCAAAGCACGCTGCAACATAGAGGTTGTCTGCGTTCATTCCGTTGTTGTTCTCAGCATTTGCAATAGCTGACTCAAGCAGCTTCTTTACAACGCTGGAAGCGTATCTCGGATTATATGTCAGGATTCCAAGTGCTGTCTGCACATCTTTGCCACGGATTGCATCTAATACGTAGCAGGCTTTCTGAACAGAAATTCTTGCATAAGATAATTTTGCAGACGGCCTTGTCTCTCTATTACTCTCATTTCTGGCTCTCTTAATCTGGCTTCTATGTCCCTTTGCCATTTTTAAGTGCCTCCTTTCGTCTTATTCAATATACATCTCATATCAGAACACCCAGGTCACTTAAATCGCCTTGCGGTTCATTAAGTGTCCAGGTGAATAACACATTGTATGTGCCAATTAGCGAACGCCGGATTTCTTTTCGTCTTTACCGTGTCCTCTGTAAGTTCTTGTAGCCACGAACTCGCCGAGCTTGTGTCCTACCATGTCCTCTGTAACATATACCGGAACATGCTTTCTTCCGTCATGGACAGCGATTGTATGTCCAACGAAGGACGGGAAGATTGTGGAACGACGAGACCATGTTTTAATTACGGATTTATCATTTGCAGCATTTAAAGCATCGATCTTTTTCAGTAAGCTCTCATCTGCAAAAGGTCCTTTTTTCAGTGAACGAGACATTCTTAATCCTCCTTATTATTTTGATAAAGCTTTGCCATCGCGTCTTCTTACGATGAGCTTGTTGGACTGTTTGTTTTTCTTTCTGGTCTTCAGGCCGAGAGCCGGTTTACCCCAAGGAGTACATGGACCTGGACGTCCGATACCGGTCTTTCCTTCACCACCACCATGCGGATGGTCGTTAGGGTTCATAACAGAACCACGAACGGTAGGTCTGATACCCATGTTACGTTTACGTCCTGCTTTACCAATGTTAATCAGGTTGTGGTCTCCGTTTCCGATAATACCTACAGTAGCACGGCATACGATCGGAACCATTCTCATCTCGCCAGATGGAAGACGAAGAGTAGCATATTTTCCTTCTTTTGCCATTAACTGAGCACCGTTACCAGCAGAACGAACCATCTGTCCGCCCTTTCCAGGATGAAGCTCAATGTTATGAATCATAGTACCAACCGGGATAAGCTCTAATGGAAGGCAGTTACCTACACGAACCTCAGCTTCCGGACCATTCATGATCTTCTGACCAACCTTAAGTCCTTCCGGAGCAAGGATGTAAGCTTTCTCGCCGTCTGCATAGCAGATCAGTGCGATATTTGCTGTTCTGTTCGGATCATACTCGATAGTCTTAACAGTTGCCGGAATACCATCTTTTCTTCTCTTGAAGTCGATGATTCTGTATTTTCTTCTGCTTCCGCCTCCGCGGTGTCTTACAGTAATTTTACCCTGATTGTTACGGCCGGCGTTTTTCTTTAAGGAAACAACCAATGATTTCTCTGGCTTTGAAGCTGTGATCTCTGAGAAGTCAGAACCGGTCATATGTCTTCTGGACGGTGTATATGGGTTATAACTCTTGATTCCCATTTCAGTTCTCCTTTCAAATTTGTTCTCACGCTTTTGAATGCGTATATCCGCGATATTCAGAGTGCCAAGGATTCATAAGAATGAGGGATGGAAGCGTAGCTTCCGAAGTGCACTCTCACATCGCAACCTGTCAATTAAAGGCCTTCAAAGATCTCGATATCCTTGCTGTCCTCTGTAAGAGCAACGATAGCCTTTTTAGTCTTAGCTGTTTTTCCAACAACCATACCACGACGTCTTTTCTTTCCGTCAAGGTTCATTGTGTTTACAGCTTTAACCTTTGTTCCTTCAAACATTTTCTCCACAGCTTCTTTGATCTGTGTCTTATTTGCTTCCGGGTGTACTAAGAATGTGTACTTCTTTTCTCCCATAGCATTCATGGACTTTTCAGTAATCACAGGTTTCAGGATTACGTCGTAATACTTAATGTCTGCCATTATGCGTACACCTCCTCGATTGTTGCTACAGCGTCCTTGGTAACAACTAATGCGCCGTGTTTCATAACATCGTATACATTGATTGTTCCTGGTGTAGCAGTCTGTACATCAGTGATGTTTCTTGCAGAAAGGATCACATTCTTGTCATCCTGTGCAGTAACAACAAGAGCTTTCTCTGCTTTCAGGTTTGTAAGAACCTTCTGCATCTCTTTTGTCTTGATCTGGTCAAGCTTCAGCTCGTCTACAACGATCAGCTTGTTATCCTGAACTTTGGAAGTAAGAGCGGATTTTAATGCTGCTCTTCTTTCTTTCTTATTGATCTTTACTTCATAATCTCTTGGAGTAGGAGCAAAAATAATTCCGCCGCCTGTCCACTGTGCTGCACGGATGGAACCCTGTCTTGCATGACCAGTTCCTTTCTGTCTCCATGGTTTTCTTCCACCGCCGCTTACTTCAGAACGTGTTTTAGCTTTCTGAGTACCCTGGCGTTTATTTGCAAGCTGGCGAACAACTGCAAGATGAACAAGATGCTCGTTGATCTCAACACCAAACACTGCATCGTTCAGCTCCATTGTTCCAACTTCTTTGCCTTCCATATTATAAACAGTTACGTTTGCCATCTGTGTGCTCCTCCTTTCTCATTATAAGGACTTTACTGTCTCTTTGATTGTTACCAAAGATTTCTTAGGTCCTGGAACAGCACCCTTAACTAACAGTAAGTTATTCTCAGCATCTACACGTACGATCTCAAGGTTCTGAACTGTTACTTGCTCATGTCCCATATGTCCAGCCATGTGTTTTCCTTTGAAAACCTTGCTCGGGTCAGAACAAGCACCGTTGGAACCTGCATGGCGATGATATTTGGAACCATGAGCCATAGGTCCTCTGGACTGTCCGTGTCTCTTGATCGCACCCTGGAAACCTTTACCTTTGGAAACAGCTGTTGCATCAATGTGCTCACCTGCTGCAAAGATATCAGCTTTAATTTCCTGTCCTACTTCATATTCAGCTGCATTGTCAAAACGGAACTCTTTCAGGAATCTCTTTACGTCAACGCCAGCTTTTGTAAAGTGGCCTTTCTCCGGCTTGTTGACCAGTTTCTCTCTGATCTCGCCAAAGCCAACCTGAACTGCTGCATATCCGTCGTTCTCTTCTGTCTTAACCTGAGTAACGACACATGGGCCTGCCTGTAATACGGTTACAGGAATCAGCATTCCTTCGTCATTGAAGATCTGCGTCATTCCAACTTTTGTAGCTAAAATAGCTTTCTTCATTCTTTCTTCCTCCTATAGCGGATTACCCGGATGGGTAATCATATAATAAATAGCTAAATGCTCATGCATTTACATTAGGAAAGCAATGCGTTCAATTATTTGGTTTTCATTTTGATGTCAATGTGAACGCCTGCTGGCATCTCCAGTCTGGACAGTGCGTCTACTGTCTTCTGGGTAGGTGCTACGATATCGATCAGTCTCTTATGTGTTCTCTGCTCAAACTGCTCTCTGGAGTCTTTATATTTGTGAACAGCACGCAGGATTGTAACAACTTCCTTCTTAGTAGGAAGCGGTACCGGTCCGCTGACTGTTGCTCCATTCTTCTTTACAGTGTCGATGATTTTAGCTGCAGATGCATCTACTAACTGATGATCATAAGCTTTTAATGTGATTCTCATTACCTGATTTGCCATAAAAAAAGTCTCCTCCTATTCGTACTCTCAATCAGTACGACAAGCGGCGACTGTACACATCTCCGTGTGTGTCCTAAGACATCTTTCCACACGCCCATCCCTAGATGGTCTTCTGAACTTGTACAGTGACTTGTCGTCAGTTTCCTAACTTGACATTCGCTCCACGGAAAACCTGCCATTTGGCAGCAACCTCGCGCTTCATAGCTATCATGTCACAGCAAGTAATAGTATACACAATGTTATTCCTGATTGCAAGGCTTTTTTCAAAAAAATTGTATTTTTTCAAAAACATAAAAAAAGTTAAAAGAAACGCCTGTGAAAATACATTTTGTACTTCCCAGGCGCCTTTGCTTTTCTTTTATTTTGCTTTTCTTTTATTTTGCTTTTCTTTTTATATAGAAGAAAGATCATTCTTCCTCATCGTCATATTCATCCTCTTCTTCTGCGAAGATATCTGAATAATCAAGAAGCGTTACCTTTGTGATATCGTCTCTTACGATCTCCGGTGAATCCCCTTCTTCCTTTGCTTTGTCAGCAAGCTGTGCTGCTGTCATTCTTGGAATAGCCATTCTTTTGATCTCGGCCGGTTCCTCAGGAATCTCTTCTTTCACTGATTCCTCCAAGGAATCGGGGATTTGGGCTTTTTTTTTGTGTGTTACCACTTTTCTTGTCTCGTCCAGCTGCTGTTTTTTTTTGCGTACCGGCTGCTGATACTCATCTTCTGCAGTAGCGGCTGCAATCTCTTTTTTCAAAACCTCATGAGCTTCGCTGGTAGCTGTCTGGACTGCTTTCTCCGGACGGTCATCCTCTTCCTCATTCGGTTCGTCCTCTTCGATCTCATCTACAAAGCCACCGGTACGTACTGTACGCTTCGGTTTCTTCTTGGACTTTTTGCCTTCTGCTTTGATCTCGCGCTCTTCTTCTTTTAAGAGGCGTTCTTTTTTCTTTTCTTCCAGTTTCAGTTCTTTTTTGGATTTCACATATCCCGGTTCTGTATCCTCTGGAAGATCTTCTTCCTTTGGATCCTTTTTCCAGAGCTCTGCGATCACGTACAAGATAATCAGGAAAAATACTGCAAGTGCCAGAATGATCAGCCCTTCAATACTCTGTGTGGCTACCATAAGATAACCAATCAGCGGAATTGTCACTACAACTTTCGGCATATATTCGCCAATGGAAAGATTCACAGGAGACTCCTCCAGTGCATCCGGATTGACTGCTGTACCTGTGCCGCTGGCAAGATCAACGCTGGCAATATCATAACGCCATGCATTATCATCTTTCTGTGCAAGGATTCTGTCTCCCACTGTCATCTCAGATGACTTCACAGGGATCGCATATGTAACTGAACCCATAGGAAGATTGGATTCCTGGTCTGCATGATCGCGAATCTCTGTAGTTACTCCGAAAAACGGAGGTAATGCCAGTGCAAGTATACTTAATATGGTGCAGATCACCACAAAATGTACAATAAACTTCAGTACCTTTGACATTTTAAACATTCCTCTCTTTCATATGGCTTTAACATGCAAAGCACTGTATCTTACTGATTGCTCAGATATTTCTCAATGCTGTCCATCGCAGCTTCTTCATCCTCTCCATTTACATAAAGAGTGATCTCCTCACCTGTGTCCAACCCCAGTGTCATCATACCCATAATACTTTTGGCATTTACTTTTTTCTTGCCAATCTCTACATGAATCTCACTGTTGAACTGACTTGCCACCTGTACAAGCTGAGCAACAGGATGCGCCTCCAGACCAGTAGACAGATTAATGGTGATTGGTTTTTTGATCATAATAATTCCTCCTCGTCCCCCCTCAGTTCCTCTGCAATCATTGAAAGCTTTTTCAATCTGTGGTTTACACCTGACTTTCCCACCTGAGGGTTCAACATCATTCCTAATTCTTTTAATGTAGCCTCCGGATATTGCAGCCGCAGTCTGGCGATCTCCCCCAGGCCTTCACTCAGGCTTTCAAACCCGGCCTTTCTTTCGATCAGTCGTATATCCTCCACCTGCTTCACTGCTGCATTTACCGTTTTGTTAATATTCGCAGTCTCACAATTCACCTTACGGTTGACTGAATTACGCATTTCTTTCAGGATACGGATATTCTCCAGATCCATCAGTGCCACATTCGCCTCCATAACGGCAAGTATATCAACGATCTGCGCACCTTCTTTCACATAGACCACGTATGATTTCTTACGTAAAACGATCTTCGCATCAATATGAAAACTGCGGATGATCTCCTGCAACTGTTGTGCTTTTTCTTCATCAGGACAGACAATCTCGAAATGGTATCCTTTCTGTGGATCGCTGATGGAACCTGATGTAAGAAAAGCTCCCCGTATAAATGCACGCTTACAGCAGTTCCTCTGAAGGATCATTGTATTGCCAAGCTTAAGCGTACCATCGCTGCTTCCCTTCACAACAAGCTTCACAGCCTCAAGAATTTCCAGAGCCTGTTCCGTCTCCCGTGTGGTCACATGATAAACTTTACATCTCTTAAGATGTGCGCTCTCATGAACGGTAATATCTGTTTCTATATTAAATGTTTTTTGCAAAATTGTAAAGCACTTTCTTGCAACCCACTGATTTTCCGTCTGCACCCATAAAACCAGTTCCTGACCCTGGGTACACTTCAGTTTGCCGCATAACAGATACATGGCAGCCAGCTCTGCGATCTGGCAGTGCCTGGATGCTCCTGTACGCTTGGAAAGTTCTTCTTTCACCATCCCTGAAAAAGACATCTTCCCACTCCTTCTTATTTTTTAAGAAGCCGGTCCTTCTCTACATCCCTGTGTTCCAGGCGAAAACCGTACTCATTATTCTTGATCAGCCTGCTGTATAGTTCCCTTGCAATGGTAACAGAACGATGCTTGCCGCCTGTACATCCTATGGCGATTACCAGGCTTGTTTTTCCCTCCTGAACATAATTGGGAATCAGAAAATTCACCATATCCTCCAGCTTTCCCATAAACCTTTTGGCAGTCTCATTGTCCATTACATAATTAAACACACTGTCATCAAGCCCTGTCATAGGACGAAGCTCATCCACATAATAGGGATTAGGAAGGAACCGCACATCAAATACCAGGTCAGCATCAGCAGGGATCCCGTATTTGAAACCAAAGGACAGGACAGAGATCATCATATTTTTGAATTCTTCATTATCCACAAATATCTTCTCAATCTCCTGGCGCAGTTCCCTTGTAAGCAGATGGCTGGTATCGATAATATAGTCCGCCTTTCTGCGGAGAAATTCCATTTTCTTTCTTTCCAGACGTATACCTTCATCGATCCGTCCGGACATTGCCAGCGGGTGGCTTCTTCTTGTCTCTTTGTACCGCTTCACAAGAACGGAATCCTCTGCATCCATAAAAAGGATCTCAAACTGATAACCGGCTTCCTGCATCTTATCCAGGATCAGTTCCAGTTCTCCCATGGATCCGCTTCTTGCATCAATGCCAAGAGCCACATTCTGTACATCCTCTCCATAGATCTCCGGCATCAGGGATACAAATTTCTCCAGCAGCGGGATCGGCAGATTATCTACACAGAAATATCTTGCATCCTCCAGCATTTTCAAAGCAGCTGTTTTCCCTGCACCGGATACACCTGTTACAATTACAAATCGCATTTTTTATCTCCTGTTAAAAGTCCCCCAGAAATTTCACCTCTGGTTCAAGCTTTACATTGTATTTCTCATAAACGGTGTCCTGTACATGCTCCATCAGTTCACATACATCCTTTGCTGTAGCACCGCCTGCATTGATCACAAAACCGCAGTGTTTTTCGGAAACCTGTGCTCCTCCATGGGTGTATCCCCGAAGACCGCTGTCCATGATCAGCTTTCCTGCAAAATATCCTTCCGGCCGCTTAAATGTACTGCCTGCACTGGGATATTCCAAAGGCTGCTTGCTGATCCTTCTCTGAGCCAGATCCTTCATTGTTTCCCGGATCTGTTCCGGATCTCCTTTTTTCAGGGAGATCACCGCTTCCAGTACCGTATATCCAGCCTCTTTGATCACACTGGTCCGGTAACCCATGGCAAGCTCCTGAACCGGAATCCTGCGGATCTGCCCTTCGCCGTCCAGCACAGTGGCTTCTTTTAATACATCTTTCATTTCCCCGCCATAGGCTCCTGCATTCATCACTACAGCACCGCCTAATGTCCCTGGAATGCCTGCTGCAAATTCAAAGCCAGTAAGGGATGCTGCTCTGGCTGCCTGGGCGATCCCTGAAAGAAGGGTGCCTGCCTGTGCCCGGATACAGTCTCCTTCTACCTGGATCTGTGCCAGATTACGGTATGTCTGAATGATCACACCACGGAAACCACTGTCACTTACCAGAAGATTGCTCCCATTACCCAGGATGAAATAGGGTTCCTGCTCCCGGATACAAATCTCACGGATCTTCTTTATTTCTTCTATTGTATTAGGAAGGAGAAAAAGATCTGCCGGTCCTCCAATCCTGAATGTTGTGTGTCGGCTCATAGGCTCGTTTGTAAGCACTCTGTCATTCCCCAGCAGTTCTGTTAATTCCTCTGTCAATCTCTGTTTCACAAAATAAATCCTCTATCTTTCTATTAGGGTACGCTGTCTATTTTACCATCTGATGAAAAAAAAGTACAGGATAACACATATTTTTTTCTTTTTTCCTAATACTATGATTACAGTGTAAAAAATCCGATCCCACCTGTGTTTGCACAAGGGTGGGTGAATGCCCTTGGGACACACCCAGGGAAGGAGCTAATATGTGGAATCAGTTATTTCTTCTTATTATTGGTTTTTCTGCTGGCATTATGATCGCCGGTGGTGAGGTAGGGCTTCTCATCGGTCTTTCCATTGTGCCCAGATACGCAGGGATCACTCATACAGGCAAACATATTTTATTATATGAAGATTCCATTCTTCTTGGAACAGTACTTGGAAATCTATTTTTCCTGTGGAACTGGCAGATCCCGGGAGGCCTGCCCTTTCTTATTCTCTATGGACTTTTCTCAGGCCTTTTCCTTGGCGGCTGGATCATGGCACTTGCAGAAGTGGCAGACATTTTTCCTATCTTTGCAAGGCGTACCAGATTCTCAGAAGGCCTGCCAAAAGTAATCCTGGCCATTGCCCTTGGAAAAACCCTGGGATCTTTATTCTACTATTATAAAGAATGGTTTCCCTGATCTTAAGAGCCGTATATCATGAACCACTTATAACAGGAGGTTGTTATGGACGCAGACAACAAGCAGAAAAAACAGGAAGAATACGAACAGTACGTAAAACAGATCACCCCATCCCATAATCTGGGTCTGAACATGGCAAAAGCATTTCTCACCGGTGGGCTGATCTGTATGGCAGGACAGGGGATCACAAATTTCGCCCTGTGGCTGGGCAGTGATCTGGACGATGCCCGGATCTGGTGCTCTGTTACCCTGGTATTCATCAGCGTGCTGCTTACCGGATTTAACATTTACCCTAAAATTGGGAAATTCGGCGGTGCAGGAAGTCTGGTTCCTATCACAGGATTTGCCAATTCCGTGGCAGCACCTGCTATTGAATATAAAGCAGAAGGACAGGTTTTCGGGATCGGCTGCAAGATTTTTACCATTGCAGGTCCTGTGATCCTTTACGGTATTTTAAGTTCCTGGTGTCTTGGCATTATCTATTACATCTTAAAAATGATAGGAGTAGTGGCATGAATACAACGCAGAATTTACAGACAGGCAAAGCAAGTCTTTCCTTTCACAGACCTGTATTTATCCAGAGCTGTGCCTCTGTTGCAGGAAAAAAAGAAGGAGAAGGGCCGCTTGGCTCCTGCTTTGACCAGGTATGGGAAGATCCTATGTTTGGAATGGATACCTGGGAAGCAGCAGAAAGCACCATGCAAAAGCAGGCTGCCTTTCTTGCCCTCCAAAAAGCAGGCCTTACTCCCTCGGATCTGCGGATGGTTTTCGCAGGAGATCTTCTTGCACAGACTACTGCCTCCTCTTTCGGGATCGCAGATATGGGCATTCCTTTTTACGGACTTTTCGGCGCATGCTCTACCATGGGCGAATCCCTTTCCCTTGGTTCCATGGCTGTAGCTGCAGGTTATGGAGATCATATTCTCTGCGCCACCTCCAGCCACTTTGCCAGTGCGGAAAAAGAATTCCGTTTCCCCTTAGGCTACGGCAATCAACGGCCTTTATCTGCCACCTGGACAGTTACAGGAAGCGGTGCCTGCATTCTTTCTTCTGAACCACCGGAAGAAAAAAGCCCTGGTGTGCCTTCCCCTCTTCGATCAGGAAAAAACTGCATCCAGATCACAGGACTCACTACAGGAAGCCTGGTAGATTACGGATTTAAAGATTCCATGAATATGGGTGCGTGTATGGCTCCTGCTGCCTGCCACACCATCCGTCAGAACCTGCTGGACTTTCACAGGAAGCCTTCTGACTATGACCAGATCATTACCGGCGACCTTGGCAGTGTAGGACAACAGATCCTTCTGTATCTTCTTTTAAAAGAAAATATCGATATCAGAAGCCGCCATCAGGACTGTGGGCTTCTGATCTTTGACAATTCCTCCCAGGATACCCATTCCGGCGGAAGCGGCTGTGGCTGCTCTGCAACTGTTCTTGCTGCCTATATCCTGCCAAAGCTTCTTTCCGGCACATGGAAAAAAATTCTGTTTGTTCCTACAGGCGCCCTTCTTTCCAAAACCACCTTTAATGAAGGTGATTCCATTCCAGGCATTGCCCATGGTGTTGTGCTGGAACATGTATCTTTATAAACACTTAGGAGGTTATTATGGATTACCTGAACGCATTCTGGGTAGGCGGTCTGATCTGTGCACTGGTACAGATCCTGCTGGATAAAACAAAACTGATGCCAGGAAGAGTTATGGTGCTTCTTGTGTGTGCCGGTTCACTTCTTGGCGCACTTGGGCTTTATCAGCCACTGCTGGATTATGCAGGAGCCGGAGCAGCAGTCCCCCTTCTTGGATTCGGAAATACATTATGGGTTGGAATGAAAGATGCTATTAATGAAGACGGCGTGCTCGGACTTTTCATGGGAGGCTTTACCTCCTGTGCTGCAGGCGTTTCTGCTGCCCTGATCTTTTCCTATATTGCCAGCCTGATTTTTAAACCCAAAATGAAAGAATGAAAAAAGTTAAATAAAAATCCTAAAACAGATGGAGGCCAAAACATGAGTGACACCCTTTATATCCAGACAGACGAAAACATGGAGGTTCATCACCCCCATGTTTATCTGCAGGATATTGTAAAGCTGTCCTGCAGCAATACTAAAATTTTAAACAGACTCCGTGTACTTCCTGTGATCAATCTGAATCCTGACCGGCCGGGACGTTATGTTCTGTCTGTCATGGATCTGATCAAGGAAATCCAGAAAAAAGAACCGGATCTGGATATCACTCACATTGGAGAACCTTCTTTTATTATCACTTACCAGAAGGAGCCTGTCACCAACCTTGTATGGCGCTGGTGTAAGGTCATCTTTGTGTGTCTGGCTTCCTTTTTCGGTGCCGCCTTTTCCATTATGACCTTTAATAATGATGTGGATGTACCGACTCTATTCCAGCAGATCACCTCCCAGGTAACAGGTCAGAGCGGAAATGCCTTTCCTGCCCTTGCCATCTCTTATTCTGTGGGGATCGGCCTTGGGGTACTGTTTTTCTTCAATCACTTTGGTCATATCAAACTGACAGATGATCCTACTCCCATGCAGGTGCAGATGCGCCTTTATGAAAATGATGTAAATACAACCATCGTGGAGGATCAGGAACGGCTCCGTGATGCCTTTACAGCAGAAAACAAATGAAAATGCTGGCAAAACAGAGCACCGGACTGTAGCTGTCCCATGCTCATCCAGTCTCCGTTAATGGAGGTAGGTCTTCTGCCGCCTACTGCAGAATCCAGCACAAGATACTTCCCGTCAGAGGTTCTGTACTTTACAATGGCCAGATAATGACCTGGCACAAGTGCAACTGCTGTACCACCTTTTCTTAAATGCTTCTGCAGTTCTGCAAAAGAGCCTGTCATACCATTATATTTGAAATGATACTTTTTGCCCCATTTCTCAGCCACATCCGGATACAATGTATCCGCTGTGCCTGCATTGTAAAAATAATGTCCTCTGGAAGCTGAAAACTGCGCCAGCTTCGCAGGTGGGATATAAGAACCATTCAAGGCATAAATGGCATTTACAAGCGCCATCACTCCACAGCCTGAAGTGGATATGGTCCTTGGGCCTATATATCCGTCTTTGTAAACAGTTTTCCCATATTCCGGGTCATACTGGGAGTATACGGTAGTGGCTGTTTTTGTGGAGGTTTTCTGAAATGTCCATGCCTGCGACTGATCCTGCACAGTCTCCACGCTCTCTCCCTTTGCATTTAACGCCAGCTTACGGCTGCCGTTCAGCAGATAATAGAAACTGTCCTTTTTCAGGATACGTACCTGGCTGCTGTTATCCACCTTCAGGTATCCTTTTTTCTGATTCTTAAGTGTATAAAGACCGCTTCCGATATACTTCACATCATAGGTGGTTTTCTTTACTGTATCTGAGCCGGGCTGGGCAGGACATAAGGTATACCTGCCATCTGCCAGGACCTGGCCTGTCCGCACTGCAAAATAAAACATACTGCTTTTAAATCTGGAGGTAGGGATCCATCCCAGATAATACTGTCTTTTTTTCTGGATCATCACCTGAGTCCACTGTCCCTTCTCCCCAACCTTAAGCCCACAGACCGCCTGGGCTGCATAAAGGTATTTCTGGGCACTGCTGCTCTTCGGGACCTTGTAAACATCCACACCCCCGGAAGCGCCTACATACATACCTTCCCTTTTGCCGGACGGTTGCTGAAGAAATTTTTCGGCAGATACATATCCCCTTTTCCTGGTTCCGTCCTCTGCCTTATAAACCAGCTGCATGGTATTTCCAAAGAGTTTGACAATCTTGTATTCTTTATAAGTGCCCTTTCCTGCTGCACTTGTCATTTCACGGTCACTGTAAATGGTAAAAGCTTTCTTTGACAGCGGATAGGCATGAAGGCAGGCAGATTCTGTAATCTCTTCAAACGAAGCTGCCTTTACCCTGACTGTTCCCAGAACCATCAGAAGTACAAAACCAATGACAAAAGCCGCCTGATACAAAACACTAATTTTTCTTTTCTTACTCATTACTCTTCATCCCCTTGGACGGCTTAGAAACCGATGATCCGCTTACACAGGACCATATAACGGTGTCCGTACTGTACTCTCTTGATACATACGCCGCCTGTAGGATATACATATCCATAATGGCCGGAAGCATTCAGCATCATGCCCTTTCCAATATAGATCCCTACATGGCCAATGGCACCGCTTGTATCCTTATCCAGATAAAACAGAAGATCTCCAACCTTCATCTTATTTAATTCTGCCGTAGTAAGAGGTGTATTTGTATTATGCCAGAAAATCTGTCTGGATACTCCCTCCAATGTAATGGTATGATACCAGCTTGCAAGATTCCTGCCTGCCATCTGGAAGCATTTCCCAACAAAGCCGGAGCAGTCAATACCATCTGTCATGGACAGCCCTCCCAGTACAAAAGGTGTACCAAGATACTTCATACCTGTTTTGATAGCTTTATCAATAATACGGTTGCTTGAATATTTCTTTGCATTCAGGGAAAGCATCTTAAGCTGTCCCATACGCACATATGCAGTAACTTTCTTTCCCTTGGAATCTTTAAGATTATCCATATATACAGGAAGCCATGCATATTTCTTGTTCATTTTCAGTTTATTGGTATTTACCACTACAGCGTCTCCAAATCCCAGTACCCCATACTGCTGGGACTTTGGTGATGTACGTGCATGCACCGGAACCCCTATCTGTGATGCATTATATGCCAGTACGATCCTGCCGTTCTTACCTTTTACGATGTAGGAATTCATGGTCCTTGAATAGTTTGTAGCTGCTGACACCTTTGCAGGAACAAAGATCCCCACAAGCATCACCAGGATACAGACCAGAAGAAAATCCCTGATCCCCCGCTTTGTCATTCTTTCTGTCATGTTGCAATATCCTCTCTTTCCTTTTCTATGGTAAGTGAAATCCACTGTGTAAATTTCAGCTTATACCCCTTTCCCATAATCCTGGATATAGTCCAGGATCTCTTTAGGATCCTCCATAAACCTGCACAGCTTAAGAATATCCTTTGTCATGAACTTCTCCTTTGCCGTATGCTCCAGAAAACTTCTCATCAGATCAAAATATCCGTTCATATTATAAAGCACGATAGGTCTGTCGATCCGTCCCAGACTCTTAAGGGTAAGTATCTCAAAAAACTCTTCATAGGTACCGATCCCGCCTGGCACAACAATGGTAGCCTGGGAACGCTCTTCAAGAAGCTGCTTCCGTTCCCTCATGGTCTCCGGCATAATAAACTCTGTGCATTTCTGATACAAAACTCCCGGTGTATTAAAAAAGCCAGGTGCGATCCCAAGTATGTAGCCATTTTCCTCAGATACCCCTCTGGCAACCGCTCCCATAAGTCCGGTATTTCCACCTCCGAATACAAGTCCATGTCCTCTTTGTCCCATCATCCGTCCAAGCTGTCTGGCCTGGTCATAATATGACTGCTCCAGATCCGGACTTGCTGCTCCATATACACATATGTTCATGAATGATCCTCCTGTAAAAGAACCCTGCCTGGCAACACTTTTATGCAATATATAATCCTGTTAAATACAGCCTGCTGCCGTACAGATATGTTTATTATATCGAATCTGGCTCTTAAACACAAGAACGATCCTGAAAAAGGTGCCCATATCTGCGAAAAGTCCTGTAGATCAATGGGAGCAGCAACAAAGAAACCGCTGTATACAGCACCATGATAAAGGGAATCTGGCTGGATACATAGGATCCAATCCGGAAAACAAACGGACGTTTTGCATATTCCTGTATATTGATCAGCACCATAGGCATCAGATCCCAGAATATTTCCAAGCCATGCATGGCCCGTCCGATAAAAGGACATACACAGTACAGGAAAAAGGGAATGCAGATGGCAACACTGACTGTATGCATCTTTGCAGCCACCAGCATGGAAAGAGCTGCTGCCAGAAGACTGGCAATATATCCGCACAAAGCAACTATCAGGTAATACTGTCCGTATGTGATGGCATAAATACTGTAAGCCTGCTGCATCTGATAAGGGGTATTCCAGCCACTGACACCCAGGATCCCAAAGGAAATCACGCTAAGAAGTCCGATCCCCACCCAGTAAACAGCCGTTGCCACAGTGATACCTGCCAGGATCTTAATTTTTATTGCTTTTGACCTTCCATATTTTGCCGCAAAAAAGATAGGATATGCTTTTGTCTGAAAATCATCCGCAAAAATCCCTGCACATAAAAATCCAATGATAATGGCCAATATGATTCCGTAAGTTTCCCCATACAGGATCATAACATCCCAGGAACCATAAGGCTCGTAATGAACAGGAAGCTTTACTTTCTCGTATTGTTTTTCAATGTATTTCACCTGTTCTTCTGTCTTTCCATATTCCCTGGCCTGAGCCTTCTGATTCTGCCTGTAAAGATCATAAAAGCTTTCCATTTCTTCTCTTGAAGCCTGCTCCAGAACTGTTTCATCATATTCTGAATCCGGAGTAAGCACAGAGATCATAAAATCTTTTACATCAGCCATAGGCTGCAAAAGGCTTCCATACTTTGCATCCAGTTCCTCCATGGAATACCGCTGATATGCAGCTTTATTTTCTTCATATGCTTTTAATATTTTGTCTTCTGTCAAAGTCCCCTTCCACAGACTTTTGCTGGCAGTTAATTTTCTCGTTGCATCAAACCCGGTACTTGCATTTCCATCCTGATCCACATACCGGTTGCTGGAAACCGCAAATCCGCTGAAGATCACTGCAAGAATAAGAGCTACTCCTATAACAAACCTGTTCACTCTTTTTGAAAAAATACGTTTTATTTCCAGTTTAAAAAACATCTGTTTTCTCCTCCGATCTTTCTCCAAAATACAAAAGAAATGCATCTTCCAGATTTTTCTCTGCTGGCATTGCATCCGGGGCAGGCTGTTCTTTTGAAACAATCCGCAGCTCTGCACCTGTTTCTGTAGTCCTGATATTCCCCACCAGGTATTTTTTCATATATGCATCCACCAGATTCCTGGGCACATTACAATGCCATACTGTCTCCTCCATGGAATGCAGCAGATCGCAGGCAGTACCTGTATAGAAGATCCGCCCCTCTTTCATCAGCATAATATCCTTTGCAATATACTCTATATCTGACACAATATGGGTAGACAAAAGCACAAGCCTTTCCTCTGCCAGCTCACTGATCAGATTCCGGAAGCGGATCCTTTCATTAGGATCCAGCCCTGCAGTAGGTTCGTCCAGAACAAGGATCTTTGGATCATTCAGCATGGCCTGTGCGATCCCCACACGCCTTGCCATTCCTCCGGACAGATTTTTCATTTTCCTTTTTTCATATTTTCCCATTCCCACCTGCTCCAGCAACTGATGGGCTTTCTTTCTTGCGTATTGGATCCTCAGTCCTTTCACAGATGCAATATACATCATATAATCAAACACACAAAGCTCCGGATAATACCCGAACTCCTGGGGCAGATAGCCAAGGATCTCCCTGTACTGATTTCCCATCTGCCATATATTTTTCCCATCCAGAAGGATCTCCCCTTCTGAAGGTGTAACAATGGTACAAAGCATACGCATTAAAGTTGTTTTCCCGGCACCATTCACGCCAAGTAATCCATGTACCCCACATTCCATCTGACAGTTCACCTGCCGGACTGCCTCCATCTTTCCGTATTTCTTTGTTACATTTTTAAATTCCAGCTTCATTTCCATATTCCTCCAGGATTCTTTCATCAAACATCAGAGACTTGCGAATGCAAAATATAAGATATGCAAATGTAAGTGCAGTAACACATCCCCATACCGGTGCTGCAATCCTGTGATAAACCTGTTCATTTGTGATCACCAGGACCCACACACTGATCCATAACAGGCACATAAAAACAGCAAGATATTCTGATCCTCCCCACCTGCTGTATAAAAGCCTGAAGCAGATACAACAGGACACATTTACAGGCAGCAGAAAATCAACTGCCAGGTCATACAAAGGGATCTGGCCTGTGCTGCAGGTTGCCGCAAGAAAGATCATAATGATCAAAAGATCCACAGCTGCAAACAGCAGGGTTCTTGCAGCACATACCTGACGCAGATCATAGTAAGAAACCAATTCAATCTCAACAGCTTTATTCCTTCTGTTCTTCCATATTTCCGGAACGATCAGAACTGCAAATGCAGTAGCCAGAACACCGATCAGACGAATGGTTTCCTGCTGATCCTGTCCGTAATATTTTATCCAGAACCATAAATATCCAAGAACGATCCCCTGCAGGACCCACCATCTTTTCCGGATATATTTTGACTGCTGATATAGAAATTCAAAGTAAGAGGTTCTGAACCTCTGATTTTCTCTGATCAAAAGGTTCTGACAGATCCTCACCGTTCTTTCTTCTGCTTTTTCACTGACACATTTTTTCCTGACTTCTTTTTTGTAGTCCTGGATTTTCCTGTCCCATCCATCCATCATTTCATCTCCTCCAAATCCTTTGACAAAAGTTCCTTTGCCCGGCCGATCCTGTACTTTACCAGGGAAAGCTTTATATGCAGCAGCTCCCCGATTTCCTTTTGCTTAAACTCCTGAAAAAAATACAGGATCGCCACCTCCCCGATCTCTTCCGGCAGCTTTTTTACAGCCTGCTCAATATCCATCCGTATCCCTATGTCTTCCATGTTTTCCCTGACTTTTTCTGGCATTTCTTCCGTGGGAAGGGCTTTTTTCTTTTTGTAATAATTCTTCACAGTATTTCCTGCGATGGTATACAGATAATTCTTCACCTTTCCGTATTCCCGGTATCTGCACAGGCTCCCGAAAAAGCTTACAAACACCTCCTGGGTCAGGTCTTCTGCATCATAACGGTCATATATATGTAAAAAGCAATACTGGTAAATATCCGGATAATATTTTTTCACCAGATCTTCACAGGCTTTTTCATCCCCGTTTCTTGCCCTGTGTACCATCTGGAAATCATTCTTTTTTTCCATTTCACCTTTCCTCTCCCTGGAAGCCTATCCCTTGTATTTTTCCAGATATTCTTCCAGGCACAGATTTTCCCTTTTCATGATTTCTGCTGCTTCTTTTCCTACGTAACGATAATGCCACGGCTCATTGTTGATTCCTGTAATGTCTGTTTTATCAGATGAATATCTTTTTATAAAGCCATATTTGTATGCATTTTCATCCAGCCATTCATAAACCTGATCCGAAGAGCTTTTGTTTGTGTCTGCGTTTATATCCACGCTAAGCCCCAGCTGATGCTCACTTGTCCCTGGTACTGCCACATATTCCTCTGCCAGTTTCTTTGCGTTTTCTTCTGAATACCCCTGTGCTTCATAACCTGCGAGCTTATCATCCATGATCTGGCGCTGTTCTTCCTCTGTACGGTAGCCTTCCCGCACAAACAAGGACAGGCCTGCTGCTCTTGCATCATCAAACATCTGCTGCAGTTCCGGATAAATCCTGGAATCCACTTTTTTCCCATTGGACAGCAGTGTCAATTCCACCTGATAACCGTCCGGTATATAATGTTTACTGTTCACCAATATCAGCTTTCAGTCCCCGTCTGTCTGCGGGCTTCCACTTTCCTGGGAAGCAGATACTGCTGCAGGCCCATAATCCAGATCCGCCCTGTATGTCCGGTAAATGATCCCAATTACCAAAAGCAATGCGATCACTGTCACTGATCTTAAACCAGTTTTCATTTTATGATGATTTCTGTATCTGTTTCTTTTCGTTTCCATGTTCCTCACTGCTCCTTTATCCCTTACGGTTCATTTTCGCTGTTTATTTTTGTTTTTCACTATATATAACAACCTAAAACAGAAAAAAGTCAGCGCAGCATTAAACAAGAAAGAATCCTGCAAAGCAGGATTCTCCGCCTGCGGCGGGTCGCCTTAAGCGACATCTACCCTTCCGCCGCAGTGCGATCCTGCCCGGTAGGGCTTTCTTTTTATGTACTAGGAAATTCCAACGGAATTTCCTAGTACATAAAAAAAGAGCCGAAACGCATACACGTTCCAGCCCTTGCAGATTATTTAAATACATTGATTCTTTTCATATGGAGTTTCGCAATTCAATTTTATTGAATGGAAAAATCCATTAAATCAGAAACATACCTTTCAGCAACTTCCTCTACGACTATGTCTGGATTCTGCGCCAGATAGTCGTCATAAGAATAGGTTTTTCTGTGCCTCATATACGTTTCTGAAAATTGCGACCCAATAATAGGTGCCATAGCAGTAGAAAACGAATCTCTCATCACATAGATTCTTCTAGGATCTGCACCTGTTGCCCTAAAAGAAAATACTGTACTGAAATCCTGAACAATACTTTCTATCTGATGTGTATCATATCCTTCTACTGCATATTCATGGTCTGTATTACGCAGTTGCTTACTTAAGTTCAACATTTCCGCTAAATCCCCGGAAACATTTCCACCTTGCGTTACTGTAATTTCATTGCTTTGAAGGCTAGGCATCTCAACTCCAAGCTCATGCATCAAAGCAGCCGCACCAGCATATGCCCCAATAGAATTCCAATGGGTATCCGTCTTATAATAGATATTGCTGCCTAATGCCTTGGCGGCCATAACTTCTTCATATGGATAGACCACTCGCAAATCTGTGTTTTCTTTCAAATAATTATAGACCTGCAGTGCTCTGTAATTATCCGCCGGTTTCCCATATTTTTCCGGCATGTATTCTGAATAGATACGCTCCTTACCTGGCGCAATGAATACGACAAATTCCTTTCCCTGTTTCTCCACGAAATCACGTTGAGAAACACAGTTCTGTGCCAGCTTCTGCAGTTCTTCCTCAGACAACAAAGTTGTCCCCTGATAATCCCCCAACGGATCTCCATCACCTGGGTCATTATAAAAAAGCCAGTCACCTTTTCCCTTTATAACCCTGCTGTTTGTTGATTTATCAAACACAAAGAAATCAATTGCAGAGTTCAGGGATATCAAATTATTTCTAAACGGAATATTGCCATTGAACCAGTTTTCATATTCCTCTGCAAACGTCCCATAGTTATCAACGGTTAATCTTGGCTGTGCAGTCATTTCCCGCTTCTCATAATTGGTTGTATCTGCATATTTCTCCAAAAATATCCATAGCAGCCAGGAAAAACATATAATGATCAAAAATGATGCTAAAATAACTTTAGCCCCTGCTTTCTTTTGCAACTTAATCCTCCCTAAAACTGAAAATAAATAAATGGATTGTATGTATTACTTGCGATTGAGGCCAGACACAGGATCAGCAGTCCTACACAATACACGGCTTCTATTACTGAACCGCTCCATTTCTCTGCGACCTTAGCCGGAACGATCTTCTTAAGCAGCCCGGCTCCGATAACTGCACATATTCCTATAAATAAAGTTTTCCCATCCGCATAATCAGACACAGGCATTGCACCAATACTGCTGTATCTCCATGGCATTACGATTCTTGCAATATACCTAAATCCTGTTAATGTATCCTGTGCCCTGAACAGCACCCAGCCTAAGCTAACCACACCAAAGCAATATATAGTGGAAATGATCTTTGTTTTATTCAGCTGTTTTTTCAATCCAAGTCTTTCCACAATGGTAAAAAATCCATGATATGCGCCCCAGAGAATAAAGGAGAAATCAGCACCATGCCACAGTCCGGTCAGTAAAAAGACCACTGCAAGATTTATGTATGTTCTTCGCTTTCCCTTTCGATTCCCTCCAAGTGGTATATAGACATATTCCCTGAACCATGTTCCTAATCCTGAATTATTCATGAGTACTCGTCCTTAACAATCAGATCGGAAATGTACAGGTAAAAAACTGTTGTTCTTACAGATCTAGGTGTCATCCCTGAAAA
>ONBN01000020.1 GCA_900316115.1 uncultured Eubacteriales bacterium
AAGATATCATTCAGAATAAGTAAATTCCATCCTTGTATTTAGAGTAAGTAAGTTCCACACCAAGAAGAATAGGGGTGGAATTAACTTTTACAAGTTACAGACTGTGATAAATAAGAGAAAAGAGGGATTCACCTCTTTTCTTTTTTTGCGTCTTATTGTATATTAAAGGATAGACCTAATACAGAAAAGGAGTCGTTGTCTTTGAAAGAAAAAACAAAATGGAAAGAATTTCTGGATAAATATGCACCCAGATGGGCGGTGATCCCGCTGCTGACCATTCTGGCAGCCAATTGCCTGATCTACTGGGGAAGTGATCTTCTTACTGCAAACAGGTATCATTTTGATTTTACAATGGGATTTGACAGGGCAGTGCCCCTGGTTCCGTTTTTTGTATGGTTTTATATCCTGGCCTTTCCCTTCTGGGGGATCGGATATATCCTGTCTGCAAGAAGGGGAAAAGAAACATTTTACAGATTCGTGGCCACTGACCTGACCATTCATCTGATCTGTTTTATTTTATTTCTTGTAATTCCTACTACCAATATCCGGCCGGAGCTGACAGGCAGTTCCATATCTGAAAAGATACTGGGTATTGTGTATGCTATGGACGGAGGTGCACATCCCTCCAATCTTTTTCCCTCCATCCACTGTTATGTCAGCTGGATGTGTTACCGTGGACTGAAGGGAGCCAGAGAGATCCCTGTGTGGTATCAGAGATTTTCCTTTGTATTTGCAGCACTGATCATTATTTCCACCCAGGTATTGAAGCAGCATTATATTGTGGACGCTGTGGCAGGGGTGGCACTTGTAGAAATATTCTGGAGATTTTACAGCAAAAAACAGCGTTACCAGAAGCTGATGGGATTTTTTGAAGCGTGGAATCACAAGATCTGGAAAGGAGAAAGAAATTAGGATGAAGTGGAACCGTTTTACCATTAAGACAAAGACAGAGGCAGAGGATGTGATCATTTCAGCCCTTGCGGATGTAGGGATCCAGGGCATGGAGATCCAGGACAAGCAGCCTCTTACAGAAGAAGATAAAGCACAGATGTTTGTAGACATTATGCCGGACTGTCCGGAAGATGACGGGATCGCATATCTGAATTTTTATCTTGAGGAAGATGAGGATGTAGAAGAAGCACTGAAGAATGTGCGTCAGGTACTGGAGGAAGTCAGCTCCTATATGGATATCGGAGAGGGCAGCATTGAGCAGTCCCAGACAGAGGATAAAGACTGGATCAACAATTGGAAGGAATATTTCCATCAGTTCTATGTAGACGATATTCTGATTGTACCTTCCTGGGAAGAGATCAAAGAAGAAGACAAAGGGAAAATGATCCTTCACATAGATCCGGGTACAGCGTTTGGTACTGGTATGCATGAGACTACCCAGCTTGTGATCCGTCAGCTGAAAAAGCTGGTTCATAAAGACACCCAGATGCTGGACGTGGGTACTGGAAGCGGTATCCTTGGTATTGTAGGCCTGAAGCTTGGGGCAGCCCATGTGGTTGGTACGGATCTGGATCCATGTGCAGTTCCTGCAGTTGCTGAGAATAAAGAAGCCAATGGTATTCCGGATGAAGCCTTTGACATGATGATCGGTAACATTATTGATGATAAGAGCATTCAGGATCAGGTTGGATATGAGAAATATGATCTGGTAACAGCCAACATTCTGGCAGACGTACTGGTTGCCCTTACTCCGGAAGTGGTAAGCCATATGAAAAAAGGCGCTTACTATGTAACATCAGGGATTCTGGATGTAAAAGAGGAGACAGTGGTACAGGCTGTGAAAGCTGCCGGTCTTTTGGTGGAAGAGATCACCCATCAGGGTGAGTGGGTCTGCGTGACAGCCAGAAAGGAATAAGCATGCAGAGATTTTTTGTAGAGCCAGGGCAGGTAGATGAAGCTTCCGGCCAGATTCTGATCTACGGGGAGGATGTGAATCATATCCGCAATGTACTCCGTATGAGGGAAGGTGAGGAGCTTTGGATCAGCGCAGGAGGAGAGAAGGAATATTACTGCAGTATCCAGTCCCTGTCACCGGAACAGATAGAACTTAAGATCTATTATATTTCCAAACCGGATTATGAGCTTCCCACCCGTTTGTACCTTTTCCAGGGGATCCCCAAAGGGGACAAGATGGATCTGATCGTACAGAAAGCAGTAGAGCTTGGGGCTTATTCCATTATCCCGGTGGAGATGAAGCGGTGTGTGGTACGGCTTGACGCCAAGAAAGCCCAGAAGAAACAACAAAGGTGGCAGCAGATCGCAGAGGGCGGTGCAAAGCAGTCCAGAAGGATGATCATTCCAAAGGTAGGCCAGGTGATGACTTTTAAAGAAGCACTGGATTTTGCAGATCAGATGGACCTGTGCCTGATTCCCTATGAAAACGCCAAAGGAATGGAAGAAACACGGAAGATCCTGTCTGAGGTAAAGCCTGGAATGAGCGTAGGGATTTTTATCGGTCCTGAAGGCGGCCTTGAAGAAGATGAGGTCCGGCTTGCCATGGAGCATGGAGCCAGACAGATCACACTGGGACACAGGATCCTGCGTACAGAGACAGCAGGAATGACGATTTTATCAGTGCTGATGTTCCAGCTGGAGGAAAGATAAGATGGAAGCATATTTTGATAATTCAGCCACAACCAGATGCTATCCTGAGGTAGCACAGATCGTGGTAAAGACAATGACAGAGGATTTCGGGAATCCTTCTGCCATGCACCAGAAAGGTGTGGAGGCAGAGAAATATATCCGGGATACAAAGGAGATCCTTGCCAGGATCCTGAAAGTAAAGGAAAAAGAGATCTTTTTTACATCCGGCGGTACAGAAAGTAATAATCTTGCGCTGTTTGGGGCAGCCCAGGCGAATGCAAGAAGCGGAAAGCATGTGATCACTACAGCTGTAGAGCATGCAGCAGTAGGACAGCCAATGGAGCGGCTGGCACAGATGGGGTATGAGGTAACGATCCTTCCTGTGGATCATACAGGTGTGGTAGATATGAAGGCTTTGGAAGAGGCACTTCGTCCGGATACTATTCTTGTATCAACCATGTATGTGAATAATGAAGTTGGTGCAGTGATGCCTGTGGAAAAAATCGGAGCACTTGTCCATGAGAAAAGTCCAAAGGCTTTGTATCATGTGGATGCCATTCAGGCGTTTGGAAAATACACCATCCATCCTAAAAAGGCAGGCATTGATCTTCTGTCTGTAAGCAGTCATAAGCTGCATGGGCCAAAGGGTGTTGGATTTTTATATATTAATGAAAAGGCAAAGGTACAGCCCCAGATCCTTGGCGGCGGACAGCAGGATGGTATGCGTTCCGGTACAGATAATGTGCCTGGGATTGCAGGCCTTGGTGTGGCTGCTCAGATGGTATACGATCATCTGGAGGAGAACAGGGAGCATCTTTATCAGCTGAAGGAGCGTCTGGCAGAGGGGCTTTCAAAGCTGGACGATGTGTGCCTGAACGGTATGGGATTAAGGGAAGGAGCGCCTCAGATCTTAAGCGCCAGCTTTCTGGGGATCCGAAGTGAAGTGCTGCTTCATACACTGGAAGACAGGGGGATCTATGTTTCAGCAGGAAGCGCCTGCTCCAGCCATAAGCGCAAGGCAGCAGGTACCCTGGTGGCTATGGGAATGCCCACGGCGCAGAAAGAAAGCACCCTGCGGTTCAGTTTTTCAGAAGAGAATACATTGGAGGAAATTGATTACTGTCTGGAAGTTCTTGGGGAAGTGGTTCCTGTACTTCGCAGATATTCCAGACATTAGGAGGAGAACTAATGGTTTATCATGCATTTTTGATCAAGTATGCAGAGATTGCGATCAAGGGAAAAAACAGATACCTGTTTGAGGATGCCCTTGTAAAACAGATGAATATTGCCCTTTCCGCAGTAGAAGGGGATTTTCAGGTTGTTAAGGAGCAGGGACGTATTTACGTATTCTGCCCGGAAGAATATGATTACGAGGATACAGTGGCAGCACTGAAACGGGTATTTGGAATCGTATATATCTGTCCGGTTGTGATCTATGAGGATCAGGGCTTTGACCAGATGGCAAAGGATGTGGTTTCCTATATGCAGGCCTGCCATCCGGGATATGCAGGTACATTTAAGGTTTATACAAGAAGGGCAAAAAAGTCCTATCCGATTCCGTCCATGGAAGTAAGTGCAAAGCTTGGTGGCAGCATCCTGGATGCATTTCCGGAAGCAAGGGTGGATGTACATGATCCTGAACTTACCCTTTCCGTGGAGATCCGTGAAAAGATCTATGTGTATTCCCAGGCCATCAAGGGACCAGGCGGTATGCCGGTTGGAACTAATGGCAAGGCAATGCTTCTTCTTTCCGGCGGTATTGACAGTCCGGTAGCAGGATATATGATCGCAAAGCGTGGAGTAAAGATCGAGGCTGTATATTTCCATGCTCCGCCATATACCAGCGAGCGTGCGAAACAGAAGGTTGTGGATCTGGCAAAACTGGTAGCAAAATACAGTGGCCCTATCCGCCTTCATGTAGTAAACTTTACAGATATCCAGTTATATATTTATGATCAGTGTCCCCATGATGAACTGACCATTATCATGCGCCGTTATATGATGAGGATCGCGGAGCATTTTGCAAAGAAAGATAACTGCCTGGGACTGATCACAGGAGAAAGCATTGGTCAGGTAGCCAGCCAGACACTGCAAAGCCTTGCCGCTACCAATGAAGTGTGCACACTTCCTGTATACAGACCTGTGATCGGATTTGACAAGCAGGAGATCGTAGAAAGAGCCTGGGAGATAGGCACATATGATACCTCCGTGCTGCCTTATGAGGACTGCTGTACCATCTTTGTGGCAAAGCATCCGGTCACAAAGCCAAATCTGAAGGTGATCAGCCGTTCAGAGGAGAAGCTTTCTGAGAAGATCCAGGAACTGATGGATGAGGCATTAAGAACCACAGAGGTTATTGAGATAAAATAAGATAAGAACAAAATAAGAAAAAAAGAACAAAAAAAAGAGGAACTGTGCACAGTTCCTCCCCAGATGGCTGGTGATGACGAAAATTATTCTACAGTATATTTCTGGATAATATCCATTACACCGTCAAGTGCGGATCCGTCAGCGTGGATGTTCAGGTCGATTGGCTTGGATAAGTCAAGGCTGAAGATACCCATGATAGACTTAGCGTCAATAACATATCTGCCGGATACTAAATCAAAATCACAGTCAAATTTGCTGATTTCATTAACGAATGCTTTCACCTTATCAATAGAGTTAAGTGAGATTTTTACTGTTTTCATTCTAATAACCTCCCTTGGGATAATTGTTATTTTGTAACTGTTCAGTATCTTGCAGGATACTGCTTACTGAATGGTTACGTTATCTTACAGGTTTCATCTTACCTGTGCGTATTCTAAAAGTCAAGGTGAAAAGAGATAAAAATAATCGAAAGAATTAGTGAAATTGTATAAAAAAAGACATGTGCAGAAGCATGTTGTGCGTTGCATGACGGGCATCTTGCAGCGGGAATGCCACAAAGGTATCCCTGAAAAGGAAAGTAGGAATCGGATAATATGAAGAAAAAAGCAGCACTGCATAACCTGGGCTGTAAGGTAAATGCCTATGAGGTAGAGGCCATGCAGCAGCTTCTGGAACAGGCCGGGTATGAGATCGTACCCTTTGAGCCGGGAGCAGATGTTTATGTGATCAATACATGTACAGTTACAAATATTGCAGACCGTAAATCAAGGCAGATGCTTCACAAAGCAAAAAAAATGAATCCTGAGTCTGTAGTAGTGGCTACAGGATGTTATGTGCAGACAGATCAGGGGAAGCTGGATAAGGATCCGGCTGTGGATCTGATCCTTGGAAACAATCAGAAAAAGAACATTGTACAGGCACTGGAGGAATACCAGGCAGCAAGGGAAAAGACTGCCCATGTGATCAAGATCAACCAGACGAAAGAATATGAGGAACTGACCATTCAGAAAACAGCGGAGCATGTGCGGGCTTATATCAAGGTACAGGATGGATGTAACCAGTTCTGTACTTATTGTATCATCCCTTATGCAAGAGGCAGGGTCCGCAGCAGGAGGGCAGAGCATGTGCTGGAGGAAGTACAGGCACTGGCTAAGGCAGGATACAAGGAAGTGGTTCTTACAGGGATCCACTTATCTTCCTATGGCGTGGATTTTCCGGCAGAAGAAAAAGAAACCCTTCTGTCCCTGATCCAGAAGGTACATCAGATCAATGGGATACAGAGGATCCGCTTAGGTTCTCTTGAGCCTGGGATCGTAACACAGGAATTTGCCCAAACCTTATCACAGCTTCCGAAGATCTGTCCTCATTTCCATCTTTCTTTACAAAGCGGCTGTGATGCAACTCTTCAGCGTATGAACCGCAGATACAGAAGTGATGAATACAGACAGAGATGTGAACTTTTACGGGAATATTTCCCTAATCCGGCACTTACTACAGATGTGATCGTAGGATTTCCTATGGAAACAGAAGAAGAATTCCTACAGTCAAAGGCTTTTGTAGACAGTATTCATTTTTACGAAACACATATTTTTAAATATTCCATGCGCCAGGGCACAAAGGCAGCAGCTATGGATGGACAGATACCGGAGCCTGTAAAAGCAGAGCGCAGTGACCAGATGCTCCAGATGCATCACATCCATGCGTCTGAATATGAAAGATCTCTTCTGGGGCAGAAGCTTGAAGTGCTTTTGGAAGAAGAGATCCAGGCAGAGGGCAGGGAATATTATCTTGGACACAGTAAGGAGTATGTAAAGGTTGCAGTAGAGAAGGCAGAAGGGTATGGGATCAATGATATTGTCACCCTTCAGGCTGAAGACTTTTTGGGCCAGCATATGCTCCTTGGAAAGTTTTGATTGTATTTTACTGAGAATTATATTATTATAAAAAAGAAATAATTTTAAGGACGTGAGAGACAATGGCAGAGAACAATCTGGGAAGTACACAGTATTTCCGTTCAAAACCGGATCAGGATCTGGAAGTTAAGGAGATCCTTGACCTGGTGTACAATGCAATGGAAGAAAAGGGATACAATCCTGTGAATCAGATCGTTGGTTATATTATGTCCGGTGATCCCACTTATATCACCAGCCATAAGGGAGCCAGAAGCATGATCATGAAAGTAGAACGTGACGAACTGGTAGAAGAGCTTCTTACCGAGTATATTAAGAACAGATCCTGGGAAGGCTGAGTATGAGAATTCTGGGATTAGACTACGGTTCCAAGACTGTGGGGGTTGCAGTGAGTGACCCCTTAGGCATTACTGCACAGGGTGTGGGGACGATCTGGCGTAAGCAGGAGAACAAGCTTCGCCAGACACTGGCACAGATCGAGAAACTTGTTGGGGATTACCAGGTGGAACGGATTGTACTTGGGTATCCTAAGAACATGAATAACACAGTAGGAGAGCGGGCTTTGAAATCTCTGGAATTTAAAGAAATGCTGGAGAGACGTACAGGCCTGCCTGTTGTTATGTGGGATGAAAGACTGACTACAGTGGAAGCGAACCGTACATTAATGGAATCAGGAGTAAGGCGTGAGAACCGCAAACAGTATCTGGACGAACTGGCGGCTATTTTTATTTTGCAGAGTTACCTGGACGCATACGGACGGGATGATGCAGTAAGAGAGGTTAATATCTGATGAAAAAGATCGAATTTCAGTCCAAAGACGGAATCATAGAATTTTATGTTGAAGAGCAGACCACAATCGCAGGGATTACTTACCTCCTTGTATCAGATTCTCAGGATGATGAAGCAAATGCCTATATTTTGAAAGATATATCTGAGAAAGACAGCCAGGAAGCCTGCTATGAGATGATCCAGGATGATACAGAGCTTGAAGCTATATCCAGAGTCTTTGCCCAAATGTTAGATGACGTGGACCTTGAAGCATAAAATGGAGGACGAAGCGATTGAAAAGTGAAAACAATGAGAACAGAAACAGCAGCGGGCAGTCACCGGCTGCTATGTCGGGCACCAAAAAACAGTCCACAAGACAGAAAAATTATAATTATAAATACAAATCAAAATCAGGAAACAACAGACAGAATCCGAAAAGCACAGGCAAGCCAGCTGTAAAAGCTGCTGCAAAGCCAACTGCAAAAGCTGCTGTGAAACCGGCACCAAAGCCTGCAGAAAAGCCAGCCAAACAGCTTCCGAAGAATCCTGTAAAGGGTATGGTAAAAAGAGGCAGAAAGTCCGGCTATACAGGCAAGAAGCTGAAGATTATCCCACTGGGGGGCCTTGAGCAGATCGGTATGAACATTACTGCTTTTGAATATGATGACAGTATTGTTGTGGTTGACTGCGGTCTTGCTTTTCCAGAGGATGATATGCTGGGTATCGACCTTGTGATCCCTGATGTGACCTATTTAAAAGAGAATATTTCCAAGGTTAAGGGATTTGTGATCACTCATGGACATGAGGATCATATCGGGGCACTGCCATATGTGCTTCGTGATGTAAATGTGCCCATTTATTCCACAAAGCTTACCCTGGCGCTGATCGCCAACAAGTTAAAAGAGCACAACCTTACCAGGACAACCAAATTAAAAGAAGTAAAGCATGGACAGGTTATCAATCTTGGTGATTTTTCCATTGAATTTATTAAGACAAACCACAGTATCCAGGATGCATCAGCGCTGGCTATCTATTCACCGGTGGGTATCGTTGTCCATACCGGAGACTTTAAAGTGGATTACACACCTGTATTCGGTGATGCTATTGATCTGCAGCGTTTTGCTGAGATCGGCAGGAAGGGCGTACTGGCACTTATGTGCGACAGTACCAATGCAGAACGTCCAGGATTTACCATGTCTGAGCGGACAGTGGGTCATGTATTTGACAATCTGTTTAACGAGCATAAATCTTCCAGGATCATTATTGCCACATTCGCTTCCAATGTAGACCGTGTGCAGCAGATCATTAATACTGCATACCGTTTTGGCAGGAAGGTGGCAGTGGAAGGCCGCAGTATGGTAAATGTTATCACGACTGCAGCTGAACTTGGATATCTTCGTGTACCGGATCAGACTCTGATTGAGATCGACCAGGTGAAGAATTATCCGGATGAGCAGGTAGCACTGATCACTACAGGAAGCCAGGGCGAGTCTATGGCTGCCCTTTCCCGTATGGCTGCCAATATCCATAAGAAGATCACCATTAAGCCTAACGATACGATTATTTTCAGTTCCAATCCTATCCCTGGCAATGAGAAGGCAGTATCCAAGGTGATCAATGAGCTTTCCATGAAGGGGGCAAAGGTTATTTTCCAGGATGCCCATGTTTCCGGACATGCCTGCCAGGAAGAGATCAAGCTTCTTTATTCTCTTGTACGGCCTAAGTATGCTATCCCTGTACATGGTGAGTACCGTCATCTGACCGCACAGAAGCATGTTGCGGAAGAACTGGGATATGCAGATGAGAATATTTTCATCCTTTCATCCGGCTGTGTGCTTGAGATGGATGGACAGGGTGCTGAAGTGACTGGCAAAGTGCATACAGGTGCTATTCTTGTGGATGGACTTGGTGTAGGTGATGTAGGAAATATTGTGCTCCGTGACCGTCAGCATCTGGCTGAAGATGGGATCATGATCGTTGTTATGACCCTGGAGCGGCACAGCAATGTGGTTCTTGCAGGACCGGATATTGTTTCAAGAGGCTTTGTTTATGTGAGAGAATCCGAGGATCTGATGGATCATGCCAGAGAGACTGTGGAGAATGCACTGGATGAATGTCTGGAGAAGAATATCACAGACTGGAGCAAGATCAAAACAAATGTGAAGGACGCATTAAGCGACTATGTATGGAAGCGGACCAAGAGAAGTCCGATGATCCTGCCCATTATTATGGAGGCATAGCCTCCAGGGAGGTACAAAAGAAATAAATGGATACAAAAGTAATTGAAGAAAAGATCGATTCCCTGCTGGATGCTGTAAAAGACAGCAGGGAATATCAGGAATACAAAAAACAGGAGGAGCTTCTTGACCAGGATCCGGATCTGAAGGCAAGGGTTTTCCAGTTCCGCAGCAATAATTTCAGGCTGCAGAATGAGGCCGGCAGGTCTGATCTGTTCCAGGTGGCAGAACAGCTGGCCAGAGAGTCCAAGGAGCTTCGCAGGAATCCTCAGGTGAATGCATATCTGGATGCAGAGCTTGCATTATGCAGGCTGGTGCAGAAGATTTGTATCTGCGTAACAGAAGGGATCCATATTCAGGTTCCGGAGTTCTGACAGACGATGACAGGAAAGCCCATGTAAAGGAGGTTGTTATGGGAAATACCAGAGACAAGATAGGGAAAGCCGGACTGGTTTTTGCAGGCGGAGTTTTCAGGATCGCATTGTACATATGTGTTGCAGTGTTTATTTTCTGGGCAGGAAAGACTACCTATCAGTTTGGATATGACGTATTTAACCAGCAGGCAATGAGCCCGGGGGACGGACAGGAAGTGACAGTTGTGATCCCGGAAGGGTCTTCTGAGTATCAGATCGGGGAGATCCTGGAGGCCAAAGGACTGATCAAGGACACCAAGGTATTTTATGTGCAGGAGAAATTATCCAATTACAAAGGTAAGTTAAAAGCCGGCACATATTTGCTCAGTACAGCATATACTCCTACCAGGATCATGGGTATCCTTGCAGGAGATGAAGAACAGGAAGGGGTAAGCAATTCGTGATCGTAGAAGAGAGAATGCGGACCTTTATCAATTCCCTGGATACCGGGAATACACCATTTCTCGAAGAACTGGAGCAGTATGCTTTAAGAGAAAGGGTTCCTGTGATCCGCAGGGAAATGCAAAGCTTCATAAAGATGCTTCTGGTACTGCAAAGACCGAAGCGCATTCTTGAGGTGGGGACAGCCATTGGCTTCTCCACACTTCTTATGTGCGAATACGGGCCTGCAGATGTGCAGATCACTACCATAGAGAACTACGAAAAAAGAATTCCCCTGGCAAAGGAGAATTTTAGGAAAGCCGGTCAGGAGTCAAAGATCACCCTTCTGGAAGGGGATGCAGCTAAGATACTGGCCGGTCTTTCTGGCTCTTATGACTTGATTTTTATGGATGCTGCAAAAGGGCAGTATATCCACTGGCTTCCGGATGTGCTTCGCCTGCTTAAGACAGGCGGGGTTCTTTTGTCTGACAATGTGCTACAGGATGGGAATCTGATAGAGTCCCATTACATTGTGGAAAGGCGTGACCGGACGATCTACAAAAGGATGCGGGAATATCTGTATGCATTGAAACATGATCCCTTACTGGAAACCTCCATTCTTCCTCTGGGAGACGGAGTGACTGTAAGTGTGAAGAAGGAGGAAAGACAATGGGAGAATCATTAAAAAAGCCTGAACTGCTTGTTCCGGCCAGCAGCCTGGAAGTGCTGAAGATCGCTGTTATTTTCGGAGCTGATGCAGTCTATATTGGTGGAGAAGCTTTCGGACTTCGTGCAAAAGCAAAGAATTTTTCCCATGAGGATATGTTCCAGGGGATTGCCTTTGCCCATGAACATGGAGTGAAGGTGTACGTTACTGTGAATATCCTGGCTCACAATTATGACCTGGACGGGGTGCGTGAGTATTTAAAAGAATTAAAAGAACTGAAGCCAGATGGGCTGATCATTGCAGATCCGGGGATCTTTACCTATGCAAGGGAGATCTGTCCTGAGATTGAATGCCATATCAGTACACAGGCCAATAATACCAACTATGAAACTTTCCTGTTCTGGTACAGACTGGGAGCAAAGCGTGTGGTTACGGCAAGAGAGCTGTCCCTGGAAGAGATCCGGCAGATCCGGGCACATATCCCGGATGATCTGGAGATTGAGACTTTTGTCCATGGGGCAATGTGTATTTCCTATTCCGGACGATGCCTTCTCAGCAATTATATGGTAGGAAGAGACGCCAACCGGGGAGCCTGTACACATCCCTGCAGATGGAAATATTCCATTGTGGAGGAGAAGCGTCCTGGTGAATATATGCCGGTTTATGAAAATGAAAGAGGCACTTATATTTTTAATTCCAAGGATCTTTGCATGGTTGAGCATATGGATGATATCATGAACAGTGGCATTGACAGCCTGAAGATCGAAGGCAGGATGAAAACAGCCCTGTATGTGGCTACGGTTGCCCGTACCTACCGGAAGGCTATTGATGATTATATGGAATCCCCTGAAAAGTATCAGGCGAATATGCCCTGGTACAAGGAGCAGATTTCAAACTGTACCTATCGCCAGTTTACAACCGGTTTCTTTTATGGGAAGCCGGACAGTAATACCCAGATATATACAGACAATACCTAT
Source organism: uncultured Eubacteriales bacterium (assembly GCA_900316115.1). Classification (GTDB taxonomy): domain Bacteria; phylum Bacillota; class Clostridia; order Lachnospirales; family Lachnospiraceae; genus Blautia_A. The sequence goes on from ONBN01000020.1 coordinate 12,319, forward strand.
GAGAAGAATTTTACTTATCTGGGTTTTGCAGAGGCTGTTGACGAAAACGGCCGTATACAGATCACACAGAGAAATAAGTTTTCCGTAGGCGAAGCCATACAGATTATGAAGCCGGACGGACAGAACCTGGATGTAATTGTCCGTGGGATCTATGACTGTGATGGAACTCCTATGGAAAGTGCACCTCATGCCCAGCAGAAGCTGTGGATCGACCTTGGGGCAGATATCCAGGAGTATGATATCCTGCGAAGAGAAGAAAAATAGGAATATTTGTGGCAGCTGTGAATACAGAACAGCTGCCATTTATGAAAAATGCCTTTGTCCAGCCGGGAACAATTCCCGAAGCTTGGTAAGGGCATTTTTTTCAATGCGGGAAACATAGGAACGGCTGATCCCCATCTGCCTGGCGATTTCCCGCTGGGTCAGCTCCTGTTGTCCGAAAAGACCGAACCTGCAGCAGATGACCTGGTATTCCCTGGGATTTAATACCTTATCTATAGACTGAAAAAGAATCTTTAAATCTTCACGTATGGAATAATCTTCCACCACATCGACCAGAGGACTTTCAATCACATCTAAAAGGCTGATCTCGTTTCCTTCTTTATCCGTGCCAATGGGTTCATAAAGAGAAATCTCCCTGGAAAATTTTTTCCTGGAGCGGAACATCATGAGAAGTTCATTATCAATACATCTGGCGGCATAGGTGGACAAACGGGTGGATTTGCCAAGATCAAAGGTGGAGATCGCCTTGATCAGCCCGATGGTGCCAATGGAGATCAGATCATCCAGGTCTTCCTCCCCACCCTGATATTTTTTTACGATATGGGCTACAAGACGGAGGTTGCGTTCTATCAGGATTTTCTTTGCCTCTTCATTTCCCTCCTGGTATTGCTGAAGATAGAAGCGTTCCTGTGCAAGGGTAAGGGGTTTCTGGAAAGTCTTCAAGTCCGCACCTCGAAAGGGATTTCTATATAGTCTATGCCGCAAAAAGGGGGCTGGTGCTTTTCCAAGTTGGATTTGCTTCTAATTTTGCGTTGAAATAGAGCTGTAAAATCATTATAATGGAAACTAGCGATAACAAAAGACAGTAAGGTGAAGGATATTGAAGAAAAAAACAGAACAGCTATTAAATGGAAAATTTGAATATGAACAGCCTCGTCTTCTTTTTTCAAAAGAAAAGATTTCCCTGACCCTGAAGGCAGGGGAAACCAGACGGGGAGAAGTATATCTTGGAACCGAAGACAACTGCAGGATCCGGGGATATGTTACATCTTCCTCCAGACGGCTGGTACCAGGTCTTGATAAGTTTACCGGTACAACGGTCTGCCTGCCATATGGTATTGACGCAGTAGGCATGGAACCAGGACAGGACCTGGAAGGCTGGCTCTGCTTTACCGCCAATATCGGAGAATACAGACTTGGTTTTGAGATACATGTAGAGAAAGAAGAATTAAAAACTGCGAAAGGCACAGTAAATGATCTGGAAGAATTCTGCCAGATTGCAAGAAAAGATTTTAGGGAAGCCTTTCGTATTTTTACAGATCCTTCTTTTTCCTCTTTGTTAAAGAATGAAGAAGATCAGAAAAAGGCACTTTTTGCAGGCCTGTCCAGACAGCCGGTAACTTATCAGCATCTGGAGGAATTTCTCATTGGCATAGGCATGAAAGAGCAGGTGAGCGTTTCCCTGAAGGATCCTGGTGCCAGATATTATGAAGTGAAGCAGGATATGCAGGAAGCCTTCCACATTCACAGAAGCGGATGGGGACATCTGCGTTTGGAAATAGAAGCATATGGGGATTTCCTGGAGATTCCCAAGAAGGTTGTTACAGATGAAGATTTTATTGGCAGCTATTATGAGGTGGATTATCTGATCAGCTGTGACAAGCTGGGGGCAGGCAATCAATTCGGTAAGATCGTTGTAAAAAGTCCTTATCAGCAGCTTACCTATGAGATTCTTGTGTCACGCACACCGGAAGTGGAGATAAATGTACGGGTAGTGGAAGAGAAGCATAAGCTGGCCATTCTGAAAGACTACCTGGATTTCAGGTGCAATAAGATGGATTTTGCCACATGGGCTGCAAGTACTCATTATGAGCTGAACCAGCTGCGTGAGAATGGCTGCGATTATCCGGAATATCAGATGTATGAAGCCTTTCTGCTTCATCAGGAAGGAAATGATGAAGGGGCAGTGCAGATCCTGGAGAAATATCAGGACAAAGCTTTTACAAGGGATGATCTGGAATTTGCAGGATTTTATCTGTATCTGTGTGTGGAAACCGGGATCTACAGGGATCAGGAGCAGGCTCTTCGGAGACTTCGTAATTTCCATATGCAAAAAGAGGATAGTTTTACTCTTTTGTGGGTATTGTTAAGAAAGGATCCTGAACTTTGCCAGTCTGCTTCCAAGGCGATTTTTATGATGGAAGAGCTTTATGAAAAAGGCTGTAAAAGTCCGTTTCTGTATCTGGAAGCATGGGAACTTGTAAGCAGGAATATTTCCCTTCTTCACAGGCTGAACGGATTCTGGGCACAGGTATTTCTGTTTGCTGCAAGAAGGGATCTTCTTACACAGGAACTGGCTATGCGGATTGCCTATCTGTCCGGATATGAGAAGAATTACAACGAAAGCCTTTACCGTGTACTGGCAAAGGGCTATGAGGCATTTCCTTCTGAGGATACCCTGGAAGCAGTGTGCAAGTATATCATAAAAGGGAATCCAAGGAAGCCGGAATATTTTGTATGGTACAGCCGGGCTGTACAGCAGGGGCTTAGGCTTACCAGATTGTATGAATATTATGTGGAGACTATGGATATGACAGGCCAGCAGGAGCTGCCAAAGCCTCTGCTTATGTATTTTACTTACAATAATGACACACTGGGAGATGGCAAGAAGGCATTTATTTATTCAAGGGTGATCGCAGATAAAGAAACAGATCCTGTGAATTATAAGAGTTACCAGAAGAGCATGGCTGCGTTTGCAAAAAGAAAGCTGGCAGAGGGCTGTATGAATGAGCATTATGCAGCTATTTATCAGGAATTTCTTGCAGCACCTAAGACAAAGGAAGAGGCAGGGGCTATTGCTGGCAAGATGTTTACATACCGGCTTTTCTGTGATGATAAGAAGATCCGCAGTGTGATCGTAAAGCACAGCCAGCTGGTAGAGGAAGAGGTGTATCCTTGTGTACAAGGCGTTGCGTATCCAAGGATCTACACAGAGGATGCAGTGATCCTTTTCCAGGATGAGCAGCAGAGACGGTATGTTTCTACAGTTGGCTATAACCTGAAAAAGATGCTGGATGAAGAAGAGATGATGCCAGGTGTGCTGGCTCTTGGAGTGGAGGAGCCAGGTGTGCTGCTTCACTATTGTATGGAGCATCCGATTTCCAGGGATAATCTGGAACTTTTCCAGAAGCTGGCAGGACTTCCTGGAGTGAGCAGCGGCTACAGGAAAGAAATCCGCAAAGAGATCCTGGATTATTATGCAGGCCATATCCATGGGGAAGATCTGGACGGATACCTGAAAAAGCTGGACTGCAGGGAGTATGCGCTGGTAGACCGTAAGACATTGTTATCTGTGCTGATCTCCAGAGGACTTTTCCCACAGGCAGCAGCCATTGTGGAAGAATTTGGATTTGAAGGACTGGATATGAAGAGCCTTCTGAAGCTGGTAAGCCGGATGATCATCCGTTGTGAAATGGCAGAAGATGAAGAATTGCTGGCACTGGCATCTGAAGTATACAGAAGTAGTATTTATGATGAAGTGATCCTTCAGTATCTGATGAAATACAGATTCGGGCCAATGGATGAGATGTTTTCCATCTGGAAAAGTGCCAAAGGCTTTGATATGGACACTTACGATATGGAAGAAAAACTGCTGGGGCTTCTGATCTTTACCTCTGATTATCGAAAAGAGGGAGAGAGCATTCTGGCAGATTATATTAAGAATAAAGGTAAAGAAAGGCTGATCGGTGCTTATCTGACACAGGTGGCATATGGGATTTTTGTAAAAGAATTTTCTATGAGCAGCCTTGTAAAAAAATCCCTGAAAAAAGCATATCTGGAAAAGTGGCCGGTAGATCTGGTGTGCCATCTGGCACTTTTTAAAGAGCTTGTAAGGGAAAAAGGGAAAAGCGAAGAGATTCTTTCCATGGAGAGAGAGCTTCTGAAAGAATGTATGGACCGGAAAATGGAGTTTGCCTTTTTCCATAAACTGCCTGCAGATCTTCTCAGCCCTTATCAGCTGGATGATAAGACCTATGTGGAGTTCCACGGCAATCCTAAAGCAAAGGTTACTTTATTTTATGCACTGGATACAGGTCTTGGAGCAGAACCGGAATACAAAAACGAACCGCTTCACGATATATATGAAGGGATCCGGACAAAGTCTTTTACACTTTTCTACGGAGAGACTCTGCATTATTATTTCCAGTCAGAATATAAAGGGAAAATAAAAAAGACTGCAGAACGTACCATGACCATGAGCCGGGTGGAAGGCGCACCAGGCAGCAAATATCAGATGATCAACCAGATCCTGTCAGCAAGAAGGCTGGATAAGGATGCAGAAGTATCTGCAAAGCTGAAGCAGTATCTGCGGCAGGAACAGTATGTGAATGAGATGTTTGTCATCAGGAAAGAGGACTAAGGGATGAATGAGATTCGGGACTTGATTATTGGAATTGACTTTGGTAAAGAATACTCCCAGATCTGTTACTATGACAGAAAGGGTGATGAACCCAGATCTGTTTCCATGAAGGTGGGAAGCGAGCAGTTTGAAGCCCCCACTCTTCTCTGCCACAGAGGAAAGCATAAAGATTATTGTGTAGGCCTGGAAGCAGAATATTTTGCCAGAGACAGAGGCGGTGTGCTGATTGATGGTCTGTATGATCTGTGCAGAAAAGAAGAAGCAGTACAGATCAGCGGAGAGTCAAAGCAGCCCTGGGAACTGCTGGCGGTATTTTTGAAAGGTATGCTGAAGTTTCTTGGTGTAATGGATGTGGTGAAAAATACCAAATGCCTTGTGATCACAGTGAAGGAGCTGGATCAGGTGCAGGTGGCCAATATACAGAGAGCATGCCAGGCACTGGGATTTCCAGAAGACAAGTATCTGCTTCTTGATTATGGAGAAAGCTTTTTCTATTATATTATGACCCAGAAAAGAGAAACCTGGAACCGAAGCGTAGGCTGGTATGATTTTACAGGGGACAAGGTACGGTTCCACAAGCTGGTGATGCAGGGGGGAGGCCCTGTACTGGTACAGTTGGAAGATCTGGGAGAGAGCAGCCTTACCGGGCTTTTAACAGAAGAAGCAGAAGCTTCCAGGGAAAAGGCTGCCCTGCAGCGTGATTCGGATTTTCTGGCTTTTATCCAGAAAACTCTGGGAACGGATCTGTATTCCAGTATCCAGATCACTGGCAGCGGATTTGATCCCCAGTGGGCAAAGCAGTCTGTACGGCTTTTGTGCCAGCAGAGAAGAAAGGTGTTTTTCGGAAATAACCTTTTTGCAAAAGGAGCCTGCGGGGCTGGCAAAGAAAAAACAGAGGACAGGAATCTGAAAGGCTACCGTTATCTCAGCCCATCCCTGGTGCTTACAGATGTGGGGATGGAGATGCGGGTGATGGGTTCACCTACCTACTATCCGCTGATCCACGCAGGTGTGAACTGGTATGAATGTAAAGCCAGCTGTGAACTGATCCTGGATGACACGAAGGAACTGGTATTTGTGGTCAGCACCATGGGTCAGGAAGGGAAAAAACGTATTTCCATGGGGCTTCCCGGACTTCCGGTGCGCCCCAACAAAACCACCAGGCTTTCTTTGGAACTGCAGTATATTTCCAAAGATTTGTGCAGGATCACAGTAAAGGATCTTGGCTTTGGGGAAATGTATCCATCCAGCGGCAAAGTATGGAAGGATTCCGTAAAATGGTAAGGAGGAACAAGGAATGAGCGGATATATTTTATGTCAGACAAAAAAAGCCAGATCTCCTTATTTTATCCAGAATATAAGTACCAATATCTATACACTAGAAGAATTGTGCTACTATCTTTATCACAATCTTTATCTGGTGGATCAGACTATTATTAATGAAGCACTATGCAGCTGGATCGCCCAGGAACTGGAACTTCCAAGGCTGGCTGCAAAGCTTCGCCCAAATCTGGGCAAGTTTGCAAGTGCAGAGGATGTTCTTTATCCTGTTTTCAAGGAGATCAATTATCTTACTTATGAAGAGCTTCGCACCTTAAATGCAAAGCTTTCCAAAATGGATGCAGAAGCACCGGTAGTCCGTGAGAAGAAAAAGGGAGATGCCCTGGTAGAGAACGGGATGCTGGTAAGTGCTATCCACGTATATGAGAAACTTCTGCAAAAAGAGGGACTGGAGCAGGGACAGGCAGGGCTTACTGCCCAGATTTATCACAATCTTGGGTGTGCCTGCAGTTATCTTTTCCAGATGGAAAAGGCAGTGGATTGTTTCTGGAAGGCTTATCAGCTGGATGAAACGGATCAGTCCCTGATCACATATCTTCTTGCTTATAAAAGCATACGGACACCGATTGAATATGAAAGCCGCCTTACTGCACTGAATGTAAGCGATCAGGTAAAGGAGGCTGTGCAGCAGGCTCTGGAACGGTTTGCAAAGAAGCCGGAGATACCGGTATATTCCCAGCATATTGATGAATGTCTGGAAAAATTTACAAAAGAATACCACAGAAGCACAGGCTCCTGATCAAAAGAAAAGTCCTAAGCCATGATATCCGGGGATTTTTTGCACCATACATTCTCACAATCCCTGGTATCAGAAAAACTCCTCTTGACAGCCGGGGATTCATATGCTACCATATCAACATGCTTTAACATGGTAGAGTGACTACGTGATAAAAGATAAAAGGACACTCTTAAAACAAAAAGCTTTCCAAAGAAAGGCGAAGAGGAGGATTACAATATGAAGAAAAAAATGATGGCTGCAGTTCTGGCAGCAGTGATGGCAGTTGGAATGGTATCTGTTGTTCCGGTTTACGCAGACGCAGACAGCAAGACTCTGGTAGTAGGATTTGATGCAGAATATCCGCCTTTTGGATATATGAATGATGATGGAGAATATGTAGGATTTGACCTTGACCTGGCACAGAAGGTTTGTGATAACCTTGGCTGGGAGCTTGTAAAAACACCGATCATGTGGGACAGCAAGGATGCAGACCTGAATTCCGGTATTATTGACTGTATCTGGAATGGATTTACCATCAATGGCCGTGAGGATGATTATACATGGTCAGAGCCATATCTGAACAATGAGCAGGTAATGGTTGTGGCTGCTGATTCCGGGATTGAGAAGCTGTCAGACCTGGCTGGTAAGAACGTAGTTGTACAGACTGCATCAGCAGCACTGGATGCACTGAACAGTGATGACAACAAAGACCTGACCGCAAGCTTTGCTTCTCTTACAGAGAACGAGAACTACAATACAGCATTTATGAATCTGGATTCCGGCGCAGCAGATGCGATCGCTGTTGATATCGGAGTAGCCAAGTATCAGCTGTCCAAGAGAGAAGAAGGCAAATATGTGATCATGGATGAGCCTATCCAGAGCGAGCAGTATGGTATCGGCTTTAAGAAAGGCAACGAAGAGCTGAGAGATACTGTATGGGCAGAGGTTATGAAGCTGTATGAGGCAGGCGAAGTAGAGAAGCTTGCAGAGCAGTATGAGGTTGCTGATATGCTTTGCATCGGAGACGATGATGCACAGGAGACATCTGAAGCAGAGGATACACAGGCAGCAGATGACAGTGAAGCCGAGGCTGATGCAGAAGCAGAAGAAACACCGGCAGAGTGATACGCTTTGCAGGGATCTGTACAGATCAGAATAATAAAACAGGACGAGCATATAACAGACAGAGGGTACAGATTGCACCCTCTGTTGTTGTGCTAATGGAGGAAAGTATATGAATTTAAGTACAATGCTGGAACAGCTGGCAGGCGGAATGGTCACTACTGTGGAGATTTTCTTTGTGACCTTGATCTGTTCCCTGCCTCTGGGACTTCTTATATGTTTTGGAAGAATGTCAAAGAATAAGGTCCTGAAGGGGATCGTGTCTGCCTATATTTCCGTGATGAGAGGAACGCCTCTGATGCTGCAGCTGATGGTGGTATATTTCGGACCTTACTTTATTTTCGGGATCCGTATATCCAGAGGCTACAGCCTGATCGCAGTGTTTATCGGATTCGCTATCAATTATGCTGCTTATTTTGCTGAGATTTACAGAGGCGGTATTGAATCCATGCCAGCAGGACAGTATGAAGCTGCACAGATCCTGGGTTACAGCAAGTCCCAGACCTTTTTCAGGATCATCCTGCCCCAGGTGATCAAAAGGATCCTTCCGTCTGTTACCAACGAGGTGATCACTTTGGTTAAGGATACATCGCTTGCCTTTGTAGTATCCGTTGCTGAGATGTTCACCATTGCCAAACAGATCGCAAGTGCCCAGACAACCATGACTCCGTTTCTGGTTGCAGCAGTTTTCTATTACATTTTCAACCTTATTGTGGCTGTAGCTATGAACAAGATTGAGAAAATGATGAATTACTACAAATAAGGGGGCAGTAAAAATGAAGTTATTTGAAATGAAACATATTAAGAAAAGCTTTGGTGCCCTGGATGTGCTCAGGGATATTTCCCTGGAGGTAGATAAAGGAGAAGTTTTAAGCATTATCGGACCTTCCGGCTCCGGAAAGTCCACACTTCTAAGGTGCGCCACAGGGCTTGAGACACCGGATGCAGGAGAGATCGTAAAAAACGGGGAAGTAGGGCTTGTATTTCAGAACTTTAACCTTTTTCCACATTTTTCTGTGTTAAAAAATATTATTGATGCACCAGTGCGGGTGCAGAAGCGCAAAAAGGAAGAAGTGCTGGTGCAGGCAAGAGAGCTTCTTAAAAAGATGGGACTGGAAGGAAAGGAAGATGCGTATCCTTATCAGCTGTCAGGCGGCCAGCAGCAAAGAGTTTCCATTGCAAGGGCACTTTGCATGAATCCGGATATTCTGTTTTTTGATGAGCCTACTTCTGCACTGGATCCGGAGCTTACAGGGGAGATCCTGAAGGTGATCAAGGCCCTTGCAGCAGAGCATATCACCATGGTGATCGTGACCCATGAGATGACTTTTGCAAGAGATATTTCTGACAGGATCATTTTTATGGATGATGGTGTGATCGCAGTGGAGGGCACGCCTGAGCAGGTATTTGCTTCAGAACATGCACGTATGAAGGAATTCCTGGGTAAATTCCATCAGGGTTGATGCCTTTTAGGTTGCTTTTGCAAGGGCAATGTTATATAATTTTAAACGAATGAGTATGTTTAGCCGTAAAAAGCGGGGAAACATACATTTTATCATGTGCAGGAACCTGTCGGTTCCTGAATATACAAAGAAAATAGGAGAACGAAGATGAGCACAGACAGATACACAAGTCCGTTATCCGAGCGTTACGCAAGCAGGGAGATGCAGTACATTTTTTCCCAGGACATGAAGTTCCGTACCTGGAGGAAGCTGTGGATCGCACTTGCAGAGACTGAGAAAGAACTGGGTCTTAATATTACCCAGGAGCAGATCGATGAGATGAAAGCCCATGCAGAGGACATCAACTATGATGTGGCAAAAGCAAGGGAAAAAGAAGTCCGTCATGACGTAATGTCTCATGTGTACGCATACGGAGTACAGTGTCCCAAGGCAAAAGGAATCATCCATCTGGGAGCTACCTCCTGTTATGTAGGTGATAACACGGACATCATCATTATGGTAGAAGCACTGAAGCTGGTTCAGAAGAAGCTGGTGAATGTGATTGCAGAACTGTCCAAGTTTGCAGACAAATACAAGGATCAGCCTACACTGGCATTTACACATTTTCAGCCTGCACAGCCTACCACAGTAGGTAAAAGAGCTACCTTATGGTGTCAGGAGTTTCTTATGGATCTGGAAGATCTGGAGTATGTACTGGGAACCATCAAGCTTCTTGGCTCCAAAGGTACTACAGGCACACAGGCAAGTTTCCTGGAACTTTTTGACGGAGACCAGGAGACCATCGACAAGATCGATCCGATGATCGCACAGAAGATGGGATTTAAGGCATGCTATCCGGTATCCGGCCAGACTTATTCCAGGAAGGTTGATACCCGTGTGGCCAATATCCTTGCAGGTATTGCAGCCAGCGCACATAAGATGTCCAATGATATCCGTCTTTTACAGCATCTGAAAGAAGTGGAAGAGCCTTTTGAGAAGTCTCAGATCGGATCTTCTGCTATGGCATATAAGAGAAATCCTATGAGAAGTGAGCGTATTGCTTCTCTGTCCAGATATGTGATGGTAGATGCACTGAATCCGGCTATCACATCTGCAACTCAGTGGTTTGAAAGGACTCTGGATGATTCTGCAAACAAGCGTCTTTCCATTCCGGAAGGCTTCCTTGCTATTGACGGTATCCTGGATCTGTGCCTGAATGTGGTTGACGGACTGGTGGTTTATCCTAAGGTGATCGAGAAACATATGATGGCAGAGCTTCCGTTTATGGCTACTGAGAATATTATGATGGATGCAGTAAAGGCTGGCGGAGACCGTCAGGAACTGCATGAGCGTATCCGTGAGCTGTCCATGGAAGCAGGAAAGACTGTAAAGGTAGAAGGAAAGGACAACAACCTTCTGGAACTGATCGCAGCAGATCCGGCTTTCAACCTTACACTGGAAGAACTGCAGAAGACCATGGATCCTAAGAAATATGTAGGCCGTGCAAAAGAGCAGACAGAAAGCTTTATTGCAAAGGTAGTTACTCCTGTGCTGGATGCCCATAAAGAGATGCTTGGCATGCACGCAGAGATCAATGTATAATAGTCATTTATGATTATGACTGTATTGGGAGATCCTGTGGTTTTCCCTTATGGAAGGAGAAAGAAAAATGTCAAAAGTTCTTATTATCGTATTGGTAGTAGTTGTACTTCTGGTGCTCTGGCTTGTGTCCTCTTATAATGGATTTGTCAGACTCCGCAACAAAAGTGAAGAAGCTTTTTCAGCTATGGATGTAACCTTAAAGAAACGGTATGACCTGATCCCTAACTTTGTGGAGACTGTAAAAGGTTACGCAAAACACGAAAAAGATACACTTCAGGCTGTGATCAATGCCAGGAATATGGCTATGAATGCTACCAGCCCGGAGCAGAAGATCGCAAATGACAATGCACTTTCAGGTACACTGAAAAGCCTGTTTGCGCTTACTGAAAGCTATCCGGATCTGAAAGCAAACCAGAACTTCCTGAATCTGCAGAATCAGCTTTCACGTATTGAGGAAGAGATCGCAGGAGCAAGAAGATACTACAATGGTGTTGTAAATAAATACAACACAAAAACAGAAATGTTCCCAGGCAACATTCTGGCGGGACTTTTCGGCTTCAAGAGAAAACCACTTTACGAAGTGAACTCTGAAGCTGAAAGAGAAAATGTAAAGGTTTCTTTCTGATTTCAGACAGGAAACCCACACAGGAGGAGAGAGTATGTTTAAGAAAGCAGGCCCGCTGGTAATATTCAAGACCATCATACTGATCATTATTACAGTAATGTTCTGTATGACAGGAGGACTTCTGGGAGTGGTAAGCGGTGACAGCAGTACCCTGGAATATGACCACAACATGGATACTGAGAATTACCATGTAGATGTAACCATTCAGGAAGACAACAGTTACCTGGTAAGTGAGACGATCCAGGTGGATATGCTTCAGGAACGCCATGGAATTTACCGCTACATTCCAAGAAAAGGCACTATCCAGAATGTTCAGGGTGAAAAGATCCCTTATTTTGCTGAAATAGAGCTGGAAGACTGTAATACAAATGTAGAAGAAAGCACAGATGAAGGCTTTTATGTTCTTCAGCTTGGTGATGCAGATCATACAGTGTATGGCCCCCAGACCTATTACATGGAGTACACAGTTACACCAATGGTACAGGACAAGGCCTATACAGATGTATATTACAACCTGTTTCCTTTAAGCTGGCAGAATGTGATCCCTGCAGGCAGCAGCTTTACTGTAAGCTTCCCAAAGGACTTTGATCATGAAAAGCTGGAGTTTTATTATGGAAGCTATGGATCTACAGCAGATGGGAAAGAACTGATGGATCTTTCCTGGGATGGGAACACTCTGGAGGGTACGCTGACCCAGGATATGGAGTTTGGCAGCGGTATCACCATGTTTTCCAAGATGGGGGATGATTACTTTACAGGAAGCAATCTGATCCCGCCTGTGAATACCATCCTGACCGTTGTTTCCATTGTGGTTCTTGTACTGGTGATCCTTATGTTCCGCCGTTTTGGAAGGGACGAGGAGATCATTACTTCTGTACAGTTCCAGCCACCGGTAGATCTGGACAGCGCAGCAGTAGGATATATTATTGATGGCAGTGTGGAGGATAAGGATGTATTGTCCCTGATCCTTTACTGGGCAGACAGAGGCCACATTCAGATCGAAGATACAGGCAAGAAAAAGGATCTTAAGCTGACAAAGACAGCACTTCCATTGCCTGCGGATGCCCCCAAATATGAAAAAACTTTGTTTGACAAGATTTTCAAAAAAGGTGATTCTGTAAAGATCTCCAGTCTGAAGTATAAATGTGCAGGTACGATCGATACGGTAAAAAGCCAGGTTAAGGATTATGTGAAGACAAAGGGCGGCCTTTATACCACATCCTCCACTGTGGCAAGAGTATTTTCTGCCTTGCTTGGTTTTGCTCCCATGTGCATCTTCCTTCTGATGATGCTTGTGCTGGATAAATTCTGGATCCTGCAGCAGATCTTCGTCTCGATTTCACTGGTTCCAATGGTGATCGGCCTGATCATTTTATGCTCTACTGTTGATAAATGGCATGGCAGACGGGGTGTGAGCCGTATTGGAAGCGGATTTATAGGGATTTGTTTTTTCCTGTGCGGGCTTGCTCTTGTGACAGGGATTTATCTTTCCAGTCTCCGGCAGCAGAATATTTTTGATTTTACCCAGGGGCTGGCAGTAGCGGCTGTGGCATCCTTTATATGTCTGTTCTTTACTGCATTTATGAAAAAAAGAACAGACAAATGCGTAGACTGGATGGGACGTTTACTTGGACTTAAAGAGTTTATTGAGACAGCAGAGCTTGACCGTCTGAAGGCAATGGCAGAAGAAAACCCGGAATGGTTTTATAATGTACTGCCATATACCTATGTGTTCGGTCTTTCCGATGTATTTGCAAAGAGACTGGAAACCCTGGCTATCCCTGCACCTCAGTGGTACGTAAGCAGTTCGCCGGATTACAGAACATGGAATTATTATATGTTCAGCAGGCAGATGTCAAAGAGCATGCAGCATGTGACAAGTACCCTTACCAAGGTGGATCCGGGAAGCGCATCCGGAGGCAGCGGAAGCAGCGGCGGATATTCCGGTGGAAGCAGCAGCGGTGGTTTTTCAGGCGGCGGTTTCGGCGGCGGAGGCGGCGGAAGCTGGTAATGCCGTATTAAGATATAAAGAAAAGAGAAATGGATGTTTCCGGATTTCCGGTAAACATAGAAAGACACGAGGAGGAATTGTGTTATGATCAAAGCAGTAGTAGGCGCTAACTGGGGCGATGAGGGAAAAGGCAAGATTACCGATATGTTAGCCCAGGAAGCAGATGTTGTTGTAAGATTCCAGGGAGGAGCAAATGCAGGACATACTATTGTCAATGACTATGGCAAATTTGCACTGCATACACTTCCGTCCGGTGTATTTTCCGGCCGTACCACAAGTGTGATCGGAAATGGTGTAGCACTGGATATTCCTGTATTTTTTAAAGAATATAATGAGATTGTCAGCAGAGGCGTACCGGCACCAAAGATCCTGATTTCAGACAGAGCACAGATCGTTATGCCTTATCATCCGCTGTTTGACCAGTATGAAGAGGAAAGACTGGGAGGCAAATCCTTTGGATCTACCAAATCCGGTATCGCTCCTTTCTATTCTGACAAATATGCAAAGATCGGTTTCCAGGTAAATGAGCTGTTTGACAATGAGAAACTGAGAGAAAAGGTTGAAAGCGTTTGCCAGGTTAAGAATGTGATGTTAGAGCATCTTTACCATAAACCGCTTCTGAACCCGGATGACATCATGGATAAGCTGATGGAATACAAAGAGATGGTTGCTCCATATGTGGGAGATGTATCTCTGTTCCTGTGGAATGCAATAAAAGAAGGCAAAGAGATCCTTCTTGAGGGACAGCTTGGTTCCATGAAAGACCCGGATCATGGTATCTATCCTATGGTTACATCTTCTTCTACACTGGCTGGCTATGGTGCCATCGGTGCAGGCGTTCCGCCATATGAGATCAAGAAGATCATTGCAGTCAGCAAGGCATATTCCAGTGCTGTAGGAGCTGGTGCATTTGTATCTGAGATCTTCGGTGATGAGGCAGATGAACTGAGAAGACGCGGCGGTGACGGCGGTGAGTTTGGTGCTACTACCGGACGTCCGAGACGTATGGGATGGTATGACTGTGTTGCATCCAAGTATGGCTGCCGTATCCAGGGAGCTACAGATGTGGCATTTACAGTTCTGGATGTCCTTGGATATCTGGATGAGATCCCGGTTTGCGTAGGATATGAGATTGACGGACAGGTGACAACTGATTTCCCGACTACCTGCAAGCTGGAAAAAGCAAAGCCGGTACTGGAAAAGCTTCCAGGATGGAAATGCGATATCCGCGGGATCAAGAAATACGAGGATCTTCCGGAAAACTGCAGAAAATATATTGAGTTTATTGAAAAACATATTGAATGCCCGATCACAATGGTTTCCAACGGACCGGGAAGACATGACATCATTTACAGAAACAGGTAAAAGCCTTGAGGGACCGGCCAGTGGAGAGCAGCTTGCTGGCCCCTCTTTTTATCTGTCAGGAGGAAAGCAGTATTATGAAAAATTTCAAAAAGGCAGCTGCAATTTTAGGAGTAGTGGTTCTTCTGCTTGCAGCCTGTATGCCCATGTTTTTTGCAATGACAGACAGTGATCTGTTCAGGGCGTCCTGGGGAGTAGCTATTCTTGTGCCCATTCTTGGATATCTGTTCTGGATGGTGTACAGATTATTGGACAAAAGAAAAGGGAGTGCAGAGGGTAAAATGAAAAATGTGATTTTTGATGTAGGACAGGTTCTGGTTGATTTTGACTGGCAGGGATATCTTCAGTCTTTTGGTTTTCCTGAGGAAGAAAACAGGCTGATCGGTGAAAAGGTGTTTCTCAGCCAGCAGTGGAATGAGAGGGACCGGGGACTCTATGATGAGGAAACCTATGTAAAGGCTTTTGAAGAAGCTTTGCCGGAATATGCACAGGATGTACGGAAGGTGATGGAAGGCTCCGGTGCCACCATTAAAGTCAGGAATTATGCAGATACATGGACAAAATATCTGAAAAGCAAAGGATACCATCTGTATGTGCTCTCCAATTACTGCGACTATGCGTTGGAAAAAACAAGAAAGGATCTTACTTTCCTGAAAAATATGGATGGGATCATTTTTTCCTGCGAAGTGCAGCAGTTGAAGCCGGAAAAGGATATTTATGAAACCCTGCTTGGCAGATATGGCCTGAAAGCTGAAGAAAGTGTATTCCTGGATGACAGAAAAGAGAACTGTGAGGCGGCCAGAAAGCTTGGTATCCATGCCATCCAGTTCCATGATTTTAAGCAGGCAGCAGCAGATCTGGAAAAGCTGGGCATAAAGTAAATGCGGAAAACAGTCCTTGTCTGTACTGCATTCCGCATTTTCCAGGGGAGGATATAAGTTACAGTAACTGTTTGGAACCGGCAGATGGCTGCCTGCTGAACGGCTACTGTATGTTTTATCATTTGTTATGGCGTCATTGAAGGGGGTTCCAATGAACAATCATAGTATAGGCATATAGAAAAGATTTTATACCGGGAAAAAGTATTTTGTTGTATTGGGATATAATCGGAGTCTGTATGGTAAGTTTATTGGAATCTGCTAAAAGAATTGCGTAATGATACAAAAGATGTTATAATATATGAAATCCGGCCTGCAGATGCAGGACTTAAGGAAATGAAAAATGAAACTTATTTGAAAAGAGGAACCAAGAAATGAGCGACAAGACCATTTTAGAGCAGTGGCGTGGGATTGCTTACGATCAGCAGGCAGACCGCAATAAGCTCCAGAGATTCTGGGCAAACTATTTTAATATTGAAAAAGGCATTTATGAGCAGCTTCTGGAGAATCCGGATGAGGTTGTTACCGGTACAGTAAAAGAGCTTGCTGAGAAATATGGACAGGAAGTACTTACCATGGTAGGTTTCCTGGACGGCATTAACGACAGTCTGAAGGTTAAGAATCCTATTGAGACTATGGACGAGAATACAACTGTAAGCCTGTGCTTTGACAAAGAGCTTCTGTACAAAAACATGGTAGATGCAAAGGCTGACTGGCTGTATGAACTTCCGCAGTGGGATAAGATCTTTACTCCTGAGAAGAGAAAAGAACTCTACCTTGAGCAGAAGAAGTCAGGAACTGTGATCAAGCCACATAAAGTAGGCCGTAATGATCCATGTCCTTGCGGAAGCGGCAAGAAATATAAATATTGCTGTGGCAGAAATAAATAAAACGGTTTTTTGATGAACGTATTCATTTTTTCGGCAGGTATTCTTTGCCTGATCTATTATATAGTAATTATTATCCATGCAGGTATTACGGCAGATTTTGCCTGGATCTGGCCTGCAGGAACTGTTCTTTTGTGGGGATGGTGTCTGGTCAGACGACACATGGAACGATATGAACTGCAGCTTCCTGACTGGATCAGTATGGCAGGTTATGTGTTGCTGGCAGCAGGTATTTGCTTATTTACATTTCTGTTGATCTGTGTGATCCACGGGATGCAGGCAAAAGGAAAACCGGGACTTGAGTATGTAGTTGTTCTTGGGGCGCAGGTGAGAGGGCAGAAGCCATCAAAGGCATTGAAGATGCGTCTGGAGGCGGCCAGGGCTTATGCCAGAGAGAATCCTGATACTGTCCTGATCTTGTCCGGCGGGCAGGGACCTGGTGAAGATATCACAGAAGCAAAGTGTATGGCAGAGTATCTGCTAGTACATGGGATAGGAAAAAGGCAGATGATCCTCGAGGAACGGTCTGTAAGTACCAGGGAGAATCTCGTTTTTTCTGATCAGTTGACTGGATGCAGTCATGGGAATTGTGGGATCTTGTCCAATAATTTTCATATTTATCGTGCACTGTGTCTTGCAAGAAAGTTAGGATATCAGGATTTATGCGGTATCGGAGCAAAGTCGGATCTGATCATGCAGGTACATTATGTGATACGGGAGACAGCAGCCCTAATAAAAGAAAAAATATCCGGGAATATCTGAGTCAGCCCATTGACAAACAGAATTTCCGCATATATAATGAGTGCGTAATAAGGAAAAACGATGAAGAGAAGAGTAGGCTGCAGAACGATTCAGAGAGAGACATATAGGTGTGATTGTCTTATCGTAAAGTAGTTGAAGACCACCTCCGAGTGACTTTAATACAGTCCGGTGATTCCGTTATCATCAAATAAGTGGCCATTTTATACGATAGTATCAGCAGATAGTATGATCTGGCAAGCAGGGTGGAACCACGAATGTTTATTCGTCCCTTACAGTGCATATGCATTGTAAGGGATTTTTTTGTATAATTTCATAAAAAAGAGACGCATCCGTTGGGAACCCTCACATTAATAAGTGAAAAGGAGAAAGAACATGGTTGTCACATTAAAAGATGGATCCAAAAAAGAATATTCCGAACCAAAGTCTGTTATTGAGATTGCTTCCGACATCAGTGAAGGACTTGCCAGAGTTGCCTGTGCAGGAGAACTGGACGGAGAGGTTGTCGATCTTAGAACAGTTATTGATAAAGACTGTGAGCTCAGCATTCTTACATTTGAGGATGAAGGCGGAAAAGCTGCATTTCGTCATACAGCATCCCATATCCTGGCTCAGGCACTGAAAAGACTGTATCCGGATGTGAAGCTGGCGATCGGACCTTCTATTGCAGAGGGATTTTATTATGATATTGACAGTGAGACACCGATCCAGACAAATGATCTTGCAAAGATCGAAGCTGAGATGAAGAAGGTGGTAAAAGAAGCACTGCCTATTACACGCTTTACAAAGCCAAGAGAAGAAGCAATTGCTTATTTTGAGGAAAAAAATGAGCCTTACAAGGTAGAATTGATCCAGGATCTGCCAGAAGGTGCCGAGATCAGCTTTTATCAGCAGGGTGAGTTTGTAGATTTGTGCGCAGGTCCCCATCTGATGAGCACAAAACCTGTCAAAGCATTTAAGCTTACCAGTCTTGCTGGTGCATACTGGAGAGGCAGCGAGAAGAATAAGATGCTTACCAGGATCTATGGTACTGCTTATACCAAGAAAGCAGAGCTGGAAGAATACCTGAACCGTATGGAAGAAGCAAAGAAACGTGACCACAGAAAGCTTGGTAAAGAGCTTGGTCTGTTTATGATGAGTGATGAAGGACCTGGCTTCCCATTCTTCCTTCCAAAGGGTATGGTTCTGAAGAATACACTTCTGGATTACTGGAGAGAGATCCATCAGAAGGCTGGATATGTGGAGATTTCCACACCTATTATCTTGAACCGTCATCTGTGGGAAACATCCGGACACTGGGATCATTATAAAGAGAATATGTATACAACAGTGATCGATGAGCAGGATTACGCCATCAAACCAATGAACTGTCCTGGCGGCATCCTTGTATATCAGTCAGAACCACGTTCTTACCGGGATCTGCCACTGCGTATGGGTGAGCTTGGTCTTGTCCATCGTCATGAGAAATCCGGTCAGCTTCATGGCCTGATGCGTGTACGTTGCTTTACACAGGATGATGCCCATATCTTTATGATGCCTGAGCAGATCCGTGACGAGATCAAAGGCGTTGCAAAGCTGATCGATGAAGTATACCAGCTGTTTGGATTTAAATATCATGTAGAACTTTCCACACGGCCTGAGGATTCCATGGGAAGTGACGAAGATTGGGATATGGCGACTACAGCACTTCAGGGTGCTTTGGATGATTTGGGTCTGTCCTATTCTGTAAATGAAGGAGACGGAGCATTCTATGGTCCTAAGATTGATTTCCATCTGGAAGATTCTATTGGAAGAACATGGCAGTGTGGTACGATCCAGCTTGACTTCCAGCTGCCAATGAGATTTAACTGCGAATATATCGGAGCTGATGGAGAGAAGCATCGTCCGATCATGATCCATCGTGTTGTATTTGGTTCTATTGAGCGTTTCATCGGTATCCTGATTGAGCATTTTGCTGGTGCATTCCCTACATGGCTTTCACCAGTACAGGTAAAGGTACTTCCTATTTCTGACAAATATATGGATTATGCAGGAAAAGTACTTGATGACCTGAAGGAAAATGGTATCCGTGCAGAAATCGATACCCGTGCAGAGAAGATCGGTTACAAGATCCGTGAGGCGAGACTTCAGAAGATTCCGTACATGCTTGTTGTAGGTGCAAAGGAAGAGGAAGAAGGCAAGGTTTCTGTAAGAAGCCGTTTCCTTGGTGATGAAGGAGCTAAAGACCTGGATGCATTTATCTCTGACATCAAAGAAGAGATCAAGACAAGAGCAAACCGTAAGGTTGAAGTACAGGAAGAAAAGAAATAAATACAGCGGTAAAACGTGAATAATAAAAGAAATAGCTTACACGGACATGTCTGTTTAAGCAGACATCACTAAATATAAAAGGACTGCAATCCGGGAAATCCCTGCGATACAGTCCTTTTGTAAAATAGAGGTTTATCAGATCTATTCAGAGAAGAAAGCTGCCTTGATTTTTTCAGTAGGCATATCCAGGCCTGTCCACAGACGGAAGGCTTCCGCACCCTGATACAGAAGCATATACATACCGTTAAAGGTAGGACAGCCTGCAAGCCTTGCTTCCCGAAGAAAACGGGTTTCTCTTGGGTTGTAGATCACATCGGAAACGATCAGATCCTTACGGTACATGGAGGTATCTGTGATAATGGTACCTTCAGTGTGTGGAGCCATACCAAGGGATGTGGCATTTAAAAGCAGGTAGCTTTGTGAAATGGCGCTTTTCAAAGCCTGCTGATCCTGGTTTTCATGAAGGTGGGCATTACAGGGCAGGGTTTGGTTGATGTTATCCACAAGTTTTCTGGTACGATCCCAGAAACGGCTGGTTTTCCTGGCAAAAATGTGGATATCTTTTACTCCGTCCAGTGCGGCCTGTGCACAAATGGCAGTGGCAGCTCCACCGGCACCCATTATGGTAAGGGTCTTCCCGGTAAGGTCATAGCCTGCATCCTGGACAGCACGCATGTATCCCATACCGTCTGTGTTATAGCCGATCAGTTTACCGTTATCATTTACAACCGTATTGATGGCACCGATCAAAGTGGCGGCAGGAGAAAACTCATCCACAAGTTCTACGGCTTTGTTCTTGTCCGGCATGGTCAGGTTAAAACCACGGATACCGCAGGTTTTCAGTCCCTGTACGGCAGCGGGAAGACCTTCTTCTCCTACATCAAAGCAAAGATATACGTAATCAAGCCCTAACAGGCGGAAGGCTTCATTGTGCATGGCTGGGGAAATGCTGTGGGCAACCGGGCTTCCAAGAAGAGCGGTGAGTTTTGTGTGGCCGGTGATTGGAATCATAATATACCTCCGTTTTACAGATCTGTGCGATCATCATATTATTATTATTTTATTTCAGCAAAAAGGAGATGTCAAGAAATGACAAAACCCATTCAGGTAAAAAATCTTATATTGGGAGAGGGCATGCCCAAGATCTGTGTTCCTCTCACAGGAAGCAAGTCAGAAGAAATATGTAAGCAGGCCGGGGATGCAAAGGCAGCAGGAGCGGAACTGGTGGAATGGAGAGCAGATTTTTACTGTGATCTTTGTAATGAGAACGCTTTAACGGACACATTGGAAAAACTGTCCCATATATTGGACGATATTCCGCTGTTATTTACCATCCGTACAAAATGCGAAGGTGGAAATATAGAATTATCTGCAGAAGAATATGCAAGAATTAATCTGGCAGCAGCCAGGTCAAAGAAAGCAGATTTTGTGGATGTGGAAGTATTTGGAGAAGAAGAGAAGAAAAAATCTCTGATCTGCCAGCTGCAAAAAGAAGGCAGCAGAGTGATCGCTTCCAGTCATGATTTTGCAAAAACAGAAGAAAAAGAGTCTCTGGTTCAAAGATTTAAAAGGATGGATGCAACAGGTGCCGACATTTTAAAAATAGCTGTAATGCCAAAAAAATTTGAAGATGTTGCGGCGATTATGCAGGCAACAAAGGAAATGCATACATATACCTGCAAACCACTGATCTCCATGTCTATGGGAAGCATGGGATCTATCAGCAGGATTGCAGGAGAGAATTTTAGTTCCTGTCTTACATTTGCCACAGTAGGAGCTGCATCTGCTCCCGGGCAGTTCCCGATAAAGGAACTCCGGGTGATGATGGAGGCACTTCATCAGGAAAACATATAATCATTCAGAACAGGCAGGAAAAGAGAAATTAGAAATAGAAATTAAAAATAGAAATTAAAAATAGAAATCAAAAATAGAAATCAAAAATAGATAGAAAAAGATACAGAAGAGAAAGCTGGAAAAGAAAGATAAAAAGTCGAAACATATCGGAAAATCACGAGAAATTCTAAGAATCTTCGTTGTTGTTTTGACAAAATCTGCACCCCCTATCACCTTATAATGAATTCGCTCACCAAAGTGAAGGATTGACAGGTCATAGGGGGTTTTTATGTATGAAAATATACATAGATATAGTCTTTGTGACAAATCTCTTAATGGACTATGTTCTTCTGCGAGCAGTTGGTACATATCTGTCCTGCTGCAAAAGCCGGAAGAGAACCTTTGCCGGGGCAGCGGCTGGCGCCCTGCTTTCCTGTCTGATTCTTTATGTACATATGGATGGGATTCTGACTGTAAGTATTCTGCTTCATGGGGGATGTGCCTGCTGTATGGCATTTCTGGCATATGGCTTAAAGCAGAAAGGACTTTTGGCAAAAGCAATTTTATCTTTGTATCTTGCTGCGTTTCTTGCCGGAGGATTGTGGGATATGCTTACCCGGGGAAGAAAGATGGTTTTTGGGATCTTTCTTATTTTTTCGGCGGGCACGTATTTTTGCCTTATGTTTCTGGTTTACCTTTCGAAGGTGATGGACGTAAAAAGGAAGAATCTTTATCCGGTTGCCCTGTCTTATCAGGGAAAAGTACAGTCATCTTATGGATTATATGACACAGGGAATCTGCTGACAGATCCGATCAGCGGAAAACCGGTTTCTGTTGTAAAACCGGAATTTCTGGCAGACTTGCTGCCTGGATCGCTGGCAGAAAAAGTAACACATTTAAAAGAGAACCCAGGGGAGATTGAAAGTACGGAGCTTGCAGGGCTGCATCCTCATTTCCTGATCTGCAGGACAGTGGGAGGAGAAAGGATGCTGCTGGCAGTGACACTGGAAGACCTGATCATTCACACTCCCAAAGAAGTGGTTCATATTGAAAGCCCGGTGTTGGTATTGCCAGAGGAACCCTCCGCTTTGGGGAAAGAGTACCAGGTGCTTTTGAATGCTAAATTGTTGTAACAGGAGGGGGAATATCTATGAACAGAGCAGTTAATGCAAGCTATTATCCGTTTCAGCTTTTTTCCAGGTTTGTGTTCACAAGACCCAGGGAAATTTATTATATCGGAGGCAATGATATCCTGCCACCACCCCTTACGCCGGAGCAGGAAAATGAGGTACTTGAATGTTTGGGGACAGAGCGGGAAAAAGAGGCCAAGGCGCTTCTTATTGAGCATAATCTCAGGCTGGTTGTTTATATTGCGAAAAAATTTGACAATACAGGGGTAGGGGTAGAGGATCTGATCTCTATAGGAACCATAGGGCTGATCAAGGCAATCAATACCTTTAACCCTGTGAAAAAAATCAAACTGGCAACATATGCGTCCAGATGCATAGAAAATGAAATTTTGATGTACCTTCGCAGGAACAGTAAAACCAGGATGGAGGTTTCTATTGACGAGCCTTTAAATGTAGACTGGGACGGGAATGAACTGCTGCTGTCAGATATTCTGGGAACAGATGAGGATGTGATTTCCAGGCGTCTGGAGGATGAGGTGGAGATCACATTACTGGGGAAGGCAATTGCAAAACTTTCCCCAAGGGAACAGATGATCATCAAACTGCGTTTTGGCATCGGAAGGATGGAAGGACGGGAAAAAACACAGAAGGAAGTGGCTGACCTTCTGGGGATTTCCCAGTCCTATATTTCCAGGCTGGAAAAACGTATTATGAAGCGATTAAGAAAAGAAATCGTAAAGTACGAGTAAATACGCAAATAAATATGCAAATTAAGATGCAAATAAATATGCGGATAAATACGCAAATAGAAATGAGAAGGCAGATAGGAATAATAGCGAAGGCAGAAATACAGATTTAAAATTACAGAAGCATGGTTTCTGGAAAAGACTTACTCCGGGGATCATGCTTTTGGTATGTGAATTAATAAATAGAGTGCATAAAGCTGTTGCATATGCAGATACTATCACAAAAGAATAGTCTGCAAATAAAAAGTCAAGTAGAAATTAATGAACTTTGAAAATTTATACAGGTTGAACGTAAGACACGAAAATAAGACCACCGCGATGCGCTA
>ONBN01000047.1 GCA_900316115.1 uncultured Eubacteriales bacterium
AAGTTAAGGCTTAACTTTTTTGACAGAATAAATTTTTACTCTAA
Source organism: uncultured Eubacteriales bacterium (assembly GCA_900316115.1). GTDB lineage: Bacteria > Bacillota > Clostridia > Lachnospirales > Lachnospiraceae > Blautia_A. Next base: position 45 of record ONBN01000047.1, read on the forward strand.
TTATCTCAAAATAATGAGGATGTTCCTAGAGTACATGCTATGGAGCGTTTACGATTGTTCACGTACTAATTTATCACATTAAATTGAGTGATGTTATAGCTGCATGGATCAATTTTTAGATTCATGGTGCAGTTATCAGTTCAGATACTGTTCCGTGAATAATTCAGGATTAATGTGAAATAATTCACCTTCTTCACAGGTGATGAAATTCCTTGTTCTATTATCAAAACAAAACATGGGCGCCGTAGCAATACGGCGCTCTTTGTTACTATGTGTCTAGCAAAGCCGTATAGCATTTACTGGTGTAAGTCCGATCACAGTAGTTCACCAGTGCGCTGTGTAGTTAAACTTGGTGTATTGTAGTAATATAGGGGGCTGCGCCTTGAGTAAAGTAGGTTGAATTTTCCTTCTGTGATGTTATAATTAATTTTAGATAGATAATTCCTACTAGCTGCAAGGAATATTAACTACAAATATATTATAGCAGAAAGATAGAAGGTGGCTATATGCAAAAAAGAACAATGGCTGTATTGGAAAAGTTTGAAAGTCATATGCGCAATATATTTCAAAAGGATTTTTGCTCACTTATTGTGTATGGTTCTTATGCAAGAGGCGATTATAATGATAATTCAGATATTGATGTTATGATAATTGTAAATACTCCAGAAGAAAAAATTAATTCTTATTATGATGTAGTATCCGATTGTGCATTTGATTTTATGATGCGATATGGAGTAGATATTTCCCCTGTCATAAAAAATAGAATTCATTTTGAATATTGGAAAAGTGATTTGCCATATTATCATAATGTTGAAAAGGAAGGAATAGTGGTAAATGGATAATGAAAAAAGAGTAGAGCTTTCCAAGTATCGCATGGAACAGTCTGAAGAAACTATGCGAGCAGCAAAAATCTGTTTGGATAATAGGCTTCTTAAAGATTGTATTAACCGTTGTTATTACGTGGCTTTTTATGCTGTAAAGGCTGTTTTGGCTATTGAGGGAGTTGATTTCAAAAGACACAAAGATGCAATTGCTTATTTCAATAAGACATATGTGGCATCTGGGAAATTTTCGCGAGAAATTGGAAAATTATTAGGTAGATTGAAAACAATAAGAGAAGATAGCGATTACAGTGAATTCTTTTTGGTATCGATAGAAGATACGAAAAAGCAGTATGATGCTGCAAGAACTATACAAGATGCGGTCAAAAAATATTTAGGAAAGATCTAACTTATATCACTAAGGCACACTCTCTGGTGTGCTTTTTTCGCCTTTGATTTATGAAAATGGCATCCGTAGAAAGATGCCAGAATATAAAATATAATCTTGAAACTCGTTTTTTTGCATGGTATTATATTGTCGTATTGTGCTTCTTGTCTGCTGAGACTACTGCCAAGAAGGAATATACGGAATTTACGAAAATTTATGCGGAAGAAAGAGGAAATTGAATTGCCAACAGATAAAACTACTCAAAACACAAATCAGGGGACAAATAGGGGTAATATAGGGGTAGAAAACGCTTCCGTCATGCCGGGAACCCGCATAAACACTCAGGTTTCGGCCAATACTGCCAAGTTATCGCCAATGATGCGAGAATATTGTAAAACGAAGGAAGAATATAAAGATTGTGTTCTTTTTTACAGATTGGGCGACTTTTACGAAATGTTCTTTGATGATGCGATCATGGTTTCAAAGGAACTGGAGCTTACCCTTACAGGAAAGGATTGCGGACTGGAGGAGCGTGCTCCCATGTGCGGGATTCCTTTTCACGCAGCGGAAACCTACATAAACCGTCTGATCGAGCGTGGACATAAAGTAGCCATCTGTGAACAGGTAGAAGATCCAAAGCTTGCCAAGGGACTGGTAAAGCGTGCAGTAATACGGATTGTTACACCTGGTACTACATTGGATGCTCAAGCTCTGGATGAGACAAAGAATAATTATCTTATGTCCATTGTTTCCATTGAAGATCATTTTGGCTGTGCCATTGCAGATGTTACTACCGGTGATTGTTTCCTTACAGAAGTGGATAAGCCACAGAAGCTTTTAGATGAAGTAAATAAATTTGCACCTGCAGAGATTATCTGTAATGATGCATTTTATATGAGCGGTATAGATACAGATGACCTGAAGAACAGACTGGGAATCTGTATTTTTTCTCTGGATCCATGGTATTTTGATGATGAGTCCTGTAAACGTGTATTAAAGGATCATTTTCATGTCAGTTCACTGGATGGACTTGGGATAGCCGATTATGAAAGCGGAGTCATTGCTGCCGGTGCTCTTTTCCTTTATCTTAAAGAAACACAGAAGACTGCTTTATCCCAGATGACCAGCATTCATCCTTATACCGCTGAGAAGTATATGCTGATCGACAGTTCCAGCCGCCGTAATCTGGAACTTGTGGAAACTCTGCGTGAAAAACAGAAACGTGGCTCTCTTTTATGGGTGTTAGATAAGACACGGACAGCTATGGGAGCCAGAACTCTTCGTTCCTATGTAGAGCAGCCTCTGATCGATGTTGAAGAGATCAATAACCGGCTTTCGGCAGTAGAAGAGTTAAAAGAAAAGCCTATGTTGCGTGATGAGATCCGGGAATACTTAAATCCTATTTATGATCTGGAGCGTCTAGTCAGCCGGATCAGTTATAAGTCTGCAAATCCAAGAGATCTGGTTGCGTTTGCTTCATCCCTGGAGATGATTCCTTATATCCGACAGGTTCTTAAAGATTTTGATGCTCCTATTCTGAAAAGAATTTATGAGGATATGGATGATCTGGAGGATGTAACAGGTCTGATCAAAAGTGCCATTATTGAGGATCCTCCCCTTGCCCAGAAGGAGGGCGGCATTATCCGTGAAGGATATAATGCAGACGTTGATAAATTCCGCACAGCCCGTACAGATGGCAAGAAATGGCTTGGAGAACTTGAGGCAAGAGAACGGGAGCGGACAGGCATTAAGTCTTTAAAGATCAAATATAACCGTGTATTTGGATATTCTCTTGAAGTAACAAATACATTTAAAGAACTTGTGCCAGAGAATTACATCCGTAAGCAGACCCTTGTAAATGCGGAGCGCTATATTACCCAGGAATTAAAAGATCTGGAAGATGTGATCCTTGGCGCTGAAGATAAGCTTTATGCTTTGGAATATCAGTTATTTTCCGATGTAAGGGATAAAGTTGGAAATGAAGTGGTACGTATCCAGCGTACTGCCAAGGCTGTGGCCGCCCTTGATGTTTTTGCATCCCTTGCCCTTGTAGCAGAACGGAATAATTATGTTCGCCCCAAGGTAAGTGAAAACGGAACCATTGATATTAAAAATGGCCGTCATCCGGTAGTGGAACGTGTGATTGAAAATGACATGTTTATTGCCAATGATACGTTTCTGGATAATAATAAAAAGCGGATTTCTATTATTACAGGTCCCAATATGGCTGGTAAATCTACATATATGCGGCAGACTGCACTGATCGTGCTCATGGCACAGATCGGCTGTTTTGTTCCGGCAGAAAAGGCTTCTATCGGGATCGTTGACCGGATATTTACCAGGGTAGGAGCTTCTGATGACCTGGCCAGCGGTCAGAGTACCTTTATGGTGGAAATGACAGAAGTTGCAAATATCCTTAGGAATGCAACCTCTAAAAGCCTTCTGATCCTGGACGAGATTGGAAGAGGTACAAGTACCTTTGATGGTCTGGCAATTGCCTGGGCTGTGATCGAACATATCAGCAACACAAAGCTGTGTGGTGCAAAAACTCTTTTTGCCACCCATTATCATGAACTTACAGAACTGGAAGGCAAGATCTCAGGGGTAAATAACTACTGTATTGCTGTAAAAGAAAAAGGTGACGACATTGTATTCCTGAGAAAGATTGTGAAAGGCGGTGCTGATAAAAGCTACGGTATTCAGGTGGCCAAGCTTGCCGGTGTACCCGAGCCTGTGATCCAGCGTGCCAAAGAGCTGGTTGAAGAATTAAGCGATGCAGACATTACAGCTGCGGTAAAAGATCTTACTGCACCAAAGAAAAAGCAGAAAGTTGTTTATGACCAGGTGGATATGGCACAGATGTCTTTATTTGACACAGTGCAGGATAATGATATCATTGAAGAACTGAAATCCATAGATATTGGTAATCTTACCCCTATGGAAGCATTAAATACACTTTACAACCTTCAGAACAAGATCAAGAACAGATGGTGATAAATATTGAGAAAAATAGCAGTTTTAGATAAGCATACCATAGATAAGATCGCTGCCGGAGAAGTGGTGGAACGTCCTTCTTCCGTAGTAAAGGAGCTTGTAGAAAATGCCATTGATGCAGGTGCTACTGCAGTGACTGTTGAGATCACAGACGGCGGAAAACGGCTGATCCGTATCACGGACAACGGAAGCGGTATGGAAGCCGATCAGGTTCCGGTTGCGTTTTTAAGCCATGCTACCAGCAAAATTGAAAAAGTAGAAGACCTGGAAAATATTGCCTCTCTCGGATTCCGTGGAGAGGCTCTTTCCAGTATTGCAGCAGTGTCTCAGGTAGAGCTGATCACAAAAACTCCGGATGCTTTAAGCGGTGTCCGCTATGTGATCGAAGGCGGTCAGGAACAGTCCATGGAGGAAATGGGTGCTCCGGAAGGCACCACATTTCTTGTAAGGAATCTGTTTTATAATACACCTGCCAGAAGTAAATTTCTGAAATCAGATGCTGCAGAGGGGAATTACATCTCCTCATTAATGGAACAGTTGGCACTTTCCCATCCGGAGATTTCCTTTAAGTATATTCAGAATAAGCAGGTAAAGCTTCATACCTCAGGTAACTACAATATCAAAGATGTGATCTATAATGTTTACGGACGGGATATTGCCAGGGCACTTTTAGAGGTATCCTATGAAAATGATTTTCTGAAGATCCAGGGATATGCGGGAAAACCGGAAATATCCAGAGGCACCCGTGCTTTTGAAAATTATTATATTAATGGCAGATATGTAAAAAATAATATTATTGCAAAAGCTGTAGAAGATGCTTATAAGGGCTTTCTTATGCAGCATAAATTTCCTTTTGTTTCTCTTCATATCCAGATGACAGGAAATGACCTGGATGTAAATGTGCATCCAAGGAAAATGGAAGTCCGTTTTGCAAGAGGCCCGGAAGTATATGAAAGCGTTTATGAGGCTGTGCGAAATGTGCTGACCCACAGAGAAATGATCCCAAAGGTATCTCCGGGACCTGAGGAGACCGTCAGCAAAGCCAGACAGGTTGTAGAACGTAAAGACATACCAGAGCCATTTGAAACCAGACGGCTTACACAGATGCAGCAAAACAGTTCTTCCGTTTTTTTGAAAGACCGGCTTTATGAAGAAATGCCGGTTTATAATAATAAGAACAATACCTTTACAAAAGCAGAAGAAGCACTGTTCAGCGGAAATCTGCAAAAAGAAGAAGCATCTGTAAATACAGCCAATCCTGCTGACAGACAGGAGTCTCAAATACAGGAATCCAAAACGCAGGAACTGAAAACACAAGAACTGAAAACGCAGGAATCGAAAATACAGGAACCGAAAACGCAGGAACAGGAACAAGATATTTCAGGACATGTGCAGGAATCCCCTAAACAACTGGAGTTGTTTGAGGAAAAACTTCTGGCTCCGGAGTCAAGAATCCGCCACAGGCTGATCGGCCAGCTGTTTGAAACTTACTGGCTGGTAGAATTTGATGACCGTTTTTTCATTATCGATCAGCATGCTGCCCATGAAAAAGTAAATTACGAACGGTTTGTAAAGCGGTTTAAGGAGCAAGAAAAGGAATCACAGTACCTTAATCCTCCGCTGATCGTAAGCCTTAGTATGGAAGAAGAAGCCAGCCTTCGGTCGAACATGGAATATTTTGAAAAAGCAGGATTTGAGATCGAACCTTTTGGTGGACGTGAATATTGTATCAGTGCAGTACCTGTAGATCTGTATGGCTTTTCGGAAGAGGGCCTTTTCCTGGAAATGCTGGACAATCTGGCAGGAGAGGGAGAGAAGGAAGCACTTGATATTTTTACAGCAAGACTTGCCACTATGGCCTGCAAATCAGCAGTAAAAGGAAATAACAAGCTTTCCTTCCAGGAAGCCGACCAGCTGATCGACCAGCTGCTGACCCTGGAGAATCCTTATCATTGTCCTCATGGACGGCCGACTATAATTTCAATGACCAAAACAGAAATTGAAAAGAAATTTAAGAGGATCGTATAATGAAACAGCCTTTACTGGTTTTAACCGGTCCTACTGCAGTAGGAAAAACAAAGCTATCCATTGCCCTGGCAAAAGCTATTGGTGGAGAGATCATTTCTGCAGATTCCATGCAGGTATACCGTCATATGGATATAGGCTCTGCCAAGATCACTGCTGCCGAAATGGACGGAGTGCCTCATTATCTGGTAGATGTCCTGGAACCGGATGAAGAATTTCATATTGTTAAGTTTCAGCAGATGGCAAAAGAAGCCATGACCCAGATTTACGCAAACGGACATATTCCGATCCTGGTAGGGGGAACTGGATTTTATATCCAGGCAGTTACAAGGGATATTGATTTTACACAGGCCCAGTCACAGGATGACTACCGGAAAGAGCTGGAGGAGATGGCACAGGAAAAAGGCTGTCATTATCTTCACCAGATGCTGAAGGAAGTAGACCCGGTAAGTGCAGGGGAGATCCATGAAAACAACGTAAAACGGGTGATACGGGCCCTGGAATTTTACCATCAGAATAAAACACCGATTTCCAGCCATAACCAGGAGCAAAAAGAACGGAGCAGTCCTTATAATCTGGCTTATTTTGTACTGAATGCACCAAGAGAGCTTCTGTATCAGCGGATCGATGCCCGTGTAGATGAAATGCTTGCAGGCGGACTTGTCAAGGAAGTGGAAAATCTTCAGAAAATGGGCTGCCATAAAGGAATGGTTTCCATGCAGGGTCTGGGATACAAAGAAATCCTTGCATACCTTGAAGGAGAGTATCCACTGGAAGAAGCAGTACGTATTCTGAAAAGAGATACACGGCACTTTGCCAAAAGACAGCTGACCTGGTTCCGCAGGGAACAGGATGTGATCTGGGTCAACAAAGACAGTTTTGATTATAATGATCAGGAAATATTGAATTACATGCTTTCATGCTGTAAAGAAAGAGGAATATTATGAAAGAACTTTATGAACAGCTGGGGATTTCTTCCAGAGTTTATGATTTTTGCCACGAAATAGAGGAAACCTTAAAAGACCGTTTTGCACAGTTTGATAAAACAGCAGAATACAACCAAATGAAAGTACTGCTGGCTATGCAAAAAAACAAAGTAAGTGAAGAATGTTTTGGTTCTTCCTCAGGTTATGGCTATAATGATCATGGCCGTGATACACTGGAAAAGGTTTATGCAGATACATTCCATACAGAAGCTGCGCTTGTACGTCCTCAGATTGCCTGCGGTACCCACGCACTGGCAATTGCACTGTTTGGAAATCTTCGCCCTGGGGATGAACTTCTGGCTCCTGCTGGAAAGCCATATGATACGCTGGAGGAAGTGATCGGGATCCGTCCTTCCAAAGGCTCCCTGAAAGAATATGGAGTTTCCTATCGTCAGGTAGACCTTCTTCCAGATGGCACCTTTGATTACGACAATATCCGTAAAGCCATTAATGAAAAAACAAAGCTTGTTGCGATCCAGCGTTCCAAAGGCTACCAGACAAGACCTTCTTTTTCAGTAAAGCAGATCGGGGAACTGATCGCTTTTGTCAAATCCATAAAGCCGGATGCGATCTGTATGGTAGACAACTGCTATGGTGAATTTGTAGATACCATTGAGCCAAGTGATGTAGGGGCAGATATGATGGTTGGCTCCCTGATCAAGAATCCAGGCGGTGGTCTTGCACCTATCGGCGGCTACATTGCAGGTACAAAGGAATGTGTGGAAAACGCTTCTTACCGCATGACCTGTCCTGGTCTTGGCATGGAGGTAGGCGCTTCCTTAGGTGTAAACAGATCCTTTTATCAGGGCTTTTTCCTTGCGCCAATGGTAACAAAAGGCGCATTAAAGGGAGCAGTATTTGCCGCTAATATTTATGAACGGCTTGGTTTTCCGGTTGTTCCGGACTCCAAAGAGCCAAGACAGGATATTATCCAGGCTGTTACTTTAGGAACACCGGAAGGTCTGATCGCTTTTTGCCAGGGTATCCAGGCAGCAGCACCTGTGGACAGTTATGTTTCACCGGAACCATGGGATATGCCAGGCTATGACAGCCAGGTGATCATGGCAGCAGGAGCTTTTGTCCAGGGTTCCTCCATTGAGTTATCAGCAGACGGCCCCTTAAAGCCACCCTATGCCGTATACTTCCAGGGAGGTCTTACCTGGGAACATGCAAAGCTTGGAGTTATGATGTCTCTCCAGAAGCTTGTGGATGCAAAGCTTGTTTCTTTAAATTAAATTAATAATGCGATACCAGGGTCAAAGTCATTTGCTCCTGGTATTTGTCAATAATAGCTGAGGAATATTATGTCAGATGTGATAATTGTAGGCGGCGGTGCTTCCGGTTTAATAGCCTCTGTTATGGCTGCCAGGGCCGGCGCCTGTGTTACGGTACTGGAACAAAATGATAAACCTGGAAAAAAGCTCTCTGCTACAGGAAATGGAAAATGCAATCTTACAAACCTTAGTCAGAAGCCTGAAGATTACCGTGGCTCAGATCCGGACTTTTCTTCTTTTGCCCGGAATGCCTTTACGGTTTCTGATACCCTTGATTTTTTTTCAGGGATCGGTGTTTATCCGATAAATAAAAATAATTATATTTATCCCCGCAGTGGTCAGGCTTCCAGCGTGACAGAACTTTTGTGCATGGAAGCATCCAGACTTGGAGTAAAAATAAAAACAAATGAAAAGGTTACAGACCTTGCTTGGGAAAATGGCAAATGGACTGTTTTTACAAAGACCTGGCATTATACGGGAGATTCCGTGATCCTGGCGGGAGGCTCTCGTGCTTCAGCAATAGCAGGCTCTGACGGCAGCTGCTATCAGCTTGCTGCTTCCCTGGGGCATCGGATCATCAAACCTCTGCCAGCACTTACAGCTTTCAAATGCAGTGGTAGCTATTTTTCAGGATGGGCAGGAGTGCGGACACAGGCAAAGGTGACTCTTCTGATTGATGGAAACCTAAGGGAAAGTGCAGAAGGGGAAGTACAGCTTACAGAATACGGAATTTCCGGGATTCCGGTGTTCCAGATCAGCCGATATGGGATCCGTAGTCTTTCAGATAAGAAAAAAGTATCTCTTATCATTGATTTTTTACCGGAAATCCAGGATCAGGCTCTGGAAAGCTTCTGGGAAAACCGAAAAGAAAAAAGCCCATGCAGAAGTGACAAAGAGCTTCTGATCGGTCTTTTTCCGGAAAAACTAAATAAAGTAATCTGTAATTATTCCAAAAAGCAGCGTGTAGGATTACCTCACTTATTGAAAAACTTTCCGCTGGAAGTATGTGGCTATCTGCCCTATGAACAGGCTCAGATCTGTTCCGGCGGTGTTGATACCAGTGAAATCAATCCTTGTACCATGGAGTCCAGGTTATGTCCGGGACTGTATTTTGCGGGCGAACTCATTGATGTGGACGGTACATGTGGCGGTTATAATCTTCAATGGGCCTGGTCCAGCGGTGTTTGTGCGGGACTCCACAGTGCAGGAGTAACAGACAGTTCTTATAAGCAGGGAGAAAACATATGATCAGAATCAGTCAGCTAAAGCTTCCGGTAGGCCATTCTAAAACAGCTCTTGAAAAGAAAATGCAAAAGACCTTGCATCTTCAAAATCAGCCTTTTACCTATCAGATCAAAAGACAGTCTTTGGATGCAAGACATAAAGAAGATAAAAAATTTGTTTATACCATTGACGTAAAAACAGATAACGAAAATCGTATATTAAAAAAGGTTCACGATAAAAATATTACGTCAACCGCAGAAAAGACCTATCATTTTCCAAAGCCTGGAACGACTCCTTTACATTCCAGGCCTGTAATCGTTGGAAGCGGCCCTGCAGGGCTGATGTGCGCCTGGTATCTTGCAAAAGCAGGTTATGCACCTTTGCTTCTGGAGCGGGGAGAGGAAGCGCACCTGCGCCAGCAAAAGGTTGAAACATTCTGGAAAAACGGTGTACTTGATCCTGACTCCAATGTTCAGTTTGGCGAAGGTGGCGCAGGTACTTTTTCAGATGGAAAATTAAACACTCTGGTAAAAGATACCTTTGGCCGTAATCAGGAAGTTCTCCGCCGTTTTGTGGAAGCAGGGGCAGGAGAAGAGATCCTGTATCAGCAAAAGCCTCATCTGGGCACAGATATGCTGGTGGGCATTGTAGAAAAACTGCGAAACCAGATCCAGGAAATGGGTGGAACCGTGCGGTTTCATTCAAAGGTAACAGATCTTATTTTTCAACAGGATAAACTGCAGGCAGTCCAGATCAATCATCAGGAAATCATTCCTGCACAGATCTGCGTTCTTGCAATTGGCCACAGTGCAAGAGATACCTTTGGCATGCTTTATGAAAAGGGACTTTATATGGAAGCCAAATCCTTTGCTGTAGGCCTGCGTATCCAGCATCCTCAGACTATGATCAATCAGGCCATGTATGGAGAAGAAGATAATTCGGTACTTGGGCCTGCCAGCTATAAAGTGACCCATACCTGTGAAAATAAGCGAGGCGTTTATTCTTTTTGCATGTGCCCAGGAGGATATGTGGTCAATGCTTCTTCTGAAGAGCAGATGCTGGCTGTCAATGGTATGAGCTATCAGGCAAGAGACAGTGAAAATGCCAACAGTGCCATTATTGTAACCGTTTCTCCAGAGGATTTTCCTGGTAATGGCCCTATGGCAGGGATCAGGTTCCAGCGTGACCTGGAACGAAAAGCCTGGGAAGCCGGGAAGGGAAAAGTGCCGGTACAGTTGTTTAAAGATTATCAGAAGCATCAGGAAAGTAAGGCTTTTGGAAATGTAAAACCTTGTATCTGCGGTGCTTATACACTTGCTGATGTGCGAAAGATCTTTCCTGAGGAAATCGGAGATTCTATAGAAGAAGGGATCCTGGCATTTGGAAAAAGGATTCCTGGATTTGACAGGCCGGATGCTCTTTTATGTGGAATAGAAAGCCGTACCTCTTCCCCGGTAAGGATCGTCCGGAACAAAGAACTGGAAGGAAACAAGCTGGGGATCTATCCCTGTGGTGAAGGCGCCGGTTATGCAGGCGGTATCACTTCAGCAGCTATGGATGGGCTGAAAGTAGCAGAAGCAATTGCCCAGAAGTATTCCATTCCTTATTACGAAAATATTAATTGATGATAAACCCTCTTGACATAATCAAGTATGCAAAGTATGATAAGTATAACAAATAGGAGAACATCTATGGAGAAAAAAGAAGGAAAACATGCATGGACAGTTACAGTAGGGACAAAGGGCCAGATCGTGATCCCCAAAGAGGCAAGAGACATTTTCGGGATCAAGCCCGGAGATGCACTTCTGATCCTGGGGGATGATAAGCAGGGAATGGCGATTCCGCCCAAAGAAATGTTCGCATCATATTTTGAACAGATATTCGGCAATAAAAAATAAATACGGATATCTGTAAAGGAAGGGGAAACAGGTATGCCGAAGATATTTGGGATTCCGCTGATCGGCGTGATCCAGATGGTTTTAGGAACTGTTATCGTTATTTTTATTCTGATCAAATACAAGAAACAGCCCAAAAAGAAACACAGTGGCGAATATGTGATCAAGGATGTCCATGTTCTCACTGGCGATGGAACAGAATCAGAACATAAGAATGTATATATTAAGAAAGGTCTGATCCAGACCATTTCTTCAGATCCTCTGGATATACCTGGTGCACAGGTGATCCAGGGCACAGGCAAAACACTGATGCCAGGTCTTATTGACTGTCATGTGCATATCCAGGGTCTGAATAACCGCTGTGAAGCGGATAGTATGGCATTCCTTAAAGAGGAAGTGCCCAGGATCTTTCAGGAAAAGGTATTTCTATACGGGATCACGACCATTAAAGATCTGTGTGCTCCCAGACATTTTATTTACCAGTTGCGGGAACAGCTTCGTTCCGGTAAGATGGAAGGTCCGGAGCTGCTGATCGTAGGCCCTAATTTTACTGCTCCGGATGGACATCCTGCCAATACACTGGGAGGAGATAATCCATGGATCCGTAAGGAAATGGCCATCGAAGTCACCACACCAGAGCAGGTACATGAAGGGATCATGGAACTGAAAAAGGCCGGTGTTGATTTCCTGAAATTTACATACCAGGGCGGAGATTACTGGTATTTTGATAAAAAGATCCCCATTGCCAAGATCAAAAAAGAACTGATGGAGCAGATCATCCGTGAAGGCAAGGAAAACGGCCTTAAAACTACTGCTCATGTATTTCATAAAGAAGATGTACGCCAGCTGCTTGAAGCAGGGATCTACGGCATCGAACACGGTGTTCTGGATGAAGCTCTGGAACCTGATGATGACCTGATCCGCCTGTGGAAGGAAAGCGGTGCACGCTTTGTACCTACAGTAAACGCCATGACCTATGAAAAAGATCCTTCCCGTCTGACAAACAGCCTTCATAACCTGAAAATACTTTATGACGCAGGGATCCCGATTGCCATGGGTACTGACAATATGCTGGAAATGATGGGCGGTGATGTGGAGCATAAGGAGCTTGCTTACTATGTGGAAGCCGGCCTTACACCTATGCAGGCCATCACCCTTGCTACAGGAAATGCTGCTAAGCATCTGGGTATTGAGAATCGGAAAGGCCTTGTAAAAGAGGGTATGGAAGCAGATCTGATCCTTCTTGATGAGGATCCTTCCAAGGATATTTCCAATATTCAGTTTATCCATCAGGTTTTCCGCAAAGGAAAGATTGTGTACTCCCAGAATGTGATCCAAAGCTACGATATACCGGAATATCATTATCCGGAATCAGTAAAGCAGATCCGTTTGAAAAGTACAGACGGGAAAGAAGAGAAGATCCTGGATGTTTCCCAATATAATACTTCCGGAAAGATCGTACAGAAGATCAACAAAGATGGTTCTCTTTGGGCTGAAGAGATCTGTCAGGCAGATAAAAACCTCTCTCTTCTTTCCTGGGAATATACTCGTTCCTCAGATCATACATCCTTAAAAGCAGTCAAAGAGAATGGGTTTATCCATATGACCGGTACATTTAAGGGTAAGGAGCAGGACAAACGCTTCCGTATTGAAGACGGTCTGTGGTATCAGATGATGGAAATGGCACTTCCTGCATTCCTTGGATCCCAGGAAAATGAGATCCTGCTGTATTCCATTGGTACAGGCAACAATCGTGGAGCTATGAATCTTGGTGAATTTGCTGCCAAGAAGCTTGGCCAGGAGCAGATCACAGTGGATGGCAAAACCTATTCCTGCGAAAAGGTAAGCCTTGTTCTTACCATGTTCTCCTGGGCATGGACAGGACTGTACTGGTATGATACACAGACAGGACAGCTGATCCAAAGTGGAGAAAAGAAAGGAAAAGCAGAGAAAATTTTATACAGGATCTGTTAAAATCCGGCCTGCAGGTATGTAAAGTATCTGCAGGCTGTTTCTTTTTATCTTTATAAAAAAGAAATTAAATTTTTTTCAGAGAGTGTACATCCATCTTTTTTTATGCTAAAATGAGTTTCGTATTCCAGAAGCTAAGGAATCATATGAAAAAAACAGATCAAATCCATACATTACCGGAACAGGGCAGACCTTACAGGATGATGGATCTGCCACCGTCCCAGCGCCCTTATGAGAAGTGTCTAAAGGACGGTCCCGGGATTCTAAGCGACAGTGAGCTGCTGGCAGTGATCCTGCGCAGCGGTACCAAAGATGCAAGTTCCCTTACACTTGCACACGAAATACTGAATCATACAGAGAAAACTTCATTTCCAGGACTTCTAGGGATCCTGCATATGTCCCTCCCGGAACTGATGAAGATAAACGGCATTGGCAAGGTGAAGGCCATCCAGCTGAAATGCATCGGGGAATTATCCAAGCGGATGGCACGAGCAGCCGCCAGACCACAGCTCTCTCTGAACAGCCCGGATACAATTGCAAAGTATTATATGGAGCAGCTCAGACATGAAGAACAGGAGCTGCTTCTGTGTATGATGTTTGATACACGCAGCCATTTACTGGGAGAGGAGATCTTATCCAAAGGTACAGTGAACAGTACTGTGATCACTCCCAGGGAAGTATACCTTGCTGCGCTTAAATATCATGCCACCTGCATTGTGCTTGTACATAACCATCCAAGCGGAGTAACAGAGCCCAGTGCAGGAGATATACAGACTACACAACGTATCCTTCGTGCAGGGGAGATGCTTGGTATCACTCTGCTGGATCATATTATCATCGGGGATCAGGCATACACCAGCCTGAGAGAAAATGGAATGATGGAGCTGGTTTGTGATGAAGGGGCAGATACATGCTTTTTGAAAAAACATACGGGATAGACCTTGGCAGCAGCTCAGTAAAGGTATATTCTCTGATCAGAAATAAAAGTTATTTAGAGAAAAATATGATTGCATCTAAAGGACGCAGGATCATTGCTGTTGGGAACGAAGCATATGAGATGTTTGAGAAATCACCTGTAGGGATTTCCGTTACGTCTCCTATGTCCTTTGGTATGATCGCCAATCTGGAACTCCAGGAGATCGTGCTGTACAGCATGATGCGTAGGATCGACAGGATCCTTGGTATCGGTTCTGTGATGTATTTTGCTGTTCCGCTGGATATGACAGCTATTGAGAAGCGGGCCTATTACCAGGTGGTAAACGGACACTGGCTTCGCAAGAACAGGGTATACATGGTGGAAAGCCCCATTGCAGATGCGATCGCCATGGGAGTTGATATTGAGAAGAATGAGGGCAGCATGATCGTGAACATCGGAGCCCAGACTACCCGTTTTTCCATTATCACCGGAGGCAAGATCATTATCAGTCGTAAGATCCCTATTGGCGGCAGACAGATGAATGAAGCCATCTGCAGTGAAGTACGCAAGCGGTACAACCTTCAGATCGGCACACGCACAGGGAAGCGCCTTAAGATCGTTATGGGGCGTCTTTCTGACCAGCGCAAGGAAGCCAGGAAGGTAGTTGGAATCGACAGTGTTTCCGGTCTGCCAAGAGAAGAGATCATTTCTGCTTATGTGGTCAATGACGGGATCATGAACTGTGTGAATGAGATCGCTGCTGAAATGAAAACATTCCTTGAGCGTACTCCGCCTCAGATTGCCTATCATGTGGCAAAAGAAGGGATTTTCCTTACAGGCGGCAGTACCAGGGTTCCATACATAGACCAGTATCTTGCCAGCTATACAGGATTTGCTTTTAACCTTTCTCCGCTGTATGAGAATTCGGCAGTGGCAGGACTGGAAAAGATCATGAAGAACAGAGATCTTCGTAAATGGGCACAGCCCATTAAACAGAGAAAATTGTAATTTAGGGGAAATATAAATGAAAAACCTGAAAAGGAAAATCCATTTCCGGATCAATCTGAAAAGTAAACACCTGCTTGCAATCATGACACTGTTCTGTGTAAGCTGTATTGTAGCGACTTTTGCATCCGGTGCAGCCACAGCACCTTTGCAGGAGGCAGCAGGGCTTGTGGTAGTACCTTTTGAGAAAAGTATTAATAAGATCGGACAGATTTTGTCTTCTGCCAGACAGAGTTTAAAGGATAAGCAGGATCTGATAAGTGCAAATGAAGAACTTCAAAGCCAGATCGATAACCTGACCCAGCAGAACAATAAGCTGGTCCAGGATCAGGGAGAACTTCTCCGTCTGAGGGAGCTGTATAAGCTTGATGAAGAGTATGCTGATTATCCAAAGGTAGCTGCCAGGATCATTTCCAAGGATCCTGGGAACTGGTACGATACATTTATGATCAACAAAGGTTCCAATGACGGTATCCGTGTGGATAATAATGTGATCGCAGGGAAGGGTCTGGTAGGGATCGTAACAGAAGTAGGTCCCGGATGGGCTACTGTGCGTTCTATCATTGATGACAGCAGCAGCGTAAGTGCCATGACTGTGAGCACTTCTGATAACTGTGTAGTCACAGGTGATCTAGAGCTTATTGATGAAGGCAAGCTTCGGTTTGAGCAGCTTTACGATCAGGAAAATAAAGTTACTGCCGGAGAGAGGATCGTTACCTCTAATATCAGCGAGAAATATGTTGAGGGACTTTTTATCGGCTATGTAAATGATGTGGAACAGGACAGCAACAATCTGACCAAGACAGGCACGATTGTAACACCTGTGGATTTCCAGCATCTGAAAGATGTTTTTGTGATCACGGTAAATAAACAGGATTCCATACAGCAGGAGGCTTCCAATGAAGAGTAAGATTGTATGGGTTATTACCATCATTATATGCTTTTTATTGCAGTGTACCCTTCTGGATCTTATATCCATTGGATCCATCACCCCCAATCTGATGCTGATCCTTACCATTTCCATGGGGTTGATGCGGGGGCGTAAAAGGGGATTGTGGACCGGATTTTTTTCCGGACTGCTGGTGGATCTTTTTTATGGATCCTTATTCGGGTTTTATGCACTGATCTATATGTATATTGGCTTTTTCAGCGGATACGCACACAGGATCTATTATGATGATGATATCAAAGTGCCTATGGTGCTGGCTGCTGTAGGAGATTTTCTCTATAATTTTGCTGTTTACGGCCTGCAGTTCCTCCTTCGTGGAAGACTTGGGCTGCACACTTATCTGTACCGGATCATTCTTCCGGAAGTAGCATATACTGTATTTTTGACCCTGATCGTATACAGGGTATTCCGTTTTATCAATTATCGCTTTATGGATATTGCAAGGAAAGAAAGTGAGTCAATTTGGGTAATAAAATAAAACGATTTTTCAAAAAAATAAGCATAAAAAGAACAACTGTACTGGCTATTGTATTCATTTTTATGGGGTTCATCCTGATCCGCAGGCTTTTCGACCTGCAGATCATCCAGGGAGAGGACTACATCAACAAATTTCAGACAAGGACAACCAAAAACCGTGTTTTAAAAAGCACACGTGGAAATATTCTGGACAGGAACGGAGAGGTCATTGCCTCCAATGTTCTGTCTTATTCTCTTACCTTTGAGGATAATGGTACATATAATACCACCAGGGAGAAGAACCTTACCCTGAATGGGATCGCATATCAGGTACTGAAGATCCTTGAGAAAAACGGCGACAGTCTGTCCAACAGCTTTCATATCCAGGTAAATGAGAATGGAGAATATGCCTTTGATGTAGACGAAGGCTTTACCTTAAGCCGTTTCAAAGCAGATATATATGGTCATCCTCTTATCGATGACCTTACAGAAGAAGAGAAAAATGCCACTGCTGCAGATATGGTTGATTTTCTCAGCGGCTCCAAAAGTGGCGGCTTCTCTATTGTTCTTGAAGGAGACAGTGCTTATACGGAAGAGGAGCTTTCTTCACACGGACTGCCTTCCCAGCTGACAAAAGAGGAGATCCTGGACATTGCCATTATCCGCTACGAACTGAATACAAACAGCTATAAGAAATATATGCCAGTTACCATTGCAACTAATGTAAGTGAAGAATCTGTAGCCGCTATCATGGAAAATAAAACTGCTTTCCAGGGTATTGAAGTGGTAGATGATTCCATCCGTAAATATGTTGACGAAGAGAGTATGGGACCTATTCTTGGTTATACTGGAAAGGCCTCTGCTGAAGAACTGGAATCACTGCGTAAGCAGAATCCTGACTATTCCAATGATGCTATTGTAGGCAAAGCAGGTCTGGAGCAGTATATGGAGCTTACCCTTCAGGGCACGGATGGTCATGAGACCGTTTCCGTAGATAACCTGGGAAAGGTATTAAAGATTGATGAAGATACACGGGTAGCCCCGGTTGCTGGAAATGATGTACAGATCACCATTGACACAGACTGGCAGTCCGGCATCTATGAGATCCTGAAGCAAAGGGTTGCAGGTATTCTTCTTTCCAAGATCGAAGCATCCAAGACCTTTGACTTTGAAGGGGTCAGAAATGCCAGCCAGATCCGGATTCCTATTTATGATGTATACAATGCACTGGTAGAGAACAGTGTGATTGATATCAATAAATTTCAAAACGAAGATGCTTCTGATATAGAAAAAAACTTATATGCCAAATTTCAACAAAAGCAGCAGCAGGTTTTTGATATAATAGACAGCAGGCTTACAGGAGACAATCCACCGGCTTACAAGGATGAAGATGTACAGATCCAGGCATATCTTTCCTATATCTGTAATGACATGCTGCGTGATACTTTAAAGATCATCAAAAGTGATGCGGTAGATACGTCTGATGATACCTACAAGGCATGGACAACAGATGAAAGTATCAGCCTGAAGGATTATCTTACATATGCTACCAGCCAGAACTGGATCGATATTTCCAAGATTTCTCCAGAAGGGGAGTATCTGGATTCAGCAGAAGTATACCGTAGTCTTACAGATTATATTATTGATTATCTGAAAACAGATACAGGATTTTCAAAGTTGCTGTATAAGTATATGCTTCAGGAAGATACCATTTCTGGTCAGGAACTTTGCCTGGTTCTTTATGAACAGGGGATCCTGTCCAAGGATGACGGCATGTATGAAAGCCTTGCCTCCGGCTCTATGGGCGCATATGACTTTATGGTCAGCAAGATTTCCACTTTGGAGATTGAGCCGGCACAGCTTGCCCTTGAGCCATGTTCTGCATCTGCAGTGCTGGTAGATGTACACACTGGTAAGGTACTTGCCTGTGTTACCTATCCTGGATATGACAACAACCGTCTGACCAATAATATGGATACGGATTACTATAGCAAGCTTGCCCTGGATGAATCCAGTCCGTTCTTTAATAAGGCAACCCAGCAGACCACTGCTCCTGGATCCACCTTTAAGCTGGTTTCCACTATTGCAGGTATGATGGAAGGTGTGATCGATGACAGTACCTATTTTGACTGTACAGGATCCTTTGACTATGTAACACCACCTATCAACTGCTGGAATACTTTTGGACATGGAGCACTGGATATCCGCAGTGCCATTGAACAGTCCTGTAACTATTATTTCAGTATGATCGGATTCCAGCTTGGTAAAGTTGGGGATAACGAATTTTCTGAGAATCAGAGTCTTACAAAGCTGAAGGAGTATGCTTCTTTGGTTGGCCTGGATCAGAAGAGCGGTATTGAGCTTTCAGAAGCCGCTCCCCAGGTTTCCAATCAGTATGCGGTTCCTTCTTACATTGGACAGGGTACCAACCTTTATACTACGGTAGGACTTGCCAGATATGCGGCAGTTCTTGCCAATTCAGGAACCGTATTCCAGCTGTCTCTTCTGGACAATGTAAAGGATGCATCCGGCCAGACCCTGCAGACTTATGATCCGGTTGTCCTTAATACACTTACAGAGATCCCACAGAATGTGTGGGATGATATCCATGACGGTATGTACCGTGTGGTTCAGACCCATAACCAGTTTGATGGTCTTGGTATGGCTGTATCCGGTAAGACAGGTACAGCAGAAGTGGATTATTACCATCCCAACCATGGTCTTTTCATTGGCTATGCACCATCCACAGATCCCAAATACGCCATCTCTGTGCGTATTGCAAATGGATATACCTCTGGTAATGCATGTTTGATTGCTAATGATATTTTTAAATACATTTTTGAACTTGCTGATAAGGAGTCCATTATCACAGGTATTGCTTCCAGCGATACAAGTGATGTCTCAAACGACTAAAGAGACCACCAGAAAGTTGGAACAATTTGTTTAGGAGGATTCATTGAAATGAGTGAAGTTATTGTGATCACTTCCGGAAAAGGAGGTGTAGGCAAGACGACTACAGTTGCCAATATCGGCACCGGCCTTGCCATGCTTGGCAAGAAGGTTGCAGTGGTGGACACCGATATAGGCCTTCGGAATCTGGATGTGGTTCTTGGTCTTGAGAACCGGATCGTTTACAATCTTGTAGATGTGGTTAATGGCAGCTGCCGTCTGCGGCAGGCTCTGATCCGGGACAAGCGTCATCCGGAGCTGTATCTTCTTCCTTCTGCCCAGACAAAGGATAAGACAGCAGTTTCCCCGGAGCAGATGATCAAGCTTACCCAGGAATTAAGGGAAGAATTTGACTATGTTCTTCTTGACTGTCCGGCGGGTATTGAGCAGGGCTTCAAAAATGCCATTGCAGGCGCAGACAAGGCGATTGTAGTTACCACACCTGAGGTTTCTGCTATCCGGGATGCAGACAGGATCATTGGTCTTCTGGAGGCAGGAGATATCCGTGACATCCGTCTGATCATTAACAGGCTGCGGCCGGATATGATTGCAAGAGGAGATATGATGTCTGTAGATGATGTTCTGGCGATCCTGGCTGTAGATCTTCTGGGTACGATCCTGGATGACGAGCAGATTGTTGTAGCCACTAATCAGGGTGAGCCTTTGTCAGGTAAGAATTCCCAGGCAGAAGAAGAATACCGGAATATCTGCAAACGGATCCTTGGTGAGGATATCCCTTTTGTCACCCTTCGCCAGAAAAAGGGTGTGTTTGGCAGACTGGGCAGTATATTCAGAAAATAATAACAGGCATATATGAGGAGGATCTCTTACATGAAATCCATTTTGCGTGAAAAACGGCGTTCCGCCGGATATGCCAGAGAACGAATGAAGCTTCTTCTGATCTCTGAGCGTATTGAATGTTCTCCGCAAATGATAAAGATGCTTCGCAGTGATCTGATACATACAGTACGGAAATACGTAGTGGTAGAAGAAGATCAGGTCAGGATCAAGATTTCCAAGGATCCGGCTGTGATCATGGCATATATCCCTGTACTTACGAAAAAGGACTGATATTAACATATGATTAAACAATATAAACTTCGCTTTTATAACTTCAGGCTTGTTCTGCTTCTGATTGCCATCAGCTCCATTGGAGTGGTGCTTGTGACCAGTGCCAGGGCAGATCTGCGGAACAAGCAGCTGGTTGGTTTGTTTCTTGGACTGATCGTTATGGTAGTTCTGTCTCTGATCGATTATTCCTGGATCCTTAATTTCCAGTGGATCATGTATGGCGCTAACATTGTTATGCTTTTGGGAGTCCGTCTTTTCGGTTCCAATGCAGGAGGTGCTACCAGATGGCTCCAGATCGGTGGCTTTCGATTCCAGCCTACAGAGCTTTCCAAGATTATTATCATCCTGTTCTTTGCGAAGTTTTTTATGGATCATGAAGAAGATTTAAATACATTAAAAGTTCTGGCAGAAGCAGCTGTTCTGCTTGTGATCCCGCTGGTTCTGATCTATGCACAGCCGGATATGAAAAATACCATCATGGTTACATTGATCTTCTGTATTCTTCTGTATATGGCAGGCCTTCGGTACAGGATCATTGGCGGAGCATTTCTGATCGCCATACCTTTGGTTATTATCTTTCTTTCCATTGTTGTACAGCCGGATCAGAAGCTGATCAAGGATTACCAGAGAAATCGTATCATGTCTTTTTTATATCCAGAGAATGAAGAATACTCTGAAGACATTGAACAGCAGAACAATTCCAAAACAGCCATTGCTTCCGGGGAACTGGTAGGAAAAAAGATTACCGGAGATGACAGCACTTCCTCCGTAAACGAGGGTAACTTTGTTGCAGAGAACCAGACAGACTTTATCTTCGCTGTAGCAGGAGAGGAGTATGGTTTCTTCGGCTGTACCCTGGTCGTTGTCTTCCTGTTCCTGATACCTTGCGAATGTATACGGATGAGCCTCAGGGCCAAGGATCTGGCCGGAAAGCTGATCTGCTGCGGCATAGGACTTGCCCCCAATACAGGTACGCCTCTTCCCTTTGTAAGTTATGGATTGACTTCACTGGTCAGCCTATATATAGGAATGGGTCTTGTACTGAATGTGGGACTGCAGAGCAGTGCGTACAATAAAGAGATCCAGAGAAAAGAAATATATGAGAAAGAGGAATACTTATGACAACAGGTAAGCCGAGAAGAACGGTAAATAACAGAGCAGCCAGATTAAAAAAAATGCGCCGCAGGCGGATCCGTCATACCATTCTTCTGGTTTTATTATTAATTGCAGTTATTGGCGGCGGTGTTTTCGCTGTTTATACCTTGCGGGGAGGTTCCCTAAGTGCACCGGTACTTCCTTTTAAAGCCTCCAGTGAATTTAGTTCTTCTGTCACAGCCAGGGATTCCCTGAAAGGGGATGGTTTTGCTAAAGACCTGGTGGTTTCAGCACAGGACACACCCCTGGACGGAGTAGAATTAGAGGCTGATCAGAAAGGTCTTTTGTTCGACCTTACCAATAATAAAGTATTATTTGCAAAAGGCGCATATGAAAGAGTCTATCCTGCAAGTATTACCAAGATCATGACTGCCATGCTTGCCCTGAAATACGGCAATATGGACGAAACTGTCACCATCACCCAGGAAAATGTTACACTGGAAGACGGTTCCCAGGTATGTGGCTTTGGAGCAGGAGATAAGGTAACTATGGGACAGCTTGTGCGGTGTCTTCTGGTTTATTCCGGTAATGATGCAGCCTCAGCTATTGCAGAGCATATTGGTGGCACAACTGAGAATTTCGTTGATATGATGAACAGTTATGCTGCACAGCTTGGGTGTACCGGAACCCATTTTTCCAACCCTCATGGTCTTCAGGATGAGAACCATTATACAACACCTTATGATATTTACCTGATGCTGAAAGGAGCATTGAATTATCCTTCTTTTACAGAGATCACACAGCTTCCTTCCTATACGGTTGAATATACAAAGGCTGATGGTTCCACCATGAGTACTGTACTTGAGGCCACAGACCATTATCTTACCGGAGAAGTTGCAACACCTAAAGATGTAAAAATCCTTGGTGGAAAAACAGGAACTACCAGCCTGGCTGGCAACTGTCTGGCTCTTCTGTGCCAGAATGCCTATGGGCAGCCATATATCGCCATTATTATGGGTGCTTCATCAAAAGAGCTGCTGTACCAGGAAATGACCTCTCTTTTACAGCACATTAACTAAACGGACATGTGGCCGGAGGAAGGCATCACCACATATGAAAGCTTCAAATCTTATACCAGTATCAGAAAGTCACCCTATGCCAGGCACAGATGCATTGCATAAGGTGGCTTTTTCAGACCATAGAAAAGGATCATAAAAATATTTTTCTTAAAAAGTGTAACATTTTACAGCTTGGATTGTTATATAAGTAGAATACAAACAATAAAGAAAGCACTACAGGCAGGAAAAACATGGATAAAAAGATATTGGAAGAAACATATCGAAAATTTCAAAAAGAATTGTATCTGTACCTGTTTTCCTTGTGCCGGAACAGACAGCTGACAGAAGATCTCCTTCAGGAAACTTTTCTGAAAGCGTTCCTGTCCCTTTCAGACAGTCATGGAAATATACGGGCATGGCTGTACGCAGTGGCAAGAAATCTGTTTTATAATCATCAGAAAAAGGCAAAACAGGAGGTGCTGTCTGAAGATATGCCAGATGCCGGGCTTACAGACGATATTCTGGATCAGATCCTTCAGGAGGAAAAAACGAAAAAACTCTATGAGGCGATCCGTAAGCTGGAAAACCGGAAACAGGAAGTATTACAGCTTCAGTATTTTGCACACCTTTCCCAGAAGGAAATTGCTGCAGTATTGCACCTGACTCCTGAGCATGTGCGTATCCTCGCATACAGGGCCAGAAAGGAACTTAAAACATTGATGGATAAAGAATACCAGGAGGACAGAAAATGACGTATAAGGAGCTTTTAAGGCTATATAAAGAGGGCAAATTAAATGAGCAGCAAAGACAGCAAATAGAACAGGATATTCAGCGTCAGGATGCCATCAGCGAATACCTTTACGAGGAGGGAGAGATCCCAGGCATGGAAGACACTGTTTTTCAGGCAGATGAGTCCGGAACAGAGCCATGTTCTAAAAGGACAACGGATGAATCTGAAAGTGACTTTCAGAAAAAGCTTACCTCCCAGATTCAGGGAACCATCCGGAAAGCCTTCATTAAACTGGGTGTTGTCACCGGAAGCCTGATCCTGGTGATCCTGCTTTGTGCTGTTTTTATCCTTCCCCAGGTGGTATCCCTGTTTTATTACAATCCGAACAGATCAGCTGGCACAAGCAGTGAAACCGGCATATCTACCACACAGATGAGCCTGGACCTGTCTGTTTATTCAGAACTTTTCCTGCCAGGAGGACACAGAGACTACGTCAGTGCTACACCTCTTGGTTATGGAGCTTATGATATCCAGATCCCCCAGACATTTTCCAGAAACGGCAGATTTACCTCTGCAGGCGGTAAGCTGGTCCGTGGAAAACTGACACTGTATGACAGCAATGTTCTTGCACAGCCTTTGCTTCAGTTCTACATTCCAGGAGATACAAGTAATCGGGTTATTTATACAAAAGATGAACAGGGCAATGTAGCAGAAGAGGATAGCATGAAAGACGACATTGCCGCCTCCAAAGAGCAGATTGCAGGTTACAGCGATACAGACTGGTATCTGGCCTATGTTTCTCTGTCAGAGATCACAGATTATGACACATTTATCAGTTGGATCAACACTTTAGATGAGCAGGAAGTACTGAATATAGGGGATATGTGGTGTGCCATTTACGCCCAGGATCAGGAGGGACATTCTATTTCTTATCCTCCAGTTGGATTTTCTCCGGAGCCTTCTGGTTCTACTATGAGCTGGGACAGGGAAAAGTATCCATATCTTTCCCTGTTAGATGATGAGAAGGACGAATATACAGATATAACAGATGGTGCCACAATGAAAACCCATTTCCAGAGTATGCTGTCCTATATGGGTGAGCATGATGATATTCTGAAAATGCTGGGGCATTCAGACTGGGCAGATGACTTTTCACAGATGAATGCCTGGATAGAAGAGAACGGACTGAAAACCTATGGTTTTGCAATATATGCCCAGAAGGATACCCTTCAGAAGTTGTATAATGACAGCCATGTAAGTTATATCCAGTCTGCACCGCTTTCATAAGTATATTCCCAATCACAGGTATAATGCCAGGATATCAGTGTCAAACAGTCCAAATTTGCCTGCCCTTATTCGTAACCAAACGTATGTTTTTTATCAATAGAGCAGGCAATATCAATACATGTAAAAAATACACAATTTTTCATAAAAAGGGCTTGCTATTTTTGATAATATACACTATAATTGAAGCATCTTAAACAAGATTTTTAGCAAAAATTATTATATGTGTCTAAGGAGGAAAACAGCATGGTTGAACTGATTGTAGGAAAGAAAGGCAAGGGCAAGACAAAAGTACTTTTAGACAGAGTAAATGGCACCGTTAAGGACGCCAATGGCAGCATCGTCTACTTAGACAAAAGCACAAAGCATATGTATGAACTGAACAATAAAGTTCGTCTTATCAATGTGACAACTTATCCCATCAAAAATGCAGATGAGTTTGTAGGATTTATCTGTGGGATTATTTCTCAGGATCATGACCTTGAGCAGATCTATCTTGACAGCTTCCTCAGAATTGCAAATCTTGAAGGTGCAGATGTTACAGGCACACTTCAGCAGCTGAATGATATCAGTGATGCGTTTAAAGTATCCATTGTCATCAGTATATCCCTTGACAAAGAAGAAATTCCTGAAGCATTCCAGGACAAAATCGCAGTTGCTTTATAAGGATTTGCAAAGCTACATATAATTAATTAAAAATACAAAATGCTAAATTAAACCGCTGCAGGTTTCGGATTCATTAAGAGTACACCGAATTCTGCAGCGGTTTTTATTCGCCATTTTTAGAACCTGAAAGTAAACAAAATTTTAGTCTTGCGGATAAACAATTGCAATTCTTTTCCATATTTTATTTATACTTTTCATAAAAGCGTTTCTCCATAAAATTCTAAGTATTTAAGTTCCTAAACATATTAAAAGTCTGTATCTGTATCTTTTTTCAGCTGCACAATATTGGCAGCGCGCCGTTTATTCTCGTTGTTCATTTGGGCATAGTGTTTCTTGGTCGTATTTACGTCCTTATGGCCAAGAACCTCTGCCACAAGGTAAATATCACCTGTTTCCCTGTAAAGTGCCGTACCGTAGGTGCTACGCAGCTTGTGAGGGGTGATCCTTTTGTTGGTATTGATCATGGTACAGTATTTCTTCACCATAACCTCAATACTGCGTACAGCCATTCTGTTTCCACGAAGAGACAGGAAAAGTGCCTGTTCATCCGGATTATCCTCCTTAAGAAGAAGAGATCTGGGAGACTGAGCCTTCTGTGCAGTATTTTTTTCATCAGATTTTACAGTGTCTGTATCTGGATCACCGTCAGCAGATCCATCCGGATAGCCAAGATAATAGGAGAGTGCGTCCCGGATATCGTCACCAAAGTAAATATAAGCCTCATTTCCACCTTTCCGGATCACACGGAATGTCTGATTATTAAAGTCAACATCTGTAACATCAAGGCCTGCAAGCTCGGAAACACGCATGCCTGTGCCAAGAAAAGCAGTAAGGATGGCACGGTCACGATCCACAGTCAGGTTATGGAATTTCTTCTGTCTGTCAGTCATGTTTTTAGGGGTTTCCACAGCATCCATCAAATCGAAAACCTGTTCCTGGTCAAGGGTAATGATCGCTTTTTCGTGCAGCTTAGGACGTCTGACTGCATTTAAAGGATTATTTTTTACGATCTGGCGTTTATTAAAAAAGCTGTACATATTACTTAATGCGGACAGTTTCCTTGCTTTTGCAGATTCACCATTTTTGTATACAATTCCATCAAATTCATAATAATTCAGATATTCCATATACTCATCAATATCAGAGGAATTCAGTTCCTCAAGAACCTGTAAGGGAATGTCTTTGATCTGACAGGACTGATATAAGGGATTACAGGAAACAACAAACTGTAAAAACGTATAAATGTCCCTGCAATAACCGGTTTGCGTCCTTGGTGATGTGGATGTGGCGATCCCACGGAAATAATCGCCACAAAAAGGAGGCATCTTTTTCAGAAGCCCCCGTAAAGTGAGAATATTATTTATTTTTACGGATTCTGTATATTCATTCATTAAAAACACCTCAGTTACACATGGTAAAAACTTTGATATACGGAAGTGGTGACTGGTTTTTGCGCATATTATTGCGTAAAATCTGCATTTCACGCAATAATAGATAACGCTTCCCTTATGCTCATTTACATGATTTTTTCATCTAAAATGATGGTAAACGGTCCGTCATTCTCCAGGCTTACTTTCATATCAGCACCAAATATTCCATTTTCTACAATTGGAACAATTTTTCTGGCTTCAAGGATCATATGCTCATAAAGTTCTTTGGCCTGATCCGGATCGCCGGATTCAATAAAGCTGGGGCGATTGCCTTTTTTGCAATTGGCATATAAAGTAAACTGGGAAACAATGAGAAGGCTTCCCTTAACATCTGCCAGTGACAGATTTGTCTTGCCTTCGCTGTCCTGGAAAATACGTAATCCAAGCAGCTTTTTCAGATATTTATCTGCAATCTCTTTTGTGTCTTCACGGCCTACGCCAACAAACACAAGCAGACCCTTTCCGATGCTTCCCACTAGCTTTTCATCTACTTTTACCTCTGCGTGGTTCACACGCTGTATCAACAGTCTCATACTTCTCCTCCCCTTTTGAAGCTATACATGGCAGCCATCCAATATCTGCTGCAGCTGCATCTTACTTCCATTCATTTCATTTACTTTCTGTTCTTTTTCATACCATGATACCATTTGGTAATACGCTGTTTTACAGATACACCCGTGCAGTATATTTTAGCAAAAATCACTTTTACAACTGCACACAAAAGCTTCCAGATCTTTACTAGATCCCCCCATACAACATCCCAGAAACGGGAAGAGGGTCCTCTCCTCTTCTGCTGTTCCCTCTTTGGTTTTGCAGGTTTTTCCGGAAACTGGACAGGTTCCTTTGTCTTAGGATTCAACCGGTCAATATTCATATAAATATTTTCATCCCGTGGGAAATCCTTTCTTGCAAGCAAATGGAACAAAACTTTTTCCCAGGCTGCATACAGCACTGCGAATACAGGTACTCCTATGATCATTCCAGGAATGCCAAACAGACCGCCGCCAATAAGAATGGCTACAATCACCATAAAGCTGGACAGACCTGTGGAATCGCCAAGGATCTTGGGACAAAGCCTTGAGCGGATCTACAAGAAGGATCAGTACGATACAGGGAATGGCTCCCAAGTAAGGCCCGAAAAACGGGATAACATTGGTAACACCTACAACTACACTTACAAGGGTTGCATATGGCATATCCAGAAGTGTGGTGCCAATATAACACAATACTCCGATAATAGCAGAATCCAGGATCTTTCCTGTAATAAATCCAATAAAGGTCTTGCTGGTAAAACGCATGGAACGGATAATAAAATCCGCCTGTTTTACAGGAAACAGGCCATAAGTGATCATCTTCCCCTTTGCAACAAACTTCTCTTTGTCTGCCATCAGGTACAGAGAAACAATGGCTCCGATCACAAAATTCTTAAGAAACGTAAGAATATCAAAAAATCCTGAGGATACATTTTTAAGCATCCCCTGCATCTGTGGAAGTATTGTGGTAGTAAGGTAATTCTGGGCTTTCTGTGAAGACTGATTCAGAATGTCAAAAGCATTCCCATCCAAATCCCATCCCTTTTCCACAATGGACTCAAGGAACTTTCTTACTGCATTTACATAGTCAGGAAAGCTGTATATAAAATTCATGATGCTTCGGATCAGTTCCGGAAGGATCATCATTACAAGGGCGTAAATTACGAAAAACAAAAAGCAGATACAAAGAATCACACAGATCCAGCGAACAACCTTCTGTCCTTTTTTCTGAAGGGTAATATCTTTCTTTTTGAAAAGAGGATAAATCACCTTCTGCTCCAAGAAATTTACGATAGGACTCATTAAAAAAGCAATGGAAATACCATAAATAATAGGCGCCATGATCCCCATAAAATACCGGATCCCGGAAATCAGTGTCCCCATATGGAAAATCCCGTAATAAAAAAGCATACTTGCTGCAATTACTACAAATGCTGTCACACCCCAACGTAAATACCTGCTGTCCCAACGAAATTTCATATAATATTATGCCTCCGCTAACTCTTCTAAAAAGGCTGCCGCATCAGCGACAGCCCTCTCCTGCATGTCTATAGATCTTACTGCTTACACTGATCAAAGACCTGAACGGTCTGGATGATCGCCTGGGCTGCTCCTGAAATCCCAAGCTTCCCACTGTCTACACAAAGGGTATAGCCTGCTGCAGAGCCCCATTTCTTATTGGTATAATAATTATAATAGCTTGCACGGCTCTTATCAGTCTTTGTGATTATATCCTTTGCTTCTTTTAAGGTCTTATTGTATTTGCCTGATATACGGTTGATACGCCAGTCAAGATCTGCATGTACAAATACACTGAAACAATCTTTATTATCTGCAAGTGCATAATCTGCACATCTTCCTACCATAACACAGGATCCCTCTCCTGCCAGCTTCTTAATGGCTTCAAACTGTGCAAGGAAAACCTTGTGGTTCATAGGCATATCTGTAAATCCAGCAGAAGAATAACCAAAAGAATAAGTATCCATTACCAGAGAATAGAGAAAACTGTTTGTTGGTTTCTCATCATGATTCTCAAATAATTCTTTACAAATGCCGCTGTCATTGGCTGCATGCTCAAGAAGCTCCTTGTCGTAACATTTGATACCGAAGTACTTTGCCACTTCCTGTCCGATCTGTCTTCCTGCACTTCCGTATTCACGGCCGATGGTTATAATTGAACTTGTGCTGTTGTTCATATTAAGCCACTCCCTTCTGCATAAATTGATATTTCAATTATACATCAATTTTGCCAGAAGTGCCAACTATTTTCTTAATTTTTCCAAAAGTTTTGTGAAATATTCAGGCAGAGGTGCTTCAAACTCCATATATTCTCCAGTACGGGGATGTACAAACCCAAGGATCATGGCATGAAGTGCCTGCCCCTGAAGATGATAAGGATTTTTGGCAGATCCGTAAACCTGATCTCCAAGAAGTGGATGTCCCTTACTTGCCATATGGACCCTGATCTGGTGGGTACGTCCTGTCTCCAGGCGGCACTCCACATAAGTAGCATTTCCAAAGCGCTCCAGTACCTGGTAATGGGTCGCTGCATCTTTGCCGTTTTTGTAATTAATGGCCATTTTCTTACGGTCTATAGGATGACGCCCGATAGGACCTTCGATCCTGCCTGTATCTTCTTTAAGATTGCCACTGACAATGGCTCTGTACCGTCGTTTAATTGTGTGCTCCTTCAGCTGCTCTGCAAGGTCTTTATGGGCAATATCATTTTTACATACAAGAATCGCTCCTGTGGTATCCATATCGATCCTGTGGACGATCCCCGGCCGCATCACACCATTGATCCCGGAAAGATGGCCCTGACAGTGGTATAAAATAGCATTTACAAGAGTTCCGGATAAATGGCCTGCGCTTGGATGTACAACCATGCCCTTAGGCTTATTTACAACCATCAGGTCATCATCCTCATAAAGGATATCAAGTGGAATATCTTCCGGAAGAATATCCGGCTCTTCAAGTTCGGGGACTATAAGAAGGATCTGATCTTCCTGCTGTACCTTATAATTTGCCTTTACAGGAAGTCCATTCACGGAAATCTCCTGGTTCTTCAGCAGCTTCTGTATATAAGATCTTGAAAGATGTGCATTTTTCTCAACAAGATAACGGTCGATCCGAAGCCCACTCTCCTCCCCGGATACATAATAAGTAACACTGTCCATGCATGGCTCCTTTCATTTTGCCTTGTATGTCTTATCTCTTTGAATTAAATTTCAGAAAATCAAAATCCCTGTCATCTTTGTATTTAAACAACACAAACAGTACAGTAAGTATCCCTCCGCAGACCACATAAATATCTGCCACATTAAAGGTAGGAAAATCAATCAGGGAAAAATATATAAAATCCACCACATATTCCCTGAAAAAACGATCCACAAAATTACCCAATGCACCGGCAAATACCACCATATCCAACACCATCAGCGGGATGTAATAAGCCGTTTTAGGCATACGGATATAAATATACAGGGCAAGTATAAGAAAGAAAAAACACATGATCAGAAGAAAAGGAATTTTCCCCTGAAGCATGCCAAACGCCATGCCACGATTTTCAAGGTAAGATAACTCCAACACTCCTGGGATCAGAACCTTCCCACTGGTATTTTTTAGAAAAACAACTGCCAGATACTTGGTAAGCTGATCCACCAGTGTAAGTCCTATAACAGGTAAAATCCAGAAAAGCAAAGCCTTTTTCCCGGAAAACAAAGGTGTCTGTCCTGTCATACACAGATCTCCCGGATCCCGGCAAGCATCTCCTCATCTGTAAGATCTGTGGAAATAAAACTTTTGCCAAGTCCGTCCATGAAAATAAATTTAATACGTCCCTGTACCATTTTCTTGTCTTTTCTGGTAGCAGACAGTACCTGCTGTGGATCAAGTCCGGAAACAGTAAGTGGAAGTCCATAGGATGCACAACAGTTCCGAATCTGCTCATATTCATCTACAGTAAGAAGTCCTCTCTTCATAGAAATATATCCAGCAGAAATCAGTCCCAGTCCTACACACTGGCCATGAAGCAGCTGGAAATCTTTCAGCTTTTCAACTGCATGACCAATAGTATGGCCAAGATTCAGTAAGGCACGCTCTCCTTTTTCTTTAGGATCACGCTCTACCACGCCAGCTTTGATACTGCAGCATCTGCGAACCATGGAAGCAAGAACTAACAGATCCATCCTGGCAGCCTTTGCCTGGCAATTCTGTACATACTGGAAAAAGTCCTTATCACAGATCAGCCCTGTCTTGATCACTTCCCCCATCCCACAGCTGAACTCTTTAGCCGGAAGGGTCTTCAAGGTAGAAAGATTCATATAAACCAGTCTTGGCTGATGAAAAGCACCTACCATATTCTTGTACTGTTCAAAATCTACGCCCGTCTTGCCTCCTACACTGCTGTCCACTTGAGCAAGAAGTGTAGTAGGAATCTGGATAAAATCAATACCCCGAAGATAAGTGGCTGCGCCAAAGCCGGTAAGATCACCGGTAACACCTCCCCCAAGGGCTGCAAGAATCCCGGTTCTGTCCATTTCATGCTGGATCAGAAAACGATACAGATCTTTTACAGTATCAAGGTTTTTATTTGGCTCCCCTGCTGGAAAAACAAACATAAATACTTCAGAGGCTGTCATGGCCAGTTCCTTTTGTACTGCATCCCCATATAATGCGGCGGTATTGGAATCTGCTACAATACAGATCTTCCTACCTTCGATCTGTTCATCTTTTAATGTCTGGGAAAGATGGGAAAAGTCTTCTTCAAAATAAATAGGATAATGAAAATCACCATCTCTTTTTACAAGTAATTTTTCTTCTGCCATAATACCTCCATCAAATATACTTACGAATCGTAATACTGTTCCGGCCTTTCTTCGTCTGTCTGGCTACTCCGTCATAAATAAAACGGCCTTTGCCCCTTACAGAAATAATATCGCCTTCTTTAGGCTCATGTCCGTTAGATGTTACCAGCTTGCCATTTACAAAAACAAGTCCCCCTTCTATATAAGAAACCATGCTGCTGCGGGATGCTCCAAAAGCAAGAGCGATCAGTGTATCCAGCCGTACTGAGGAACAGGTACCCTGAATCTCCTGAAAATGAGGCTTTGGTATCAGGCCCGGATCTTCTACCTTCTCTGCTAAAACGGTAGTATGGCGCACTCTGCACAGATTCTCAAGGAAGAATCCGGTCATTTTGGAAAGGCAGAAAAACCAGGCTGTATTGCCATCTACAAGAATATCTCCTACAACGCTTCTGTCTACTCCAAGGTTCAGGATCGCACCAAGATAATCCCTGTGGGTCAGTGCTTCTGAAAATTTTAAGGCTTTAGGGGTAATGCGGATACAATCTACCGGATATTCCCACTGAAACATAAGAGCATCAGGGTGAAAAGCAACCATCTGACGCTCAGCATTCTCATAGCCGCCGTAAAACTCCACTACAACACCCAGTTCCTGGAGTTTCTGGCTATGTACCATATTCTGTTCGTTTAAATTAAGAAAATCCGAGAAGGTGACGATATCACGCTGATAGGACAGCTTTGCCAGCTCACGGATCCTCTTAAGTAAAAATTCATCTTTTTCCATTTGGATTAATAACCTGCTCTCACAGACGGAACAGATCCGCCTAACAATGATCCTCTGTGCAAGCTCTACATCAATTCCCTCCAGATTCAGGATCACTGTAGAATTGTCAAGGAGTGTATCTGCGATCTCTCTGGTATCCTCCATAGAGGAAGGCTTGATCACACATACTTCAACATTCTGGGACTGCCCGGATCTGCGGCTACTTCTCATAGGTGTAATCTTGGAGGATGGTGCAGCGGAACGAACCGGCTTGTCTGTCTTCTCTGTCTGTTTTGCAGGAGCTGCCTTAGCAGCTGCTGTAGCCTTTACCGGACTCTTGGCAGGTGCATCGTCAAAATCCTCGAACTCGTCAAATTCATCATCGGATGATTTCTTCTTTGCAAATTTCTCAAAGAATTTCTTCTTAGGGCGATCTTCCTCTTCATCATCAAGGAAATCATCATCTGCCCCATCCAGATCTTCATCCAGAAATTCATCATCATCGTAATCATCATTTAACTTGATCGCATCTAAAAATTTATCTAAAACGCCCATTTTAATCTCCAATCTTACTTATCTGCTGAATAATTCCGTTCACCAAAAATACCTGTTCCCACACGTACCATGGTGGCGCCCTCCTGTACAGCAACCATATAATCGCCGGTCATCCCCATACTCAGGACACCCATAGTAGTATTATTAATGTTTTTAGCTTCAATGTCAACACTTAATTTTTTTAATTTGCGAAAAATTTCCCTGTTATCCTCTGGATTTGAAACAAAGGGTGCAATGGTCATAAGCCCTTTTACCTGCACATGAGGTAATTCAGAAATCTGCTGTACAAGAGGCAGTACCTCATCCATTTTCAGGCCGAACTTACTTTCTTCCTCTGCAACATTTACCTCCAGAAGCACAGAAACGGTTACATTTTTCTTGGCTGCTTCTGTCTCAATGGTCTGTGCAAGACGATAAGAATCTACAGAATGGATCATGTCTACCTTATCTACAATGTACTTTACCTTATTGCGCTGAAGATGACCGATCATCTGCCAGCGGATGTCTCCCGGCAGCTGGTCGTATTTATCCATGATCTCCTGTACTTTATTTTCACCAAAAACTCTGGCTCCTGCATCATATACCTGCTGAAGCATTTCAACAGGCTTTGTTTTGCTTACTGCCACAAGTGTTACTTCTTTTGGATCTCTTCCTACAGCCTGGCAGGCATCCTGAATATTTTTAAGAACCTGTCCGTAATTGTCTGCTAACATCTATAAGCCTCCTTCTGATTAATAAAGTATATCTTCTTCTTTAACTTTTGATGCGTCCTTCACAATATGGTCGTATCGTACCAGACCGTAATCCGTATTCTTGGATACAATGGCATATTCCTCATTCTGGTCTATGATCTCTACTCTGCGGAAAACAGCATATCCCTGATTAATGCAGTAGACTCCCTCCAGCATTTCCGTGTTCCCGATAATATATTTTTCCTGGGAATCCGGTTTCAGTATAGCGTCTCCCTCTTTGAAAGAACTTTTATCAATATAATATGTATAGGTAGCTTCCTGAGAATCATCAGTCACAGGATCTGCCAGTCTGGCGTATATACGTGGGGTGACAAAGGTGGTTACATCTTTACCGTCTTTATTTTTATCTGCAAGCATAAATCCAATATCGGAACTGCCTTCATTCTTGGTGGCATAAGCAGCTGGCACTGTATAAAATTCCTTTGAAACAATAGATGTAAGCGGAATCTTTAAGCCACTGGTAGTATTAGTCACAAGCTCTATATCCAGAAAACGGTCAGATGCATAACGGATCAGGCCTTTGCTGAAATCAATCTTCCCATATTTGCTTCCGTCAATGGTAATAATGGAAAAATCACCGGTCTGAGTCATATCGTCTTTCAGGAATTTCACACGGATAGCTGTACGGTCTGCCAGCTTTACAGCCTGCTTCTCACTAAGAGGGATCAAAAGACTCCATCTCTCATCCGTGATAATGGTATACACAGGATCACCGGTTTTTACCTGAGTCTGAGTCTTCAGGTCAGTTTCCTGATAGGAATTCTGGTTAAAATCCTCAGCTGTCAGGTCATCAACCGTCTTACTCTCATAGCCGTCTTTGGAGTAAAGAACGATGCCGTCTGCAGGTGCCTTACTGATGTTCTGATTTCCTAAAGTCACAACCTGTGATGAGGAATCACTGACCACATTGCCATATTCATCTGTTACAGCGGCAACAGATGTCTCCTGTGTAACTCCGGCATACTGAAGGATCTCACCCTCCAGCTGATATTTAAAACTGTATGTGGAATTAAATTTACTTGGGGAAAAGCTTTTGGAAAAGCTTAACATATCACTGCGGATATTAGACAGCTCTTCTGCACTGAGGGATACCTGGGACTCTGGAACCTTGGTAGAACTCAGTCCATATACAGCACCACCTGCATTGATCTTGCTCCCTTCCCTGGCGTAATAATTCACATAACCACTGGAATCTGCCTTACATACGCTTTCCTCCCGCAGGGAAAGACCTGTATAAGTCTCATTCCTGGAAAGGGGACCAGACGCCACCTGGTAAGACTCTATATGGGAAGATGTAAGATACATAAATGCACTGATGATCATATATAGAAAAAGCACGCCGAAAATAGCAGTTCCTATATTCAGACTGAATATTTTTCTCAGTTTTACAAGATGCTCTGTGATTTTATGGGAAAAATTCTGATTCTGACTAGGCAAACAAATGCCTCCTTTTTTCTCTTCTCGGATTTCATTCCGAAATATTGTAACATTTTTCCTGGACAAAAACAAGGAGCTGGCAGAAAGTTCACAAGAACTCCTTATTTTTATATCAGGCCATGCCATGTTACTGTTTAGAGGCGTAGTTGTCAATAAAAGTATTATGTAAAATAATATGATATAAAAGTACCGAGGCCATTTTTCAGCTGATATATGGAAAACGACCCCGGTATTTTGAAATCAGGATACAACGACCCTGACTACAGAATACTTTGATTACTGGAAGACCCGGAATACACCAAAAACCTTGCCAAGGATCTGGATATCACCATGAATGATGATGGGATCCATGGAGTCGTTCTCCGGCTGAAGGCGATAATAGCCGTTCTCCTTGTAGAAAGTCTTTACAGTGGCAGAATCATCCACAAGCGCTACTACAATGTCTCCATTAGAAGCGGTAGGCTGCTGTTTCACAAGTACCTGATCACCGTCAAGGATACCTGCGTTGACCATACTTTCTCCTTTGACCTTCAGCATAAAGCTTTGGGCATTTGGCATGATCTCTGCCGGAATGGGAAAATATCCCTCAATATTCTCTACTGCAAGGATAGGCTGCCCTGCTGCAACTGTACCAACCAGAGGAACATTCACCACTTCCCTGCGTACAAGGTTAAAATTGTCATCTATAATCTCAATAGCTCTGGGTTTGGTGGCATCTCTGCGGATATAGCCATTCTTCTCCAGAGCTTCCAGATGAGCATGAACAGAAGAAGTGGACTTCAGATGAACTGCCTCACAGATCTCACGGACCGCCGGTGGAAAACCACGGTTCAGGATCTCATTCTTTATATAGTCAAGTATTTCCTGCTGTTTCTTGCTGATTTTGCCATATGCCATAAGGATACCTCCGTCAATTACGTGCTGTGTAACTGTTCAGTATCTTCACAGTTACTGTACTTTTTCTTATCATACCACAGATTCCCATTAAAAGCAAACAAATATTCGGAAAATATGTTCGTTCTGAATTTCGCCAGATAGAGTCAGCGTGATTTTTTACACCAGCTTTAATTTTTATGGTAGAATAATAGAGTATCACGATAAATCGATTTTTGCGGGGTGAAAGGAAATGAAATATCCCCGTCAATGACGAGGATATCTTCAATCAATCATAAGATTTATTTCAGGAACTCTTCCATATCTAATGTTTTTCCATCACGCCAGATTCTTTCCAGGTCATAGAAAAGACGGTTCTCTTCATCAAATACATGAACGATCACATCGCCATAATCCATAAGGATCCAGCTGGAATTACGCATACCTTCTACCTGCTTCGGTTCAAAACCTGCACGGCCAAGCTGCTCTTCTACATTGTCAACCATTGCCTGTACCTGGTTCTGATTGGAACCGCTGGCAATTACAAAATAATCTGCGATCACGGAAACATCATGGATATCGATCACCTTAATGTCTTTTCCTTTTTTCTCATCTAACGCACGACATGCAAGCTGCGCCATCTGTTTTTCTGTAGTCATTTAGTCTGCACCTTTCCTTTCTGTAAGTCATTATAATAAATAAAGGCTTTTCTGGACATTTCATCAATAGCATCCGGATCTGTGTCCAGATAGGCAAGGGTATCTTTCAAAATTTCATACATACATGCATCCAGATCCTGGAATGCGATCTTACGGATCTTAGGCAGATTGGGAGCCTTATCACGCATAGGCTCTATATAATCTGCAATATAAACGATCTTCTCCAGAAGATTCATTTCCGGCTTTCCTGTGGTATGCCAGGTAATGGCTGACAATATTTCAGGATCTGTAATATGATACTTTTCTCTGGCAATGTATGCGCCAAGCTTTGCATGCAGCAAAAAAGGATGGGCTTTTTCAAAATCAGTTACAGGAATCTTGTTTTTGCTGCAAAGCTTTAATTTCTTTTTATTTGGTATGCATTTTGCACAGTCGTGGAGCAGTCCCGCAGCCTGTGCTTTTTGCAGATCACATCCATGGGCCATGGCAAGACTTGCACTGGTATACATCACACCCATCGTATGCATAAACCTTTGCTGATCAAGATACTTTGCCAGTTTCTTTTCTATTTTTCCAAAATCATACTGTTCCATGGTCTGTACTTCTTTCTTCAATTTTCATCACCTCTGTGATAAATATGGTTCTCTTCTATATAAGAGATCACCGGATCCGGCACATAATACCGCAGGCTTTTATGCTCCCTGCACCACTTACGCAGAAGCTGGCTGGAAACATCTATATTCATTGTATCCAACAGAAGAAAACGCCCCTGATATTTGCCTGTAAGCCGCTCCACTTCCATATGAAGCTTCGTGACCGGCATATGGTTCCTGACTGCAACCACAAGTGTGCAGGCCTGGCAGATCCGCCCTGGCTCCATCCATGTGTCAAAGGAGAACAGTGAATCTGCACCAATGATAAAATAGTAATCTGTATCCGGATTCTCTCTCTTTAAATTTTCCAGAGTCCGATAAGTATAGGTATACCCTTCCTCATTCATTTCAGTAAGAGATAAAGCAAAATGAGGATTTCCACTGATGGCACGGCGGACCATTTCCACCCGCTGTTCATCACTGGCTCTTCCTGCACGGTTCTGCTTATGGGGAGGATTGCCTGCCGGCATGAAAAGTACCTGATCCAGCGAAAACTGCTCGTAAGCTTTTTCACCAAGGATCAGATGACCCATATGGATAGGGTCAAAGGTTCCGCCCATAATCCCGATCCGCTTTCTTTTGCGCTCCATTTGTCAGACCTCCAGATAAAATACTTATTTCTTACCAGGAAGGACGATTTTCTTCTTATCGTCTTTACCCTCTCTGTATAATACAATTTTCTTGCCGATCACCTGAACCACCTGGGAATGGGTACGTTCTGAAAGAACCTGAGCCATTTCCTTTGGATCCTCCATGCAGTTCTGAAGAACACTGATCTTGATCAGTTCCCTGGCTGCAAGAGCCTCTTCTACAGCAGCTGTATTCTGCGGAGTAAGGCCGCCTTTTCCAAGCTGCATGATCGGTGTCATTGTCATTGCAAGACTTTTCAGATATGCTCTCTGCTTTGTAGTCATTTATGCTCCTCCTTTCCCTGGATATTATTTATAATAATCAAACTCAAAACCATACATACGTACAGTATCTCCATCCTGTATCCCGGCCTTTTCCAGTTCTTCCAGAATACCGCCCTCTTTCAGGAATTTCTGGAAGAAAGCGAAGCCTTTCTCAGAGTCCAGATTGGTATAACCCAGCATTTTCTCAATACGCGGGCCTTCCACAACAAATACGGAAGAATCTTCAGGATCAGCTTCCACTGTAAATGGAAGATTCTCTGACACTAGTGCATCCTCAGGGAAAAATTCCTGTTCAAATACAATGGATTTGCGTGGGCAGGCATCCAAAAGCTCTTTTACATGGAAAAGAAGTTCCCGCACTCCCTGGCCTGTTACCGCTGAAATCGGATATACCTTAATCCCCTTTGGCTCAAATTCCTCTTTCAGGCGCCAGATAGGATCCTCTTCCCCATTGTCATAAATACAATCAATCTTGTTGGCTGCGATCACCTGCGGTCTGGAAGCAATTTCCTGGTTATACGCTTCCAGTTCTTTATTGATCTTATAAATATCCTCTACCGGATCTCTTCCCTCTGTAGATGCTGCATCTACAATATGGATGATCACACGGGTACGCTCAATGTGACGAAGGAACTCATGTCCCAGCCCCACACCTTCTGATGCACCTTCGATCAGTCCTGGGATATCTGCTATAATAAATCCGCCATTCTCTGTATCTACAACACCCAGATTAGGACTGAGAGTAGTGAAATGATAATTGGCAATCTTGGGTCTGGCATTGGTAACACGGGAAAGGAAGGTTGATTTGCCTACATTTGGAAATCCTACAAGTCCCACATCCGCAATTACCTTAAGTTCCAGAAGGACCTCCAGTTCCTGGGCTGGCTGTCCTGGCTGTGCATACTTTGGCACCTGCATGGTAGGTGTAGCATAATGCTGGTTTCCCTTACCCCCATGTCCACCCTTTAATACAACCTGGCGTCTGTTCTCACCGGACATATCTGCAATCACTTTACCGGACTGGGCATCCATGATCACAGTTCCTTCCGGAACCTTCAGAACAACGTCACTGCCGTTGGATCCGTGGCAGCGCTTCTTTCCGCCCTCTTCTCCGTCTCCGGCCTTATATTTTCTTTTGTGTCTGTAATCGCCCAGGGTATTCTGTCCCTCATCTATTTCAAATATTACATCTCCGCCATTTCCGCCGTCGCCGCCATCCGGGCCGCCATCCGGAACATATTTCTCTCTGCGGAAGCTTACATGTCCATCACCGCCCTTACCGGAACGGATGATGATCGTTGCTCTGTCTGCAAACATAGAATACTCCTACTTTTTTATTATGAAAGAAAAGGCTCCAAACCCATGACAGATTTGAAGCCTTCTGCTACCTATAATTACTCTGCCTCTACCGGAACGATAGAAACCTGCTTCTTGTCACGACCCTTTCTGGTGAATCTTACAACACCATCGGTCAGTGCAAATAATGTATAGTCTTTACCGCAGCCTACGTTTTCACCTGGGTGAATCTTTGTTCCACGCTGTCTGTAAAGAATGTTGCCAGCTTTAACAAACTGTCCGTCTGCTCTCTTCGCACCTAATCTCTTGGACTCGGAATCACGACCGTTCTTTGTGGAACCAACTCCCTTTTTATGTGCGAATAACTGAAGGTTCATTTTCATCATCGTTGTTACACCTCCTTGACTTTTAATGTCAAATATCGATTGTTATAATTATGCTCAATTTCTGTTAAGCCGAGAATCAATGAATCCATAAGAAGTTTCCCTTCTGGAGTATTAGGGCTTTGCTGAAACAAAATGGATACATATCCATCTTTGTCCTTTGCCTGAAACTTCTCCTTTGTAAATGTCTCCAGAGAATTGACAGTATTGATGATCAGCGCTGAAACAGCGGCACACACAATATCCTGTCCGCTTTCGGCATACCCTGCATGTCCACTGGAACGGAACTCTATATATGAACCATTTCTCTTTTTAACTGTAATTGTGATCATAATGACACCAGATTAACCATTAATCTTTTCGATCTTAACTTTGGTGTACTGCTGTCTGTGACCGTTTTTCTTGTGATATCCAGTTTTTCTTTTGTACTTGTAAACGATGACTTTTCTAGCCTTTCCGTTCTCAACTACAGAAGCGGTAACACTGGCATCTTTCACAGCCTCGCCTACTTTCATACCGTCATTGCTGACAGCAATAACATTGTCAAAAGTAACGGTCTCACCAGCTTCAACTCCGAGCTTCTCAACTCTGATTACGTCGCCTTCAGCAACTTTGTACTGTT
This sequence comes from uncultured Eubacteriales bacterium, assembly GCA_900316115.1. Classification (GTDB taxonomy): domain Bacteria; phylum Bacillota; class Clostridia; order Lachnospirales; family Lachnospiraceae; genus Blautia_A. The sequence goes on from ONBN01000047.1 coordinate 41,477, forward strand.
TACCACCTGTTGCAATAATTGCGTACATCTGTGGCACCTCCTATAACATTACTCGCCAAATATGGTGGTCTCTGCACAATACAGAAACACTTCAACCTCTTTGTGCGGCATACTAGTTTATAATAACAGACCTTCCCAGGTTCGTCAATATATTTTCTCGTTTTTTACGATATATTTTTCCCGCTTAGTTCCATCAGATCCTCGATCACAGGCCTGCGTACTTTTTTCCTGGTCATTTCCAGAATGTTCAAAGGCGTGATATCCACTGCTTTACAGCGGACAGGATCCTTTTTCAAATATTTCTTCAGTACATGGAAAAGCTCGTCTATATGGTCAGGATTTTCCATGTTAATAAAGTCAATCAGGATAATCCCGGAAAGATTCCGAAGCCGCAGCTGTCTGGCAATTTCTCCGGCTGCCTCCAGATTGATCTTACGGTAGGTTTCCTGAACCTTTTTCTTTCCTGTAAACTTTCCAGTATTCACATCAATGGAAACAAACGCTTCTGTCTGCTGGATCACAAGAAAGCCGCCGCTGTTCAGCCATACTTTTTCATGCCAGATCTCATCAATGGCTGATTCGATCCTGTACAGCTTATAAAGAGGAAGCAGTCTATCTGTATACATACGAAGCTTGGAAAGCTCAGGTGAACTGTTCTCTTCCAGATAGGTATGGATCTGCTGGTGATATTCCGGAATATCCGTAATGATCTCTTCCAGATCCTGTCTGTAAGTATCCCGGATCCTTTGTATATATTCCGGTTCCGGCTGATACAGAAGACTGCAGCAGGTACGGCTGCGGCCATTTACAGCAACTTTCTGATACATTTCCTGAAGATATTTTAATTCCTTTTCCAGTTCTTCTTTTTCTGCTTCTGCCGCATTGGTCCGAACGATCAGGCCGTACTCTTTATCAGGTTTCTGGATTTCATCAGCAAACCAAGTGGAAAGTCTTTTCCTGTCTTCCACACGCAGTTTTTTTGAAAGGCCGAATTTCTTATCACCTGTAGTCAATACCAGATATTTTCCGGTAAAATTCAGATTTCCAGACAATGCAGGAAGTTTTCCCTTCATGGCATCTCTGCTTACCTGTACAAGCAGTTCATCTCCCGGCCGAAGGGGACGGTTATCTGCAACTCTTCCAGCACTGAAAATCGCTTTTTTTCCTTCTTCCAACGGAAGATAACCTCTTACATCCGGTGCGATCCGCACAAATGCAGCCTGAATATTGGCAGCTACGTTTTCCACCTGGCCAACATAAATATTATCAAGAATAGATTTCCTGTTTTCCGGCTCCGGCTGGATCTCCATGATCTTCTGATCTTCTGTAAGAACACATACACTGCAGGAAACCCCGCTTATCTCCATCCGGGTGATAATAAGTTTACTCAATTTCTTCACCTAATGCTTCCAAAGTAACAAAACGATGGTCGCCTTCATCGCCAAGATCTGCATATACTTCCAGCCTTTTGATCATCCATGGAAACTCAGCCATCTCTTCTTTCATCCAGCTGCAGAAACTGTTCATAACTGCTTCCGGCTTTGTATAATTAGAACTTGCAGATGCCAGCTTCATAAATATGCCCTGTTCCTGAAGTTCCATCTGATAAATATAAGGACGGATATCAACCTCTTTTGTGCCTTTTTTCGTTTCCTTTGTTACAAGGATCTCCGGCTGTGCCAAATACTCCTGGATTTTCTCACGCCATGCACACTTAGGCTCTTTTCCTTCTCTGAATACCACATAGTAATCAACTGCTGCCACAAGAGACATTGCCTTTCCGGCTTTTCCTTCTTCTACCTGTCTTGCGCTTAAAACATGTACACCTTCTGTCATCTGAGCATCCAGAAGATCCCTGATCCTAGAGGTAGGTACTGTCTCTGTAAGTTCCAGGTCAAAATACTCTCCCAGGCTTTCAACACCTACACCAAGAGGTGCAGCAAATGACATGATCATATGCGGACTGTATCCGCCGGAAAATGCCACTGGAAGCCCTGCCCTGCGGATTGCTTTCTGGAAGTAACGCATGGTGTCCAGATGACCAACAAACTTGATCGGTCCTTCTTTTGTAAATTTAATTCTTACCTTCAAGACACACACCTCCTTTATAACGAGCGGCTCCGCAGCCGGAACATTTCTGTCTGCAGTTTGGTGTTACAGTTTCTTTATGGGCCTGTTCCCATTCCCGGATCAGGAATTGCTTTTTCACACCTGCATCAATAAAATCCCATGGAAGGATTTCATCTGTACTGCGTTCACGCAATGTATAGAAATCAATATCAATCCCTGTTTCTGCAAAGGCTTCCTTCCATATATTATAGTCAAAGGATTCTGACCAGGCATCATAGATGGCGCCCTTTTCATAAGCTTTCAGGATTACCTGTGATGCACGCCTGTCTCCTCTAGCAAGAAAACCTTCCAGTACAGTTACATCCGGCTCATGCCAATTATAACGGATACTTCTTTGATTCAGCTGTGCACGGATCTCATCCTTTACTACTTTTGCCTTGTCAATAAAATCCTGTTCTGTGTACATTCCAGCCCACTGGAAAGGGGTAAATGGCTTTGGTACAAAGAAAGATGTGCTGACAGTGATCTGGATCTTTCCATGGCGTTTTTCCTTGGGAATCAAATCATAATATTCCTCTGCGATCTTTTCTGCAAGATGAGCAATCCCTTTCATATCTTCTTCTGTCTCTGTAGGAAGTCCCAGCATGAAATACAGCTTTACTTTATTCCACCCGCCAAGAAAGGCATCTGCAGCACCCTGCATAATATTTTCTTCTGTAAGACCCTTATTGATTACATTACGAAGCCTTTGTGAGCCTGCCTCAGGGGCAAATGTCAGGCTGCTTTTCTTAATATCCTGCACCTTACTCATAACATCCAGGGCAAATGCATCAATCCTGAGAGATGGAAGGGAAATATTCACGCCCCTTTCCTTAAATTCATCAATCAGGAAATTTACCAGTTCCGGAAGATGTGAATAATCGCTGGAACTTAAGGAACTTAAGGAAATTTCTTCATGTCCTGTGCTTTCCAGCATCTCTCTTGAAGAATCCTTCAGTGTCTGGATATCACGCTCCCTGGTAGGACGATAGATCATCCCCGCCTGACAGAATCTGCAGCCACGGATACAGCCTCTCTGTATTTCCAGCGTCACTCTGTCCTGTGTTGCCTTAATAAAGGGAACCACCGGTTTCTTAATGGAGCGGTAGCCCTTTTCCATATCTATGATCAGCTGCTTCTGGATCGTTCTGGGCGCTTCTGGCCGGTTCGGCTGGAATGAAGCAATGGTGCCATCCTCATGGTAAGTCACATCATAAAATGCAGGTACATAAATCCCAGGGATCTGCGCTGCCATTATCAGAAAATCTTCCCGTGTTCCACCAGCTTCTTTATTTGCCTTATAAGCATCAAACAATGCATCATAAACTGTCTCGCCCTCGCCAATATAAAAAAGATCAAAAAAGTCTGCCAGCGGTTCCGGATTGTAAGCACATGCACCGCCTCCTACCACAATGGGACATGAATCATCCCTGTCTTTGGCAAGCAGCGGTATATGAGACAGATCTAATGTCTGAAGTACATTGGTATAGCACATTTCATATCCTAAGGTAATGCACAGGAAATCAAACTGGCGGATTGGATCCTGGGATTCCAGGGCAAACAGCGGAATGTTTTTCTCACGCATCACCTTATCCAGATCCATCCATGGAGAAAATACACGTTCACACCACACATCTTCCCGCTCATTAAACATATTATATAAAAGCATCATCCCCAGATTGGACATGCCTATTTCATATACATCTGGAAAGTCGAAAGCAACACGTACCTTTACATTTGGGTCAATGTTCCCCTCCTCGTCCATTTTCATCACAGAATTGACTTCCCCGCCGATATACCGGGCAGCTTTGTCAACGCTGAGTAATATCTCATCACTAAGTGCTAATTTTCTCATACTATTCCTTTCATGGGACACTTTTCTATTTTCAAGCAAAAAAATAACCTCAGCATCTGAAAATGCGTGAGACCATTTTGATACAGGAAAAACATGACCATTAACAGTGTTTTTATTATAAACAGAATCTCTTAGAAGTTCAAGTATATTATTTTTATTCGGAAAAATCCGGAAAATCGACTTTGCAAACGACTCATTTGAACAATCTATTCCTTTTCCGTAAGTGGTCCGATGATCTCCACTGGGAGTCTGTCATGAATAATATCTCCTTCACCGTCAAATAAACTTGATGGCTTTGTTCATTGACGCTTTTATTTGATGATAATTCACATCTTCTTTAAAGGCACCTACTTCATCATTGCATACAGCGAATTGCGCCATGTTAAATTAGGATAATTTTCTTCAATATTATTTGCCATGTACAAATTGTTCCCTTTCATACAAGCATGAAATAATTTATATTCTACAAAAGGACAGGTCAAAAGCGAACCTATCCATCTATAATAATTTTTCATTATTTCACTATACGCAAATCATATCGATGACATTATTTTTCTCCATAAAATCCAGTGTCAGATAATTCTATCCATTTCAAGTACATTTCCTTATAATGCTCTTTTATGAAGGCTCTTATTTTTCGTACTTCACGTTCTGTAAGAGTTCCCTGCTTTTCCACGGTGGTATCACCGTTACTTTTTACAAAAAATTTAGCTGAACCGGCTTCGGTCAATTTTCTATCACTTGCATGTACATGCATTGCTTCGATCACGCAGCTTGCGGTATAATACAGGTAATAACCGCATACTTTAAATTCATAATATTTTGGCACGGTTACTCCTCCATAAATTGTTTGTTATTCAAATAGTAATCCAATACAATTTGATTTTCGATATCGTCCATGTTCGTTTCGACAATTTTATTATTATAAATCACGGCAGCATGATTTAACTGATTCAGATTAAGAACACGAATATATTTATTTTCCTGCGTAAAAGCATATCCATTAATAATCATGTCTGCTTTATCGGCTATATTTTTAATATCAAGCTGCATAGTCAATGCGAACCTCCTTGATCGGATTTAAAAACTCATCAACATCATAATATAAATTCTGCAAAATTGGTATCAGATCGATATACTCTTCCATTTCATTAAGGTTTTTATATTTTGCAGTTACAACCAGGTAGCCATGATCCCATTCTTTAATACTTGTATATTTTTCTAATTTCGAAGAAGTTACAAATCGAATCACTTGATTTCTAAAAGTAAAAATAGTATACTGATGATCACTTTTTAAAATGGCACAATCTTCCTTTTTCTGTACATTCATCCGTCAGCCACCTCCGATTCCTTATGAATATATTATAGCATTGTTCATTACTGTTGTCATTCAGTTTCTTAATAACGGTCGTGTAAACTTACTGTCGGAAATTAATAAAGAGTTTCCTTGAGATTTGTTTCAGAATCAAAGTTTTCTCCACAAAATCTGCTTATTACTTCCTGCCTTTCATAGATTTCACCAAAATATTTTGTGTTAATAAGGGCGGGATATTCCGCATCATCTATGTCTATACAGTTTATTCATTAGCGCCTCTTTACATAAAACTTCTCCAAGACTTGTCAAAAGAGATGTTTTATCCTTGCGGACAATGTACCAGCCCTGGCGCAGGCCTTCTCTTTCACGCAGCAGTTCATCATAAGATTCCTATTCTTCTGCTATCATACTGCAACCAAGTCTGGTCACTTCATCCGTCACACATTTTTAGTTTTCTATTTTTAGGTAAATTACTTTTTGCCCACAAAAAGGACAAAGACTCTTTTCCACAACTATAGGTTTTTGACAGAAATTATATGCTAAGAAGTTTATATACATCTCGTGCAAAATTCAGTTCATTATCAAAATGCTCATTGTAGTAATATGGACGTAAGCGTAAAAACGCTCGCCTTTCTTAATAGTTGATTTTAGTCCATACTTGAAAAAAACAATTGATTTTTTCAAGGAGGACTAAAGACTATGGATGAG